>CAUCNB010000040.1:0-20277 GCA_958444075.1 uncultured Collinsella sp. | reverse complement strand
ACGGATGATGCCAAAACGGTCACCCGTGAGGAAGTGTTGGGTTCGAGTGCTGTGGACAATGTTCCAGCATGCTGGGATCGAACTCGCTAGCCGGAATCACACGGTACCCGTGACGCAGCAGCAGATCGACAAAAACACCATTGCCCGCGGTGAGCGTACCGCTAAAGGTGCCATCGTAGACGCGACCCGTACCGCACGAGGGGCTGCGGTCCTGCAAAATGCACGCAACGATCTCGGACGGGCCGCCCGCCTGCTCGCACATATCGAGCGCGCGCTGAGCACCCTGGCGAAACTCGCGATCGACCGAGATGCCCTCGCAGGTACAAACCTCGCCATTCACAATCTCGGACGGCTTGCGCGGTGTGGGCAAGCCGCCAAAAACCTCGGGGCACACCAACAGGACCTCGGTCCCTGTGCGTTCGCAGGCCTCGACCAACGCGCGATGGTAATTGTCGAGCCCGTTATATTTGCAGCTCTCTCCCATCAAGCAGGCACTCACCACGATCTTCATACATATCCCTCCCAAACAAAACGCCCCATTTGAGATAGAAACTCAAATGGGGCGTTCGACGTTGTGCAACCAGCCTTACTGCTGCTTTGGCATCAGCGGATTCTCGCGCGTGAGGAGATTCATGAACTCCTCGCCCGTGATCGTCTCCTTCTTGTACAGATAACGAGCCAGCTCATGGAGCTTAAACTTGTTCTCCTTGAGGATCTGCAGGGCGCGGTCATGTGCGTCCTCGATCAGCTTGGCGACGATCGCGTCGACGCGCTCGGCCGTACCGGGGGCACAGGTGAGCGACGTGTCCTGGTTGAGGTAGGCATTCTGAACGGTACCGAGCGCCATCATGCCAAACTCTTCCGACATACCAAAGCGCGTCACCATGTTGCGGGCGAGCTTGGTGGCCTGCTCGATATCATTGGCCGCGCCAGTCGTCATCTCACCAAAGATGAGCTCCTCGGCAGCACGTCCGCCGCAGTAGACAGCGAGCTTGTCGAGCACCTCCTGGCGCGTGGTCAAGAAGCGCTCGTCCTCCTCGACCTGCATGGTGTAGCCCAGAGCACCGCTCGTACGCGGCACGATGGTGATCTTCGTAACCGGCGCAGAACCCTTCTGGCGGGCGGCAACGATGGCATGGCCGATCTCGTGATAGGACACGACCTGTTTCTCGTGATCGGACAGCACCGTGGACTTACGCTGCTGGCCGGCGATGACGACCTCCACCGACTCCTCAAAGTCATCCTGCGTGGCGCGCTTGCGACCCTCGCGGACAGCGCGCAGGGCGCCCTCGTTGATGATGTTGGCCAGGTCGGCGCCCGAGGCTCCGGGCGTGGCGCGGGCGATCGCGGTCAGATCGATCGGCGGCTCGGTCTTCACACTCTTGGCGTGAAGCTCGAGGATGTTCTTGCGACCGGTCAGGTCGGGCAGCTCAACGGGGATGCGGCGGTCGAAGCGGCCGGGGCGCAGCAGGGCCGGATCAAGGCTGTCGGGACGGTTGGTCGCAGCGAGGACGACGATACCCTTGTGGTTATCGAATCCATCCATCTCGGTCAGCAGCTGATTGAGCGTCTGCTCGCGCTCGTCGTTGCCACTAAAGCCGCCGCCATCGCGCTTCTTGCCGATGGTATCGATCTCGTCGATAAATACGATACAGGGGGCCTTTTCCTTAGCCTGCTTAAACAGGTCGCGAACCTTAGCGGCGCCGCGGCCGACAAACATCTCAACAAACTCAGAGCCCGAAATGCTAAAGAACGGTACGCCCGCCTCGCCGGCAACAGCCTTGGCGAGCAGGGTTTTACCGGTACCCGGAGGGCCGACAAGGAGAGCGCCGCGTGGCAGTTTGGCGCCGATCTCCTCGTAGCGCTGCGGCTTCTCCAGAAAGTCGACGACCTCCTTGAGGGACTCCTTAGCCTCTTCCTGGCCGGCGACATCCTTAAAGGTCACGCCCACGTCCTTGGAGGCGATCACGCGCGCGCCGGACTTGCCCAGTCCGCCGCCGCCAAAACCACCGCCGCCAAAGTTCATGGACGGGCCGTCATCACCCATGGCCTTCTTCATGCGGCGGTTGAGCCACCAGCCAATCAGGAAGAAAATCACCATGGGAAGAATGAGGGTGAGCAGGTAGTAGGTCATCAGGCCCGAGTTCTTATCGGGAACGACCGACTCAAGCGAAGCACCGGACTCAAGCACGCGATCGGTAAAGCCCGCGTCATTCGGCACACCGGTCGTCTTGTAGGCGATATTCTCGTCCTCGCCCTTCTTGGTGTAATAAATCGTGTAATCGTCCGTGTTGTACTCGACCTTGTCGACGCTCTTCTTATCGAGCGCTTTGACAAACGTCGAGTAATCGGTCTTCGTAATCTGCTGCGTGTGACCGATGTTGGGGAACAGAACGGTCGAGAGCACGAGGTAGACGACGAAGGCGATGAGCACGTAGAGGATCATATTCCGTCTACGTTTATTGTCATCCATCTCCATCTGCTTGAACTCCATCTACTGGGGTTGATAATTTTTTCTAGAATACCCAACCCGGACGGCGATAAACCGACGCCGGGCACGAAAGGACAGAGAAGGCATCACTGGGAGTCGGCAAGGTTCAAATCTATACGGGCGACGGCAAGGGCAAGACGACGGCTGCGCTGGGGCTTGCGCTGCGCGCCACGGGCTATGGACTTAACGTACTCATGCTTCAGTTTGCCAAGAAGCTGCACTGCGCCGAGCATGATGCGGCGCCCCGTTTAGGTCTGCGCATCGTACAAGCCGACCGCGACACGCCCGAAGCCTGTGCCGCACAGATCATGGAGCTGGCGCGCGAGCAGATTAGCCAGGTCGACGTGCTGATCTTGGATGAGCTGGGAGAAGCCATGCGCCGAGGCTTTGTGACGCGCGAAGATGTCGAAGCGTTGATCGCAATGAAACCGACCACCACAGAGCTCGTGCTCACCGGCCGCGGCTTGCTGCCACTGGCCGATCTCGCGGACCTAGTAACCGAAATGCGCCCCGTCAAACACTACTTCGACGAAGGCCTCCTAGCCCGCCAAGGCATCGAATACTAAATGATCCGAAGGGGACGGAGGAAAACGGATCATTTTGCCTTATCGCCAGGTCAATGATCCGTTTTCCTCCGTCCCCTTCGGATCATTAGGCGGTGGCGCGGCCGAGCCAGTTGCCGCTGTGGTGGTAGATGGTAAACATCGTGGCCGTGATTAGCCAAGTTACGGGGTAAACCAGCAGCAGGTGCTCAAGCGACGGATCGAACGGCATAATCGCAAACACCCAGATCACCCTGAGCACGACGGTGCCAAAAATCGTGAGCATCATAGGCTGGAAGCTCACGCCAGCGCCGCGGATGGAGCCGGACGCGTTTTCGATAATCGAGAAGATCGCGTAGAACGGCGCGATGAAATGAAGAATCGTCGTGGTGTAGGCCGAAATCGAAGCATCGTCGACAAACAGACGCGACAACGGACCCGAGAACACCAGTAGCACGGCAGACAGGCCACCAATGAGCATAAACGACAGCACAAGCGACGTATGGTAGCCCTTGCGCATGCGCTCGTAGTTGCGCGCGCCAAAGTTCTGTGCCGAGAACGTGGTGATCGAAACGCCAAGCGCCTCGGTAACCATCCAGACAATGCCATCCAAACGGCCCGAAAGACCCCACGCCGTGGTGACATCGGCACCAAACGAGTTGACCGACACCTGAATCAAAACGTTGGAAATCGAATACGCAGCAGACTGAAAGCCAAGCGGCAGACCACACGAGATCATGCTCTTACAAATGCCAGGATCAATGCAGAGTTTGGACAGTGAAAGCCGCCACGCACCCGGAGCGTGCATCATACGAATCACGATCATCGTGGCGTTGGAGCAAATGGTCAGCGCCACCGCGATGCCGCAGCCCAGAGCCTCCATATGAAGCACGGCAACGAAGATGACATCCAGCACCGCATTAACAAGGCAGCCGGAAGCAATGATCACAGCAGGACCGCGTGTGTCGCCCACGGCGCGCAGCAGCGCCGTTCCCATATTGAGCAGCAGCGCCGCAACCATGGCGGCAAAATAGCAACGAGCATAGGCCACGCCCTCGGCCAATAGTTCATGCGGCGTGTTCATAAGTACCAGCATGGGCTCAACGAACACTATGCCAAGAATCGAGAAAACGATACCGCCCACCAGCGCGAGCGTCATGGCCGTATGGACCGAACGCCTCAATCGCTCATCATCGTGCTGACCAAAAAACTGACCGGTAATGACCGCGCAGCCAGCGCCAACGCCAACGCAAAAGCCAATGCAGAGCTCGGTGAGCACCATCGTGGCTTGAATGCCACCCAGCGCGAGCTTGCCGCCAAACTGGCCGACGATATACGTACCAATAAGCGTGTAAGCCTGCTGAAAAAACGAGCTAAAGAAGATAGGGACGCACAGCGACAGCAGCTGTTGCCAAATGACACCCTGCGTTACATCGATAGCCGTAGATTTCTTAGCCACACGCCCTCCCCACCAGCGTACGTCAAACAACAAAACGGCAATTTAAGACCAAAGCCAATACCAGCTTAGCACCGACCGACGTCGGCCGAAACGCCCCGAACCAGAGCCCGGTGCTAACTATCTGCCTAGTGATACAGCCCCGGCTGGTAGTGGTACTCGTTGCTCACATGCGGGCACAGCTGCCAAAAGGCAACAGCGCTTGCCGCGGCCACGTTGAGTGAATCGACCCCATGCGCCATCGGAATACGCACGGCGCGGTCGCAGCCTGCAATGGTCTTGGCGCCCAAGCCAGCACCCTCGGTGCCCATAAAGATTGCCAGGCGGTCAATCTCCTGGAGCGCGGGATCGTCCAGCGACACCGAATCATCCGTCAACGCCATAGCGGCACACGAAAAGCCGGCATCGTGTAGCGCCGCCAGCCCATCATGCGGCCATACGCGCGCTTCGCTGCCAATGCGTGTCCAGGGCACCTGGAACACCGTGCCCATGCTCACGCGGGCCGAACGACGATACAGCGGATCACAACACGTAGGACTGACCAAAATGCCGTCGACGTTGAGCGCGGCCGCCGAGCGGAATATTGCGCCCACATTGGTATGGTCGACAATGCCCTCGAGCACGCACACGCGCACCGGGCGCTCCCCCGCCGCCTCGACGACGCCGCCCAAGAACTCATCAACCGGAATCTGTCGCGGGCGACGAAATGCCGCGAGCGCACCGCGCGTCACATTGAAGCCCGTCAGCTGCTCCATGAGCTCCATGGAGGCAACGAACACAGGAACCGGACCCGCGCCCTCGCGCACAACCAGGCGCTCAAACAGCGGCATCATCTGGTCGAGCCAGCGCTCACCCAACAGAAAACTCACCGGCCCGTATCCGGCGCGAACCGCGCGCTCGATAACCTTAGCGCTCTCGGCGATAAAGATGCCCTTTTGCGGCTCCAGCACGCAGCGCAGCTCGCGCTCGGTCAGTCGCACGTAGGCATCGAGCCGCTCGTCCTCGAGCGAATCGATTCGCAGCACCTCAACGGCATCAGTCATAGCAGCCCGAACCCTTCCAATAGCAGCATCTATATACAACGAGGCGACGCCAGGCGTCGCCCCTCAATCATTCCAACCCGATAATACCGTGGCAAAAGGTGATTTAAGCACTAACGCGACGATACGTCACGAACTCATAATCGAGGCCTTCGTCACCCTCGCCCGCGGCAATCGTGGCAACCCCTTCGCGCCGCGCAACTTCCCACGCGGGATCGGCGTCCAAGTCGGGAAAGTACGTGTCCACGGGATGGACGCAGTGGTTATGCGTGACCTCGGCCTCCACGCAGTACGGCAAAAACTGCCGATAGACATCGCCGCCGCCGATCACCCAGGCAACGGGCTCATCGGCAACCGCGGCGAGCGCCTCGCCGATACTATGCACCACGTCGACTCCCTCGGGCGTAAAATCCTCGTCGCGCGTGAGCACGATATTGCGACGATTCTTGAGCGGACGTCCACCGGGAAAACTCAGCAGCGTCTTGCGTCCCATGATGACCGGACAGCCCTTGGTACACGCCACAAAATGGCGCATGTCGGCGCGATTGGACACGACCATATCGCCCTCGCAGCCAATGCCCCAGTCGTCACACACGGCGACGATGGCAGAAAGCTTACACGTCATACCTGCCACCTATACCGCAATGGGGATGCTCTTGACCTGCGGGCCGTGCTCGTAGCCCTCGACGATCAGGTCGTCGGTCGTAAACGCGTAGAAATCGTGCACATCAGGGTTAAGCGTTACCTTGGGCGCCGCAAACTGCGGACGCTCGATAAGTTCGCGGACGATGTCGACATGGCGGTCGTAAATGTGGGCATCGGCAATCACATGCAGCAGCTCGCCGGGAATCATATCGACCGACTGCGCGACCATCATCAGCAAGATGGCGTACTGGCACACGTTCCAGTTATTCGCGGCCAAAATGTCCTGGCTGCGCTGGTTGAGAATCATGTTGAGCGTCGGTTTGTCATCCTGCGGTCGCTGTGTCACGTTATACGTCACGCTGTAGGCGCACGGATACAAGTGCATCTCGGAAAGGTCGCTAAACACGTACGTGTTGGTCATGATGCGGCGACTGTACGGCGTATGCTCAAGGTCGTACAACACACGGTCCATCTGGTCAAAGTCGCCCTCGGTATAATGGCTCTTCTGGCCAATCTGATACCCGTAGGCCTTGCCGATGGAGCCGGTCTCGTCGGCCCACTCGTCCCAAATATGGCTGTTGAGGTCATGCACGTTATTGGACTTCTTTTGATAGATCCATAGGATCTCATCCATGGCAGATTTGAGGGCCGTACGACGCAAGGTAAGCGCGGGAAACTCCTCGCGCAGGTCGTAGCGCGCCGTAACGCCAAAGTTTTTAATGGTATAGGCAGGGGTGCCATCCTCCCACACCGGACGGACCTTTTGGCCCTCGGTGGTGGTGCCATGGTCCAGAATATCGCGGCACATGGTTACAAACTGTTGATCAGCCTTGCTCATTGACCCTCCTGTCAGTCGCCTATAAGCAATTTTTATTGTAGCCCAGGCGCACGCGGCCCCACAGCCCAAACATAAGCCCTCATTTTCTGACATATGCCAGAAATTCCTTGCACAAATCCGCACGTTCGCTATTCTATTGTTGACATATGTCAGATTTGGAGCACGTATGGCAGGAAGACGCGAAAAATTACGCCGTGTTGGGATCATCCCCGAATATCGCGGCTTTACCCCCGACGGCCTTGCCAGCGGAGACGCCATCGAGATGACGGTCGATGAGCTCGAAGTACTGCGCCTGTGCGACCTGGAAGGCCTCAATCAGGAGGCCGTCGCCCAGCAAATGGGCATCGCCCGCGCCACCGTGGCGGCCATCTGCAGCCGCGCACATCGCAAGGTGGCAAACGCTCTGGTCAACGGGCGGGCGCTCGTCATCGAGGGCGGCAATATCGCGTACTCCCCCATCACCGCAACGACGGCCGCATGGCCAGCAAAGGAGGTCGACACCATGAGGGTGGCAACCACGTACGACAACGGCAACATCTTTATGCACTTTGGCCGCAGCGAGCAGTTCAAGATCTACGACATTCAGGATGGCAAGGTACTCAACGAGCAGGTCGTGGGCACCGACGGCACCGGCCACGGTGCCCTTGCGGGCCTGCTCGCCAACGGTGGCGTGGACACGCTCATCTGCGGCGGCATCGGCGGTGGCGCCATCAACGCGCTTGCCCAAGCCGGCATCACGGTGTACGCAGGAGCTCAGGGCAGCTGCGACGCTTGTGTCGAGGCCCTTATCGCCGGAACGCTCGCACAGAACGGCGAGGCCACGTGCGGCTGCCACGGCCATGACCACGCCCACGAACATGGCGAGTCCTGCAGCTGCCACGGCCATCACGAGCACGAGGGCCACGAGGGCTGCGGCTGCCACTAACGGCACGGCACCGCGAGCTCGGGGCGCGACGCTGAACGCAGCCCAACTATCAAAGCCAACAACAGAGGCCACCCGGTAGCTTCCGAGTGGCCTTTGCCATATCAAGCTGGAATTGCAGCCCTATTTCTTATTGCGCATCTGCGCTTCCATCTGGCGCAGCAGGTCCATATCGGACTTAGGACCACCCGTTCCCAGGCCGCCCATGCCGCCCAAGCCCATGGCATCCAGACCGGGAATATTGGGCATGCGCATCTTCTTGCCCTTCTTGCCCTTTTTGCCCTTCTTGCCGCCGGCCTGTGCCTGATTGGCCATCGTGCGCATGCGGCCCATCATCTTGTTCATCTCGCCCCACTGCTTCATAAGGCTATTGACCTCGGTGGGGGTCACACCGGCGCCCTTGGCGATACGCGCGCGACGCTGGCCGTTGATGATGGAGGGACGCAGACGCTCCTCCTTGGTCATCGACATGATGATGGCCTCGTTCTTGTCGAAGATGCCCTCGTCCAGGTTACCGCCCATCTGGTTGAGCGCGCGCTGGCCACCGGGGAGCATGCCCAGGATACCCTTCATGCCGCCCATCTTTTTGACGGCTTTCATCTGGTCGAGCATGTCGTTCATGGTAAAGCCCTCGCGCAGCATGCGCTCGGCAGCCTCGAGCTGTTCGGCATCGGCGGCCTCCTGGGCCTTCTCGATGATGCCGACGACATCGCCCATGCCCAAGATTCGCTTGGCCATGCGATCGGGATAGAACGGCTCAAGCGAATCGGGTTTCTCGCCCATGCTCACAAACTTGATGGGCTTGCCGGTCACCTGACGCACCGAAAGCGCGCCACCGCCACGGGCGTCACCGTCGAGCTTGGAGATAATCACACCATCAAAGTCGGTGCGCTCGGCAAACGTCGAGACCACGTTGACGATATCCTGGCCGGTCATGGCGTCGACGACCATCAGCACCTGGTCGGGCTTGACGGCCTTCTTGATGTCGACGGCCTCCTGCATCATCTGCTCGTCGATCTGAAGACGTCCGGCGGTATCGACGATGACCACGTCACGCAGGTGGTCGACGGCCTCCTGGATGGCGCCCTTGGCGATGTCGACCGGGTGCTCGCCGTCACCGCGGAAGACCGGCACGCCGATCTCGCCGCCGAGCGTGGCAAGCTGGTCGGCAGCAGCGGGACGGTAGACGTCGCACGCGGCGAGCAGCGGCGAGCGGCCCTGCTTCTTGAGCAGGTAGGCAAGCTTTACGGCAGCCGTGGTCTTACCGGAGCCCTGCAGGCCCACGAGCATGATGACATTAGGAATGCGGTTACTAAAAACGAGCTTGCTCTCGGTGGAGCCGAGCATCTCGGTGAGCTCGTCGAGCACGATCTTGACGACGTTTTGCGCCGGCGACAGCGACTCCATGACCTCGGCGGTCATGCAGCGCTCCTTAGTCTTAGCAACGAACTCCTTGACGACCTTAAAGTTAACGTCGGCCTCGAGCAGCGCCATGCGAATGTCGCGCATGGCCGAGGTGATATCGGCCTCGGTCAGCTTACCCTTGCCGCGCAGGCGGTCAAATGTGTCGTTGAGGCGATCGCTCAGGGAATCAAACACTGGTTACTCCTTAGTTGGACTCGCCCACCAGGGCGCGGCAGAAATCTTTGGCGTTAAACTCCTGCAGGTCATCGACCTGCTCGCCCACGCCGATGCGCAGGATCGGGAGCTTGAGCTTCTCGGCCACGGCCATGGCGATACCGCCCTTAGCCGTGCCGTCGAGCTTGGTCATGATAATACCGTCCAGGCCCAGCGCCTCGTTAAACTCGAGCGCCTGGTTCAGACCGTTCTGACCAGTGGCGGCATCGATCACAAGCACGACCGAAACCGGCATGGGGCCGGCGGCCATATTGGCGGCGCGCTTACGCGTCACGTTGACCACCTTGGCGAGCTCGCGCATGAGCTCGGGGCTCGTATGCAGACGACCGGCGGTGTCGATAAGCACCAGGTCGCTGCCGCGCCTGTCGGCCTCGTCGAGCACGTCGTAACAAACGCTCGCCGGGTCGGAGCCGCGGTCGCGCTTGATGACGGGAACACCGGCGCGCTGACCCCACACATCGAGCTGCTCGATGGCGGCGGCGCGGAAGGTATCGGCCGAACCGATCACGACATTCTTGCCGCGGGAAGCCATGGCGCTCGCAATCTTGCCGACCGTCGTGGTCTTGCCGGCACCGTTGATGCCCACAAACAGCACGCAGCTCGGCGTATCGGAGAACGGATCGCGCTCGATGGGCACAAAGTGCTGCTCAAGCTGCTCGGCCAGAGCGCGACGAAGCTGCGGTGCGGTCTTGAGGTTCTTCTTGGCTGCGGCATCGCGCAGGTCATCGGAGACCTGAATAGCGACCTCGGCACCCATGTCACCCATAACGAGGGTGTCCTCAAGGTCCTCCCAAAAGTCCTCGTCGACCTCGCCGCCAAAGTAGAAGACCTCGTTGAGGGCCTCGCGGCTGCGCTCAAGTCCGCGCGAGAGAGCGTCAAAGAATCCCATTATGCATTCACGACCTTTCCGGTTTCGCGATCGAGTTTTTGCGAGACGACGCGGCTGACGCCGTCGGCTTGCATCGAGACGCCATAGAGAACGTCAGCGTCCTCCATAGTACGGCGCTGATGCGAAATGACCAAGAGCTGTGTATCGGAACGCAGCACATCGAGGGCTCCGATGAGCTTGGACAGGTTGGCGTCATCAAGCGCCGCCTCGACCTCGTCCAGCACATAGAACGGCACCGTGCGCGTGCGGTACACGGCAAAGAGCAGGGCGAGCGCCGTCAGACTCTTCTCGCCACCCGACATGAGCATCATCTTGGTAATGCGCTTGCCGCGCGGCTGCGCCACAACCTCAATGCCCGTCTCGGCAGGATGCTCGGGATCGGTCATCTCAAGATGAGCCTGGCCACCCGGGAACAGCATGGCGAAGATCTCGCGGAAGTTCGCGTCGACCTTCTCAAACGTCACCAGAAACGCCTTGCGCATCTTGCGATCAATGGCCACCGTGATCTTGGTGAGCGCCTTGCGCGCGCTCTCCAGATCAGCCAGCTGCTCCTCGATGTAGTCGGCGCGGCGCTTGAGCTGCTCGTACTCCTCCATGGCAACCTGGTTCACGGGGCCCAGATTGTTGATCTGGCGCACAAGCTGGTTGAGCTCGCGCTCGGCGGCATCGCGATCGGTGGGCGCCGGCAGCATGAGCGCTTCCTCGAGCACCGTGGTACCGTCGGCGGTAATGGCCTTGATGGCCGCCTCTACCTGCACCTCGAGCTTGCCGCGCGCAACCTTGAACTCATTTTGCATCGCCGTGGCGGCATCAACCCGCTCCTTGGCACGGGAGACCCCGGCCTTGGCATCCTCGATGGTCTTCTTGAGCGAAGCGGAGTCCGCCTCTTCCAGAGAGGCCTGGTCACGCAGGCGCGCTGCCCAATCCGATGCGCGTTCCAACAGGGCAGAATAGCGTTCGTGCATGGGGTCGACGCGCAGGCGCAGCAGCTCGAGCGAGCGCGAAGCCTGGCGTGTTCCGCGGATACGACGGTCGATGCCCTCAAGACGATGCTCAAGGTCGGGCACGCGGCCCTTCAGCGAACGCAGGCGCTCGCTCGTCTGGGCCAGGCGCACCTTGGCATCGGCGAGCTTACCGGCGGCCTCGGAATCGTCACGGCGAACGCGATCGAGCTCATCGTTGGCCTCGGCAATCTGGAGACCCAGGTCGCTTGCCTGTGCACGCGCCTCGTCACGCGAACGGGTGAGCTCGTCAACGCGCGGGCGCGCAGCGCGAACGGCCTCGGAGGCCTGCTCGCGGCGCTTGGAGATGCGCACGCGCTCGACCTCGGCATTGTTGACGCTTTGCTCCAAGCGGCCGATCTCGGAGAGCAGCGAGCGGCGCTCGCCCTCAAGACGGGCGATCTCACCGGCGGCATCGCCCTCGGCGGCACGTGCCTCCTCGACGGCGGCGTTGGCCTCAACGACTTGGTCCGAAGCATGCTCAAAGATGGCAGCCAGATCGGGTTCCAGGCCCTCGAGCTCACGGATGCGGCGCTTGCGCTCCAAGGCACCCGAAGCCTCGCCGGCATCGAGCCCCACGCGCACCAGACCACCACAGCTCACGCGGGCGCCATCGGGAGTCACGTAGGTCACACCGTCAACGACAGGGGCAGCCAACGCGGCAGCCAAGTCATCGACCACGTAATAGCCGCCGAGAAGGGCCTCGACAACCGGGCCATAACCGGAGCGCACGGACAGACGATCGACCAGACGCGTACCGGCAGCGCCCTCGGCGGCAGCAGAGCCACTCACGCCGCGCGCCATCAGCAGCGCCTCGCCCGAAGCCTTCTTTTGGTCCAAAGCCGCACGACCGGCGCGCTCAAGCGTAGCGGCATCATCAAACAAAAGAGCATCGATATCGCCGGCAAGTAGTTGCTCAACCAGGCCCTCAAGCTCACGAGGGGCGTCGAGCACGTCGCCCAGACGGCCTGAGACATCGTCGCCCAGCGCGCCCACCAGACGGCTCACCAGCGGCGAGCTGTCTGCCATGCGGGCATCGAGCTTCTTTTGGCTGGCAAGCTCCGAGCGCACCTCGGACAGCTTGTTGCGCGCCTCGCTCTCACGATTACGCAAGTCCTTCAGGGCTGCACGGGCGACCTCGGTGGCCTCGCGCGCATCGTTCTGGGCCTGACGAGCCGCCTCAAGGGCACTCTCAAGCTCCTCAGCACGGTCGCGACGGCTATCAAGCGATGCTGTAACCTCCTCGAGCTGTTCATCAATCTGCTCCAGGCGCGAGGCGTACATGTTGTCCTCGACCTCGGCGTTGCTCAGCGAGTCCTTCACCTTGGCGAGTTCGAGCGCCGCGTTATCGGCCACACGCTGCACATCGCGTTGCTCACGCGTAAGCTGCGAAATCTGATTGTCGAGCGCCACGCGCCGCTCGTGGAGCTGAGCGGCGGCAGGACCAGCGGCGTCAACGTCCTCCTGGGCCTGCATGTGCGCGCCGGTCACTTCCTCAAGCTGCGCACGCGCGTCCTCGAGCTCCTCTACCACGCGACGACGCTGATGCTCGGAGCTCGAGATCTGGCCGCGCATGTCGGACAGGCGCGACACCATGTTGTGGCCCTTTTCCTCGAGCAGGCGCATATCGGAGTTAATGCGGCCGACCACGTCTTGCATATGGCGGCGCTGCTCGCCCAGATCGCCCACAAACAGGCCCTTTTCCTCGAGCATGACCTGGAGCTTCTCGAGCTCGCGTTCCTTTTCGCCCAAGCGGTACTGCGCAAGCTCCAGCTCGGCGGCACCTTCCTTGGAGCGGCTCTCCAAGTCGTTCCACTGCGACTGCAGCGAACGCAGCTCGTCGACGGCTAGCATCTGCGTAAGCTCGTTCGCGCGCGAGGACAGCTCTTTGTACTTGCGCGCACGATCGACCTGACGCTCCAGAGGTCGCAGCTGACGGGCGATTTCCTTATTGATGTCGCGGGCACGCGTCAGGTGCTCGTCCATCGACTTAATCTTTTTGAGCGCACGCTCCTTGCGGCGTTTGTGCTTGGAAATGCCGGCGGCCTCCTCGATGAGGGCGCGGCGCTCCTCGGGGCGGCTCTGCAAAATGGCGTCGAGCTTGCCCTGGCTGATGATGGAATGCGTATCCTTGCCCAAGCCCGAATCGTGCAGGATGTCCTGAATGTCCATCAGGCGGCACGGACTCGAGTTGATGAGGTACTCGCTTTCGCCCGAGCGATACATACGACGGGTGATGGCGACCTCGTCAAAGTCGACGGGCAGCATATGGTCCGAGTTATCGAGCACCAGCGTGACCTCGGCGACACCCACCGGCTTGCGCGCTGACGAGCCCGAGAAGATGACATCCTCCATGGCCTGGCCGCGCAGCTGCTTGGCGCTCTGCTCGCCCAGGACCCACAGAATCGAGTCAGAGATGTTCGATTTTCCCGAGCCGTTGGGACCGACGATGACGGTCAGGCCCGGCTCAAACGTCATATGGGCGCGGTCGGCAAAAGACTTGAACCCTTTGAGCGTGAGGGACTTGAGATACACGGTTCCTCGCTTAAACAGGCTTCTTGTTGAGAATCACGCCGTTGGTGGTGTAGCCCATGCGGTCAAGTGCCTCAAGTGCAGCGGCTCCCTCGGCTTCCTTCTTTGAGGAGCCGGAGCCGCGACCCTGGCGAATACCATCGATCAACACCACGGCGGTAAAGGTGGGCGCATGCGCCGGGCCCTCGGAGCCAACGAGCTTATACGCCGGGGGTTCGTGACCGTCGGCTTGCACGCACTCCTGCAAGAACGATTTGGGGTTCGCGGGGTGCTCGGCACGCTCGGAGGCCAGGTGCGGTTTGAGCGTACGATGGATAAAGTCCGCCGCAACATCCCAGCCGGCATCCAGGTACAGCGCACCCACGAGCGACTCGTAGACGTTCTCGAGCGCCGAGTGCAGGCCGCGCGCGCCGGTACCGGTCTCGGAGGCACCAAAGATGATGATGTCGTCGATGCCCAGCTCATGCGACACCTCGGATAGCGTAGCGCCCGAGACAAGCGACACCTTCAGGCGCGTGAGCTTGCCCTCGTCAAACTCGGGATAGGACTCAAAGAGCGAACGGGCGACGACGGCGCCCAAAATGGAATCGCCCAAGAACTCAAGGCGCTCATAGCTGGCAGAAACCGGCTGGCCCTCGACTGCCGAGGGATGCGTAAGCGCCGCGCGCAGAAGCACCTTATTATTGAACTCGTGGCCCAGAATTTCCTGGGCACACGTAAGTCGTTCAGACAAAGCCAAGACCTAGGCCTCCCTGGCGTTTTCAATCGCGTCGACGGCGTCGGCGACAGAGTTGAGCGAGAGCAGAGTCTCGTCATCGATCTCGAGGTTGAACTCGTCCTCGATAGCCGTAACCAGCTGCAGGCGCTCGAGCGAGTTGGCATCGAGATCGTCAAAGGTGGTCTCATCGCTAATTTCGGCAACATCGACGCCCAGAACGTCAGCAGCGACCTCGGCGATCTTGTCGAAGATTTCGGAGCGGTCCATAGCGCTTCCTCTCATAGTGCATGAATACCAAAAGAATGGTACCGCCCGGGCGGTACCAAGACACGGTTCTGATTCTACCCCACGAAGCAGGCCGCGAGGCACATAACAGCGCTCTAACTCGCTCTTACAAAACGATGCCGTCCATGGAGTTGGCGACATTCTCGACCAGCCCGGCGCGCACGGCTTCGGCCGCCGCAAGCGTACCGTTTTTAACAGCTTCGAACGAGGTGGCGCCATGGCCGATCAGAACCACGCCGCGCAGGCCCAAAAGAATCGCGCCGCCCTTGGCGTCGCCAGAGAGCTTGGCCTTTATCTCACGCATCTGCTTTTTAATGAGCAGCGCGGCGATCTTGGTGCCAAGCGAAGACATAAAGACGCCCTTGAGCTCCTGCAACAAAAACTTGGCAGCGCCCTCGGTGGCCTTGAGCGCAATGTTGCCCGACATGCCGTCGGCGACCACGACGTCAAAATTGCCCGACGTAAGATCGGTGCCCTCGCAGTTACCCACAAAGCCGGGAACGGCGGCTTTCATGGCCGGGAAGCACGCCTTGGTAAAGTTGGAGCCCTTCTCGTCCTCGGTGCCATTGGCAAGCAAGCCCACGCGAGGATGCTCGATGCCCAGGACAACGCGGGCATAAGCGCTACCCATCTGGGCAAAACGCACCATGTCGTCCACCTCGACATCGGGGTTGGCGCCCATGTCGCACAGCACCGTCAGGCCGCCGGCACGATTGGGCAGCGCATTGGTCAAACAGGGGCGCACCGGCTGCTTCTTGCCTTCGGCCATATATCTAAACGGTGTGACGTAGGCGGTCGCGGCAGCGGTCATGGCGCCGGTGGAGCCGGCGGAGAAAAACGCGTCCGCGTTGCCCTTTTTGATGGCGCGGCAGGCAAGCACGATCGAGGACTTGCGCTTGGTCATCACGGCGCGAATGGGATCGTCATCCATGGCGATAATGTCAGGGGCTTCCAGAGCCTCCACACGCGCATGGGCCGCGGCAAAGGGATTGACGATTTCGGCGGGACCGACTGCCAGGACCTCGATATCGGGATCGGCGGCAAGCGCAGCCTCGATACCATCGAGAACAACCTGAGGTTTCTCGTCTCCGCCCACAACGTCTACACAAACGCGAACGTTACTCATATACATACTCCTTATACAAAAATGGCCGACTCATTGAGCCGGCCATTGTGGTTCCATTTGGAACGGCATCGCATCCAGAGTATACCGTTACTCGGTAACGATAACCTCGCGGTCCTTGTAGAAACCGCAGCTGGGGCACACGTGGTGCGGAAGCTTGACAGCGCCGCAACGGGGGCACGTGGACTGAGCCGCAGCCGAGATCTTCATGTTGGCGGAACGACGGGTGTGAGTGCGGATACGACCCTGCTTTTGTTTAGGTACGGGCATAGTGACCTTCCTTATGAACTATCCAGTGTGGCGATTACGCGCAAGTAGCGATACTACCACAGTTTTACTCGTCGAGCTTGAGATTCTTCAATGCTGCAAATGGATTTTCCGTGGCAGCGGCCCATTCTGCCTCTGCCTGGGCGGCGCAATCGCATTGCTCGACGTTGAGATTGCAACCGCAAGTGGGGCACAGGCCGCGGCAATCGGGCTTGCACAGAACGACAAACGGCGTGTCCATGACGACCGCGTCGTTGATGGGCTCACCCAGATCGACGATGCGGTCCTCACCCAGGAGCTCGTAGCCGTCCTCGTAGGCCTCGGGATCCTCGGGCTCCTCGAAGAGGTAGAACTCCTCGATCTCGCCGGCGATATCAAACGAGGCGGGCTCCAGGCAACGGTCGCACTCGCCGGTGGCGTGCGCGCGGACCATGCCCGTGAGCAAGACACCGGTACCGGCATTGGTAAAGACAACGTCGTAGTCGATGCCGTCCTGTAGCTGGTACTCCTTCTCGCCCACCGTGTAGGTGGCAACATCGACCTTGCCGGTCAGCGGATACGAATCACCAGGAAACTCGAGCTGCTCAGAAAGATCGACGGTAACGCTCGGGAACTCAGCCATTACCACTGACCATTCTGTTGGGCGGCACCCTCGTTGAGCTGCTGACGGCAACGGGTAACGGTGCCGGTCAGGCTCTTGAGGTTCTCCTCCAGGTGCGTAAAGACCTGCTCTGCGTAGTCCTCGGCAGCATAACGCGTCTCGCGCTCGTACTGCTGGGCACGATCGCGGATGTCGTCGGCCTGCTGCTGTGCCAAGCGGACGATCTCCTGCTCACCGGCAATGGTGAGGGCCTGCTGCTGAGCGTCGGCGATGATGGAATCGGCCTGAGCGGCGGCGGAAGCCATAAGCTCCTCGCGCTCCTTAAGGATACGGCGGGACTTCTGCCACTCCTCGGGATAGCTCATGCGGATCTCGTCGAGGATGTTGAAGAACACGTCGGCGTCGATGACCTTGAACTGAGCGTTCTTGCCGAAAGGCGGCTTGGCTTCCTCGATCAGCCCTTCGAGCTCATCGACCAAGCTGACGATCCTATCGCCAGGAAAATTCTCGCCCGGCATCCAGTCTCCTTTCATAGGTAACATATCATCGTGCTAGTTTACCACATGCCACCAGGCAATAAAAAACGTCACGAAAAGCGGTGTCTGAGCGCTTCGACCACGTTGGGCGGGACAAACGTCGATACATCGCTGCCGAGCGAGGCGATCTGGCGAACGACCGAACTCGAGATATAGCCGTACTGCGGCGCACTCATGACAAAGATGGACTCCAACTCGTTATCCAAGCGATAGTTGAGGTCTGCCTGCTGCAGCTCGTACTCAAAGTCGGTCATGGCGCGCAGGCCCTTGACCACGGCCCCCGCCCCCTGCTCGCGAGCGAAGTCGACCAAGAGGCCGGTAAAGGGCAGGACCTCGACGCCGTCGATATCACCGAGCGCCTCGCGAGCCAGCGCCACGCGCTCATCGAGCATAAACGTGGTGCCCACACCGTTTTTACCCTGCGACTCGGCGACAGCGACGATCACGCTGGGAAAGATGCGGCGGGCGCGGCGGATGACGTCGATATGGCCAAACGTGATGGGATCGAAGGTGCCCGGGACGATCACGCGGTTGATGGTGTCACTCATGGGCGTTCTCCTGAACCGTCATGGCATCGTTGTTGTAAGCATCGGTGCCGGCGCAATCTTCCTCACTATCGTCATCGCCGACCCAACGAAGCAGGTCGACCGAGGTAATGCCGTAGCGCTTCTCGCGCACGATCTCAAAGCCTGCCGGATGCGCGCCCGCATCGGCGGCGGCATGCTCAAACAGGGCATAAGCGCCAGGTGCAAGCAGACCCTGCTGAGCCAGGTTCTGCAGCAGTATCTCGACCGGCTCGGCACCAAAAGCATAGGGCGGGTCGAGCAGGACCAGATCAAAGGGGCCGCCCGGCACACGACCGCGCGAGGCGCTCGCCAGCATGTCGCCCGTTACCACGCGCCAACGCGCACGGTCACGGCAGAGCGACTCGATATTCTTGGTAATGAGCCGCGCGGCATTCCGATCGATCTCGAACGTCGTGAGTGAGCGGGCACCACGTGAGAGCATCTCTAACCCTAAGGCACCGGAGCCGCCAAAAGCGTCCAGCACGCGGACCTCGTCCAGATCGAAGTCGAATGCCGACATGACCATAGATGCGCATGCCTCGCGCACGCGATCGGTCGTGGGGCGGGTGACATCGCGACCACGGGGCTCCTCGATCTTACGACCGCGCCATTCGCCGCCGATGATTCTCATCCTCCGCTGACCTCCTTAAAAATGTGTCGATATCGCATGGCGACCGCATCGCGCAGGGGGCGCGTCGCCACGGAGTCAAGGTTGCAAGCATACCGCAAGAGCTCGACCGCGTCCAAATGGGCCCACTCGATCAGCTCCTCGTCGGCATCCAGGTCGACAAAGCGCAGAGTCACACCGCCATGCTGGCGGTACCCCAGGATTTCGCCCTCGTGGCGCAGACGAAGGTCCATCTGGGCGAGCGTAAAGCCGTCCGAGGTCTTTTCGAGCGACTGGAGACGCTCTTGCGCCGCCGAAGCGCCGCCGTTGCCCTTGGAGTGCGTCATGACCAGGCAGGTGCCCGACACGCTGCCGCGGCCCACGCGGCCGCGCAGCTGGTGCAGGGCCGCCAAGCCAAAGCGCTCACCGTTCTCGATGACCATGACGGTGGCGTTGGGCACGTCGACGCCCACCTCGACCACCGTAGTCGAGACGAGCACGTCGATCTCGCCGCGCTTGAAGGCATCGATAACCTGGTCCTTCTCCCCCGCTGGCATACGGCCGTGAAGGCGCTCGATGGCAAGACCCGGCAACGCCAGACGCAGGCGATCGAGCTCGGTCGCCGTATCGTGCAGCGGCACGGGGACCGTCACGCGGCCCTCGTCGTCGCGGGCGATACCGGGCACGTCCTCAAGCTCATCGACCGAGTCACTCGGCTCCACGAGCGGGCAAATCACGTAGGCCTGCTGACCCTTTTCATGCGCCTCGCGGATGGCGCCATAGGCAAGGTCGCGGCTCGACTCGGTAAGCACGCGTGTCATCACGCCAGCGCCAGGGACGGGCCGATGGCGGATGATGCTCGTGTCCAGATCGCCGTAGACCGAAAGCGCCAGCGTACGTGGGATGGGCGTTGCCGTCATAACGAGTAGATCGGCACCAGGGCCCTTCGCACGCAGGGCGTTGCGTTGGCCGACGCCAAACCGGTGCTGCTCATCGATGACCACGAGCGACAGATGCTTAAACGCCACGTTATCCGAAAGCACCGCGTGGGTGCCAAAGAGGACATCGAGCTCGCCCGATTCCAGCTGGGCATGGATCCGCTCGCGCTCGGCCGCCGGCGTGGCGCCCGTCAGGAGCGCCCAGGTCATGCCAGCCTGCGAGAGCAAGGGGCCGGTCTTATCGGCATATTGACGCGCCAGCACGCCCGTGGGCGCCATAACGCAGGCCTGCGTGCCGCTATCGGCAGCCACAGCCAGCGCGCAGGCGGCAACAGCGGTCTTGCCGGTACCGACATCGCCCAGCAGCAGGCGGTTCATCACGCGCCCGCCATCGCACATATCGCGCAGGATATCTTGGAACGCGGCCTCCTGCTCGTCGCTCAGCGAAAACGGCAGGGCCTGCTTAAGCGCGGCCAGGTGCTCGCCCGCGGCGTGGGCATAGGGCACCACATCGACCAGGCCGCCGTCGTTGCGCAAGCGCAGCGCCAGCTGAAGGTAGAGGCACTCCTCGTAGGCAAGGCGTGCGCGCGCGATATCGCGCTCAGCCATGCTCGAGGGAAAGTGGATCGATCGAAGGGCACG
>CAUCNB010000039.1:0-20743 GCA_958444075.1 uncultured Collinsella sp. | reverse complement strand
CGGCGATATCAAAGCCGTCCTCCGCCAGACCGACAGCGCAGGCGCGGCCGATACCCCGCGAGCCGCCCGTGACCAGTGCCACACGACGTGAGTCGTTGCGCTCGAGCGCGCCGTTGTTCAAGTTGCCCATGTCATTCCTTTCGGGTTACAGCCCTGTGGACTATGCGAGCTCGTCGGCAATAGCTGCGACCTGCTCGGCCGTTTCGCACGAATACACGCGAACGTCGCTCAGCGTACGCTTGGCCAGGCCCGACAGCGTTTTGCCAGGGCCGACCTCAATAAACGTGTCGATGCCCTGATTCTGCAGAGCATGCAGCGTGTCGACCCAACGAACGGCATGACTCACCTGATTGGCCAAGACATCCGATGCCGCTCGCGGGTCCGCCGGATAGGGCGCCGCCGTCATGTTTGCCATGACCGGAATCAGCAGCGGTGACGGCGCGTGGCCGGCTTGGATATACGTCGCCAGCCCCTCAGTCGCCTCGGCCATATAGGGGCTATGAAATGCGCCCGACACCGCGACTTTCATAGCGCGGCCGCCAGCCTCTTTTACTAGGACGTCGAGCTCCTGCAGCGCCTCGGGCGCTCCGGCAACAACCGTCTGCTGCGGACTGTTGTAGTTGACCGGCCAGCAGTCCTCGCCGGCCTGTTTTGCCAGGTTCTCGACTTGCGCCGCATCGAGCTTGATGACGGCGCGCATGCCGCCCGGATGGCGCTCGGCAGCCGCGGCCATCAGCGCCGCGCGCTCGCACACGAGCTCAAAGCCCGCTCGCGTATCGAACGCCCCCGCAAAGGTGAGCGCGGCGACCTCGCCCAGCGAAAAACCCGCACAGGCGGCAGGTACCACGCCGCGCTCACGCAGGGCGGCAGCCGCTGCCAGATCGTGAACGAACACGCACGGCTGCGTGTTCTCGGTCTGCGAGAGTTCCTCCTTGGAGGCGCTTCGGCACTGCTCACTGGTCCCCGGGCGCACCTCGTCGGCAATGGCGAACACCTCGGCGGCGACCGGCGATGCCTCGATCAGGTCGACGCCCATCGCGGGGTGCTGGGCGCCCTGGCCGGCAAACAGAAACGCTACGCCACCCATGCGCACGCACCCTTCAGGACGTGCTCGGCGCCATCGACCAGGTCGTCAACGATTTCACGTGCACTTTGGCGCTCGTTGACCATGCCGGCAATCTGTCCACACAAAAACGAGCCCTCTTCGTAATTGCCGTCCTTGGCGGCCTTGCGAAGGGCGCCCGTGCCCATGGCCCCGAGCTCCTCGACGCTTACGCCCGCCGCCTCGCTCTTGGCGTAGGCGTTGGTGAAGGGGCTCTTGAGGGCACGCACCGGGTGTCCCGTCGAGCGGCCGGTCGCACGCGTCGAGGTGTCGTTGGCCTTCAGGACCATCTCCTTGTACTGCTCCGATACGGCGCACTCATCTGCGATCAGAAAGCGCGTACCCACCTGCACGCCGGCGGCGCCCAGCATAAAGGCGGCCGCCACGCCGCGGCCATCGGCGATACCGCCAGCCGCAACCACGGGAATATCGACCGCATCGACAACCTGCGGCACCAGTGCCATCGTCGAGGTCTCGCCAATATGGCCGCCTGATTCGGTACCCTCGGCAACCACGGCAGTGGCTCCACGACGCGCCACGAGGCGCGCCAGCGCCACCGAGGCAACGACCGGGATGACCTTGATGCCCGCCTCGTTCCACGCCTTCATGTACTTGGTGGGATTGCCGGCACCCGTCACGACGACCGGCACCCGCTCGTCAATCACGACCCGCGCGACCTCGTCGGCAAACGGGCTCATGAGCATGACGTTGACGCCAAAGGGCTTATCCGTCCTGGCGCGCAGCTCATGAATCTGGTCGCGCAGCCAGTTGGCGTCGGCGTTCATGGCCGCGATAATCCCTAAGCCGCCCGCCTCGGACACTGCGGACGCCAGCGAGGCGTCGGCGATCCAGGCCATACCGCCCTGGAACACGGGCTTTTCGATGCCGAGCAGATCGCAGAGAGGAGTCTTGAGCATCTCTACTTCTCCAATGCCGCCTCGACCGTATCGACGAACTCGCCGACCGTCTTGGGGTTCTCCTCGGTATCGAGCTGGATGCCAAACTCGTCCTCAACGGCGACGAGGATCTCGACGGTGCCCAGACTGTCGAGACCAATCTCCTCGAGCGTGGACTCGGGCTTCATCTCGACGTCGTCAAGACCGGCGGTCTCGCGGATAACGTCGCAAACGCGCTCGAAGGTCTTCTGATCTGCCATGGTAGTTCTCCTTTGTTTGTGCCCTAGGGGCGTTTTTATTTCCTATGTGCGACTACTTCCAACGAAGTAGATAGCCACCTATATCCAGACCGGCGCCAAATCCAACCAAGGCGATGGTGTCGCCCGCATTCAGTGCGTCGGTGCGTGCCAGTCGGTCAAGCGCAAGAGGAATGCAGGCGCTCGAAATGTTGCCGGTCTCGCGCAGCGTTCGAACCACGCGCTCGTCTGGCACGCCGAGGCGCTTGACCGCCTGACTCAGGATTCGTTCGTTAGCCTGATGGAATACAAAGTGGTCGATGTCTTCGACCGAAATGCCCGCATCGATCGCAAGCTTATGGACCGTGTCGCAGATGGCGTTGACGCCGAACTTGAACACGCGGCGGCCATTCATGGACAGCACGCTCGCGCTATCTGCGGAAGCCTTAAACGGCGAGGTGCCGACCAGACCGGGAACGCGCAACGTCTCGACGTCGGGCGCCGTCGAAAGCTCAACGGCAAGGGGACTGTCTCCCCCAGCCTCAATCACCGCGGCGCCTGCCCCATCGCCAAAGAGCACGCAGGTGGCACGGTCGGTCCAGTCGAGCGCGCGCGTCATCTGCTCGGCAGCAACGACAAGCACGCGCTCGGCGCGACCGCGGGCGATATAGCCCTCGGCGACATCGAGCGCAAACACGAAGCCGGCACAGGCCGCCGAGACATCGAAGGCAGGGCACGTCGCGCCTAGTCGCTCAGCAACGGCACACGCCTCAGCGGGAACAAGGTGATCACCCGTCGTCGTCGAGCAGACGATCAGATCCAGCTGGCTCGCGTCGATTCCGGACACCCGGAGTGCCCGCTCGCTCGCCGCTACGGCAAGGTCGTCAAGTGACTCGGTGGTGCAGACGTGGCGGCTCTTGATACCTGTGCGGGTAAAAATCCACTCATCCGAGGTATCGAGGAACTCAGACAGCTCGTCATTGGAAACACTGCGCTCAGGAAGCGCCGAGCCTGTTCCAAGAATCGTGAAACCCATCACTAACCTCCTTTGAGTTGTTGACGTGTTTACATCGACCAAGAGAGGATAGCGCATTTCAGTCCTTGTTGACGTGTTAACATTAAATTGTCCAAATGCGACAAAGGCTTCACATTGTGTCTATCTCTCGACACCATTGCTCGATTGCCTTATTAACTTAGGAGGTAGCAGCCGTTATGGATGCCAAATTAACGATAGTCGACGTAACTGGATCGACCAACGATGACCTGCTCGAAGCAGGAAAACAGGGAGCGCCGCACGGCACAGGACTTGCCGCCCGGGCTCAGACAGCAGGACGCGGTCGGCGCGGCCACAAGTGGGATTCAACCGCCGGCAACCTATTGCTTTCGATTGTCCTGCGTCCATGCGTTAATCCTGCAAAGTACTCTGGTCTTGCCGCCGTCAGCGGCCTAGCGGTGCTCGAGGCGCTCGGAAAGCAGGGTCTTGCAAACGAGATTGGTCTCAAATGGCCCAACGACCTGGTCGCGCAAGGGCGCAAGCTCGGCGGCATTCTGGTCGAGGCCGCACGCGATAACGAAGGCAGGCCTTTCGCCGTCTGCGGCATTGGCGTCAATGTGAACTATGTGCCCTCGGAGGTTCCCGATGGCGGCCTGCCGGCAATCGGCCTGTCAGTCCTCAATGAGAACGTTCCCACCGTCGATGTACTACTCAAGGATGTCTATCACGCGGTCGTGAACGCTGTGGACGCGTGGGCAGATTTGCTCAACGCCATGAAAGAAGACGCTGGATCACTCGCGCCCGTCCACGATGATTATGTAGCTCACCTCAATTGGATTGGGGAAACCGTTATCGCCCGCTCCCCTGCTGGAGATGAGCTGGCACGTGGAATTTTTCGAACCGTCGATGATTATGGTCGCGCGTGCATCGAAACGGAAGACGACTTGCGATCCTTCCATTTTGAGGAGGCATCGCTGCGTCCCGTGAGCGAATAGGGCGCCGCAGCCACCTACTCGTCAGCATTGTCCGACAGTCCAAACCACCATTCAAAACAAAAGGGCCCCGCTACCGTAATGGCAGCGGGGCTCTGTAAGCTATGAGCGATATCGCTTAGAGCTTGATGTCGATGTCGACGCCAGCGGGGAGGTCGAGACGCATGAGCGAATCAACGGTGCCCGAGGTGGGGTCGAGGATGTCGATGAGGCGCTTGTGGGTGCGCATCTCGAACTGCTCACGGGAGTCCTTGTTCACGTGCGGCGAGCGGATAACCGTGTACAGGTTGCGCTCGGTGGGCAGGGGGACAGGACCGGAAACGCGAGCGCCGGTCTTCTGAGCGGTCTCGACGATGAGCTTCGCGGACTGATCGACGACCTCGTGATCATAGCCCTTGAGGCGAATGCGGATCTTCTGGGTAGCCAACTTAAACCTCCAAAGAGTGCGAGAGATGCTCTCGCGGATTACGTAACAGGGAGCTCGAACTTAGGCGTTCTTGCTCATGACCTCGTCCACGATGGACTTGGGCGCGGGCTCATAAGAGTCGAACTGCATCGTGTAGGATGCACGGCCCTGGGTCTGGGAGCGAAGGTCGGTAGCGTAACCGAACATCTCGCCCAGCGGCACCTTGGCACGGATGAGCTTGCTGTTCTTGCGATCCTCCATGCCCTCGATCTTGCCGCGGCGACCGGAGAGGTTGCCCATGACGTCGCCCATGTACTGCTCGGGGGTCTCGACCTCGACAGCCATGATCGGCTCGAGCAGCTGCGGATCGGACTTCTTGAGGGCGTCCTTGATAGCCATGGAACCGGCGATCTTGAAGGCGGCCTCGGAGGAGTCGACCTCGTGGTAAGAACCGTCGAACAGGGTGACCTTAACGTCGAGGACCGGGAAGCCGGCAATAACACCGGTGTTCAGGGCCTCCTGGATGCCCTTGTCGATGGACGGGATGTACTCCTTGGGCACGACGCCGCCGACGATAGCGTTAACGAACTCGTAACCGAAGCCCTCCTCCATCTTCTCGAGCTTGATGACAGCGTGGCCGTACTGACCGCGACCGCCGGACTGACGGACGAACTTGCCCTCAGCCTTCTCGACGTCGTGACCAGCGGTCTCGCGGTAGGCAACCTGGGGCTTACCAACGTTAGCGTCAACCTTGAACTCGCGGAGCAGACGATCGACGATAATCTCGAGGTGCAGCTCGCCCATGCCGGCGATGATGGTCTGGCCGGTCTCGTGGTTGGTGGACACCTGGAAGGTCGGGTCCTCCTCGGCGAGCTTGGTCAGAGCCAGGGACATCTTGTCCTGCTCGGCCTTGGTCTTGGGCTCGATGGCAACGTCGATAACGGGCTTAGCGAACTCGATCTTCTCGAGGACGATCTCCTTGCCCTCGGCGCACAGGGTGTCACCGGTGGTGGAGTTCTTGAAGCCGACGCAAGCGACGATGTCGCCGGCGGCAGCGTCGTCACGGTCGATACGCTCGGCGGCGTTCATCTCGAGGATGCGGCCGAGGCGCTCGCGCTGACCGTTGGAAGCGTTGACCACGTAGGAGCCGGACTCGGCGCGGCCGGAGTAAACGCGGACATAAGTGAGCTTACCGACGAACGGGTCGGTCATGATCTTGAAGACCAGGCCGGAGAAAGGCTCGTCGAAGGAAGGATGACGCTGGATCTCCTCGCCGGTGTCCGGATCGGTACCGGTGACGGCCTCAACGTCAAGCGGGCTGGGCAGGTAGTCGACGACAGCGTCGAGCAGCTCCTGGACGCCCTTGTTCTTGTAGGCGGAGCCCACGAAGACGAGGTTGAGCTCGTTGGCCAGAACGCCCTTACGCAGAGCAGCCTTGAGCTCCTCGACGGTGAAGTCCTCCTCCATGAGGATCTTCTCCATGAGCTCGTCGTCAAAGCTGGCAGCAGCGTCGAGGAGCTCCTCGCGCTTGGTGGCAGCGATGTCGGCAAACTCAGCCGGGATCTCGTCCATCGGCTCGGGGTAGGTCATGCCCTTCTCGTCGGCCTTGAAGTCCCATGCAGTCATGGTGACCAGGTCGATGACGCCCCAGAAGTTGTCCTCGGCGCCCATCGGGACCTGAGCGGCCACGGCGTTAGCGTCGAGACGATCCTTCATGGTCTCGATAGCGTTGAAGAAGTCAGCGCCCACGCGGTCATACTTGTTGATGAAGGCGATGCGGGGAACGTTGAAGGTAGAAGCCTGACGCCAAACGGTCTCAGACTGGGGCTGAACGCCGGCAACGGCGTCGAAGACGGCGACAGCGCCATCGAGGACGCGCAGGCAGCGCTCGACCTCGGCGGTGAAGTCAACGTGGCCCGGGGTGTCGATGATCTGGATGCGGTAGTCCTTGCCGTCCTTGTTCCAGAAGCAGGTGGTAGCAGCGGAGGTAATGGTTACGCCGCGCTCCTGCTCCTGAACCATCCAGTCCATGGTGGCAGCGCCCTCATGGACCTCACCGATCTTGTGGGTCTTACCGGTGTAGTAAAGAATACGCTCGGTCGTGGTGGTCTTACCGGCATCGATGTGGGCCATGATGCCGATGTTACGGGTATCGGAAAGCTTGTACTTAGGCTTAGCCATGTTAGTTCCTTACCTTAACTTACCAACGATAGTGAGAGAACGCGCGGTTGGCCTCGGCCATCTTGAAGACGTCCTCACGCTTCTTGACGGAAGCGCCCAGGCCGTTGGAGGCGTCGAGGATCTCGTTGGCGAGACGCTCGGCCATGGTCTTCTCCTTGCGAGCGCGGGAGAAGTTGACGATCCAGCGGATACCCAGAGCGGTGGAACGACGGGAGTTGACCTCCATCGGGACCTGATAGGTAGCGCCGCCGACACGCTTGGGCTTAACCTCGAGCGTGGGCTTGACGTTGTCCATAGCCTTCTTGAAGGTAGCGAGAGCGTCGCCACCCTCGGACTTCTCGGCAACGATCTCGAAAGCGGTGTAAACGATGCGCTCAGCGGTGGCCTTCTTGCCGTCAAGAAGGACCTTGTTGATGAGCTGAGTCACCAGGCGGTTGTTGTAAACGGCGTCAGGCTGAACCTCACGACGATTAGCTGCTGCACGACGCGGCATGTGAAATCTCCTTAAGTGTCTACCGTGCGGCGCTCAAGACGGCACACGGCGAAAGTATCAAAACGTTATCTGGCTTATTTAGCCTTGGGGCGCTTAGCACCGTACTTGGAACGGGCCTGCATACGGTTCTGGACCGGAGCAGCGTCGTAGGCGCCACGGATGACGTGATAACGGACACCAGGGAGGTCACGGACACGACCGCCGCGGACGAGCACGATGGAGTGCTCCTGCAGGTTGTGGCCCTCACCCGGGATGTAAGCAGTAACTTCGATGCCGTTGACAAGGCGAACACGGGCAACCTTACGAAGAGCCGAGTTCGGCTTCTTGGGGCTCGTGGTGAAGACGCGGGTGCACACGCCGCGCTTCTGGGAGTTGTGCTGCAGAGCAGCGTTCTTGGACTTCTTGGGCACGGAACGGCGGCCCTGGCGAACCAGCTGGTTAATAGTAGGCAAAGCGTACTCCTTCTCGAATGATTCCAGCTTTCTGTAAAGTGCAACGGCTTGAATCGAGGGGTCAGCATCCCCCTACGAAACACGCAGTTCGATAGGATACGTGGCGTTAGCTGTGCCGTCAACAGACCACGCCGCCGGGCGTATCCCAAAATAGCTATATTTCCGCAAAGCCTCCATAAAAGGAATCCCCGCCTGTGCGCAAGTGCCCATTCCAGCCGTCCATGTAACGCAAAAATGGCCGCTTCCCCTAGTGGGAAGCGGCCTCAAGCCTTACGAATAGACGATGGTAAAGGGTTCTTCCGTTTGAGTCTCTCCTGTCGATGTGTACCTCGTGCCCTCGAGGGTTACCGAGACCACTTGGTCGACATCAATCAACTTCGTTGGCACCCAAATGTTCTCTCCGCTATTGCGCGCATAAGAAAAATATAAGTTGAACACCCCTGCGTCGTCATCTTCGATAATCTGCTCCGATCCATCCTTGTAGCTGACGGTCAGCTTATTATCAACTGCTTCATAGCCCAAATCATCAATGTGCGTCTGGATGGAAAACGGGCTAATCTCAAGAGGCGAGTCACCGGAGCGGAGTTCCTTTGTATCGACGTACGCTCCAATATTGAACTCGGGTGTCGACGCCTCAAACTGCCTCGCACTCTCACCTTCGCCCTCGGTCCAGGAGATATTCCAGGTGACCGCATATTGAAAATCTCGCTCGCGATCCATAGCGGCAAAGTACATCGTGCCATTAATGACCGTGTCACTTGATGTGTCCTTATCAATGGTGCAGCGTGTGTCAGCCCATTCCTCGCCAAAGTTCATGGCGGGCGTGCCGATGCCTTGTTCTTCTTCACCATAGAGAACAAGTTCGCCAGTCTCTGCTGCTGGCTTGTAGTAGTTAACTCCATTTGGATTGGACAACGTAAACGTCACGGCACCGCAACCGTTTTTATCGATAGCCATATCATGAATGTCGAGTGTGTAGCCGTTGCCCTCGACGGACAGATTGACCTTCTGTACTGAACCCTCCAAGCTTTGGGGCGCGATACCATCACCAAACTCTCTGGTGTAGGTATATTTAGTCCCCGACGAGCCACCTTGAGTCCAGGTAATGGACTCTCCGTTGCCATGGTTTCCCCAGGCAGAGGCAAAATAACTGGAATTGACGACGGCGTAGGCGACCCCTCCGGTCGCCAGCACTCCGGCAAGGCATCCGATCACGGCAACATACAGAGGCTTCGCGTGACCCTTTCGGCGAAGCGGCTCACCCGCAGCAGCATCAATAACACGGTCGGCAAGATCGCTATCGGCTTGGATGGACTCGAAGGCCTGCTTGATTTGATTGGATTTCACGGTCGCCCTCCTCTAGGATGAATTTGAGCTTCGATCGACCACGAGCTAAACGCGTTCGAACGGTCGCGGCTGGCACATGCAGCAACTCGGCAATCTCTGAAGTCGAGAAGCCCAGATAGTAATAGAGCACGATGGGAACACGGAATCGCTCCGGAAGTCGCATAACGTCTGACAGGACCGCCTTGGTCTCCTCCTGCGCCGTCGAAAGCGAATCGGCCAGGTTCTCAATATCCTCCACACGCCTCCATGGCTTTCGAAAGAGCGATTTGCATTCATTGATCGTGACCCGGATAAGCCATCGACGAAGATGCTCCCAGCCTTCAAAATGCGTATCGCTTTTGAGCAGCTTAAAAAAGACGTCTTGTGCAACATCGTCGGCATCGGCGTGATCGCGCAGGTACGTCAATGCGATTCGAAACACAACATCCCGGTGATCTTCGACCGCTTGTCTAAATGCTTGTTCTTCCATAATCACCTCCCGGTGACGGTAATGGTTCTCGATGAGGCCCTCACCATAGATACGCTTTGACCAAACGGAATGTTTCAAATTCAAGCAGGAATAACCTACCAAAAGAAACCTGTCACTTTTTGGCAAGGGATCAACGGAACGCAACAGGTTGAGCATACGCAAGCGAGCGGCCCCCAGAGCGTACAAGGTGGCATGAAAAAGGCAGGGCATTGACCTTTTGGTCATGCCCTGCCTTTTGAATGACAGATTGTAGCTCTGGGGGCCGCGCAGCGACGGAGGTCGCCGCCGTTCGTTAGAACGGCGGAACTAATTACTCCTCGTCGTTGTCCTTGGCCTCTTCGGCGTCGTCGGTGTCCACGAGCTGGTTGAGCAGCTCGTCGAGGGAAGCCATGTCCTCGTTGATGGCACCGTTGGCGGGAGCCTTCTTGTCGTCGATCGGGGCGCCCAGGAGCTCCTCGTCGGCGTCGGCGTGATGCGTCGGCGCAGCGGAGGTGCCCAGCAGGATATCGTCCGGACCGTCGGGGCTAAAGACCATCTGCAGCAGCTGCGAGAGGTCTTCCTCGTCGGCAACGTCGTCGTTGTTCTCGAGGATGTAGAGCAGGTCGTGGGCCTCCAGGCCGTCACGGAGCTCCTCGATCGCCTTGGCACCGATGCCGTCGATGCGCAGCAGATCCTCCTCGGACTTGCCGACCAGGTCGCCGACCGTCTCGATGCCGACCTCGCTGAACTTGTTGGTCCAGCGCTGCGACACGCCCAGGTCGTCGAACAGGTACAGGCGAGCCTTCTCGGCGGAGATGGTGTGGCCGTTGCGGGTGAACGAACCGTCAGCACCACCGAACTCGTCGTAGCCGGCCCAGTCGAGCTGCTGCGGGAGCTGCTCGTCCAGATCCTTGAGCTCCACAGGAGCCCACTCGGGCAGCGACTTGGCGTTGGGCGAAGCCGGGCCGTCGATGTCCACGTAGCCATCGGCCGTGCGATACGTCAGCTTGGCGTTGGCGTACGGCTTGAGGCCAGTACCAGCCGGGATCTTCTTACCGACGATGACGTTGGACTTAAGGTCGAGCAGGTGGTCGACCTTGCCCTCGATGGCAGCCTCGGTAAGGACGCCGGCGGTACGGATGAACGAAGCGCTCGACAGCCAGGAGTCGATGTTGGACGCGACCTTGAGCGTACCCAGGATGACGGGCTCGGCAACAGGAGCCTGACCGCCCAGACGGGCAACGCGCTCGACCTCGTCAGCGAACTCGTAGCGGTCGACGTACTGACCAAGCAGGTACTTGGAGTCGCCGGGGTTGGTGATCTGAACGCGACGCAGCATCTGACGTGCGAGCACCTCGATGTGCTTGTCGTTCAGGTCGACGCCCTGGCTGGTGTAGACGTCCTTGACGCTCTCGACGAAGGTGTGCATCGTCGACTCGATGTCGGTCAGCTTGCGCAGGTTGCGGAAGTTGACGAAGCCCTTGGTGATCTGGTCGCCGGCGCGAACCTCGCAGCCGTCCTCGATCTCGGGCATAAAGCGCACCGAAGCGGGGACGCGACGCTCGTCGAGGACACGGGTGTGATCCTCGGAGTCGGTGAGCGTCAGCACGTACTCGGACTTCTCGGGCTTAATCGAGAGGTGACCGGAGTACGGAGCCAGCTCGGCCTCGCGACCCAGGATCTTCTCGTTGACGTTGCCGACGATATCGAACATACGGCTGACCGTAGGCAGACCCTGCGTAATATCGTCGACGCCAGCGACGCCGCCGGAGTGAATGGTACGCATCGTAAGCTGCGTACCGGGCTCGCCGATGGACTGGGCGGCAATAATGCCGACTGCGGTACCGATGGCGACCGGACGACGGGTGGAAAGATCCCAGCCGTAGCACTTCTGGCACACGCCGTACTTGGAGCGGCAGGTGAGCAGCGCGCGGAGCTTGATCTTCTTGAGGCCCGCATCGACCATCTTCTGGATGTCGGCGACCTTCTCGATGTAGCCGTCCTGCTCAAAGAGCACGGTGCCATCGGGAGCCACGACGTCCTCGATGAAGCAACGGCCGACGAGGTCGGTGTTGAGGTCGGTGGTGCCGGGGATGATGAGGTTGTAGGTGACGCCCTCGTGCGTACCGCAGTCCTCCTCGCGGACGATGACGTCCTGGGCCACGTCGACCAGACGACGGGTCAGGTAACCAGAGTCCGAGGTGTGGGATGCGGTATCGACCAGGCCCTTACGGGCGCCGTAGGTCGAAATGAAGTACTCGAGCGGCAGCAGGCCCTCGCGGAAGTTCGCCTTAATGGGAAGGTCGATCGTCTCGCCGGACATGTCTGCCATCAGGCCACGCATGCCACCGAGCTGACGCAGCTGGGTCTTAGAACCACGGGCGCCGGAGTCGGCCATCATGTAGAGCGGGTTCTCCTCGTCGAACATATCGAGCATGAGCGCTGCAACCTTATCGGTACAAGCGGTCCACTCGTTAACGACTTCGATGTGGCGCTCCGTCTCGTTGATGAAGCCCTCCTCGAAGTACTCGTTGATCTGGTCGACGTTGGCCTGGGCGCGGTCAAGCAGCTCCTGCTTCTCGGCAGGGATGAGAGCGTCCCACACCGAGATGGTGAGGCCGGCGCGGGTAGCGTAGTGGAAGCCGGAGTACTTGATGGCGTCGAGGATCGGGCCGACCTTGGCCTCGGGGTAACGATCGCAGCAGTCAGCAACCAGCTTAGCCACGTCGCCCTTGACCATCTTGTAGTTCATGAACTCATAGTCTTCGGGCAGGCACTGGCGGTTGAAGATGATGCGGCCGATAGAGGTCTCGAAGCGCGCGGTCTTGTTGCCGGTGACGTCGTAGTCGACGAACTCGTTCTTGCCGTTCTTGACGCGGAAGATACGGGTGCCGTCCTCGTTGATGACGTTGGCGTTCTCGGCGGACACGCGGACCTGGATCTTGGCCTGCATGTCGACCTCGGAGCGACAGTCATAGGCGTGCAGCGCGTCGTCGAAGCTGGCGAAGACGTGATTCTCGCCCGGCAGACCGTCGCGGACCTGGGTGAGGTAGTACACACCGATGATCATGTCCTGCGAGGGGATATTGACCGGCTTGCCGGATGCCGGCGAGCGCAGGTTGTTCGCAGAAAGCATGAGCACGCGAGCCTCGGCCTGAGCCTGGCTGGACAGCGGCACGTGGACAGACATCTGGTCGCCGTCGAAGTCGGCGTTGAAGGGCGAGCAGACCAGCGGATGCAGGTGGATAGCCTTGCCCTCGACCAGCACCGGCTCAAAGGCCTGGATGGACAGACGGTGCAGGGTCGGTGCACGGTTGAGCAGCACGACGCGGCCGTCGATGACCTCTTCGAGGATATCCCACACAAAGGTGGCACCGCGGTCGATAGCGCGCTTGGCGCCCTTGATGTTCTCGACCTTGCCGAGCTCGACCAGGCGCTTCATGACGAAGGGCTTGAAGAGCTCCAGCGCCATGGTCTTGGGCAGACCGCACTGGTGCAGCAGCAGCTTGGGGTCGGTAACGATAACCGAACGGCCGGAGTAGTCGACACGCTTGCCCAGCAGGTTCTGACGGAAACGACCCTGCTTGCCCTTGAGGGCCTCGGCGAGCGACTTGAGCGGGCGACCGCCACGGCCAGAGACCGGGCGACCACGACGGCCGTTGTCGAACAGGGCGTCCACGGACTCCTGGAGCATGCGCTTCTCGTTGTTCACGATGATCGCAGGGGCGTCCAGGTCGAGCAGGCGCTTGAGTCGGTTGTTACGGTTGATCACGCGACGATACAGGTCGTTGAGGTCGGATGCGGCGAAGCGGCCGCCGTCGAGCTGGACCATCGGGCGCAGATCGGGCGGAATGACCGGGATGACGTCCAGGATCATGTTCGCGGGGCTGTTGCCGCCCTTCAGGAAGGCGTCAACGACCTCGAGGCGCTTGACGGCCTTCTCGCGCTTCTGCTTCTGGGAGTCCTCGTCGGCGATGATGGCCTTGAGCTTCTCGGCCTCGGAGGGGAGGTCGATGGCGGCGAGCAGGTCGCGGACGGCCTCGGCACCCATACCACCCTTGAAGTACATGGAGTAGTAACGGGTCATCTCGCGGAACAGCGGCTCATCGGAGATGAGGTCGCGCTCGGTGAGCTTCATGAAGGCGTTGAAGGCGTCCGTGCGGAGCTGCTTCTCGTCCTTGCACTCTTCCTCGATGTCGACGATGCCAGAGGCGATCTCCTCGGGGGTCAGCGGCTCCTCGTCGGAGAACTCGTCAAAGTTCTCGGGGTTGCCCTGCTCCTTGAGGGACTCGATCTGGCGGGCGCACTCGGCATCGATCTCTTCCAGATCGGCGGCGAGCTCCTCGCGCAGGTCGTCAGCGTCGGCCTCGCGAGCCTCGTAGTCGACCTCGGTGATGATGTAGCTGGCAAAGTACAGAACCTTCTCGAGGTCCTTGGACTTGATGTCGAGCATACGGCTCATCGGGAAGCTCGTGGGGCTCTTGAAATACCAGATGTGGGACACGGGAGCGGCGAGCTCGATGTGGCCCATGCGGTCGCGACGCACCTTGGCCGAGGTGACCTCGACGCCGCAGCGCTCGCAGACGATGCCCTTAAAGCGGATGCCCTTGTACTTGCCGCAGGAGCACTCCCAGTCCTTGGCGGGACCGAAGATCTTCTCGCAGAACAGGCCGTCCTTCTCGGGCTTGAGGGTACGGTAATTGATGGTCTCCGGCTTCTTGACCTCACCGTGCGACCAGGAACGGATCTGGTCGGCGGAGGCAAGGGAGATCTTTACCGAGTCAAAATCAGTAGCTTCGAAATCTGCCACAGTCAACTACTCCTTATCAGTGGTCGTGGCGGCGACAGCCTCGGGTGCCTCGGCGGTCTCGGCATCCTGGGCCTCGACGTCGGCGTCAACGCCGGCGAGCGCAGCCAGGTCGTCGAGAGCAGAGGTCTCCTCGGCGGTCACAGGGGCGGAGGCGTCCTCGTCGGCATCGTGCATGGGCTCGATGTCCAGTGCGAGGGAGCGGATCTCCTTGACGAGAACCTTGAAGGACTCGGGGATACCCGGAACCGGGACGTTCTCGCCCTTGACGATGGACTCGTAGGTCTTGACGCGGCCCACGGTATCGTCGGACTTGACGGTCAGGATCTCCTGCAGGACGTTGGAAGCACCGTATGCATACAGTGCCCAAACTTCCATCTCGCCGAAGCGCTGGCCGCCGAACTGAGCCTTGCCGCCCAGCGGCTGCTGGGTAACCAGGCTGTAAGGGCCGGTCGAACGGGCGTGGATCTTGTCGTCGACCATGTGGCCGAGCTTGAGGATGTAAGACGTACCCACGGTAATGGGCTCGCGGAACTCCTCACCGGTGCGGCCGTCGAACAGGCGGGTCTTGCCGCGCTCGTCAAGCTGGGTAACAAACTCGGGGCGCATGTGATCGCCAAAGGCAGCGGTGGCCTTGTTGAGCATGTTCTTGTTGGCGCGACGGATGACCTCGGCGATCTCGTCCTCCTTGGCGCCGTCAAAGACGGGCGTCGCGGTGAAGAACGGACCGGGGACATACTTGTCGGAGTCGGCCTGCTCAGTATCCCAACCGCAGGCGGCAGCCCAGCCAAGGTGGCACTCGAGCAGCTGGCCGACGTTCATACGCGAAGGAACGCCCAGCGGGTTGAGGATAACGTCGATCGGGGTACCGTCAGCCATGTAGGGCATGTCCTCGACCGGCAGAACGTTACAGATAACGCCCTTGTTGCCGTGGCGGCCGGCGATCTTATCGCCCTGCTGGATCTTACGACGCTGGGCGACGTAGACGCGCACCTGCTCGTTAACGCCGGGGGCCAGGTCGTCGCCGTTCTCGCGGCTAAAGCGGACGACGTCGATGACGCGGCCGTAAGCGCCGTGAGGCATCTTAAGGGAGGTGTCGCGAACGTCGTGAGCCTTGGCACCGAAGATGGCGCGCAGCAGGCGCTCCTCGGCAGTCAGAGCACTCTCGCCCTTAGGCGTGACCTTGCCGACCAGGATGTCGCCAGGGCCGACCTCGGCGCCGATGCGGATGATGCCGTCCTCGTCGAGGTTGGCAAGCATGTCTTCGGAGAGGTTCGGGATCTCGCGGGTGATCTCCTCGGGGCCGAGCTTGGTGTCGCGGGCGTCGATCTCGTGACGGGTGATATTGATGGTCGTCAGCAGGTCCTCGGCCACCAGGCGCTCGGACACGACGATACCGTCCTCGTAGTTGAAGCCTTCCCACGGCATGTATGCCACGGTGAGGTTCTGGCCCAGTGCGAGCTCGCCATGATCGGTCGAAGGACCGTCGGCCAGAGGCTCGCCCTGCTCAACGGTGTCACCGACGCGCACGAGCGGACGGTGGTTGATGCAGGTGGACTGGTTGGAACGCTGGTACTTGGCCAGGTGATACTCGTCCATGCCGCCAGCGTGCTTGACGATAATCTTGGAGGCGTCGGCAAAGATGACCTCGCCGGCGTTCTTGGCCAGGGTGACCTCGCCGGAGTCCAGGGCGGCGCGACGCTCCATGCCGGTACCGACATAGGGAGCGGCGGGGTGAACCAGCGGCACGGCCTGACGCTGCATGTTGGCGCCCATGAGCGTACGCTTGGCGTCGTCGTGCTCAAGGAACGGGATCAGCGTGGCTGCGACGGAGAGCATCTGACGCGGCGAGACGTCCATGTAGTCGACGTCCTCGACGGGCACGTCAGCGGGAGCGCCGAAGGAGCCGTCGAAGTCGCGGGTACGGGCGATCACGGTGTGCGGACGAACGATCTTGCCCTCGGCATCGGTCGTGATGAACTCGTTGGTCTTGGGATCGAGCGGCGTGTTGGCCGGCGCGATGACGTGCTTCTCTTCCTCGTCAGCGGTCATCCAGTCGATCTGGTCGGTGGCAACGCCGTTCTCGACGCGACGGAACGGGGCCTCGATGAAGCCGTACTCGTTGACGCGGGCGTAGAGGGCGAGCGAGCCGATCAGGCCGATGTTGGGGCCTTCGGGGGTCTCGATCGGGCACATGCGGCTGTAGTGCGAGTTGTGAACGTCGCGGACGGCCGTCGGCACGTTGGTGCGGCGGCTGGAGCCGGACTTGTGGCCGGCAAGACCGCCAGGGCCGAGTGCGGACAGACGGCGCTTGTGGGTCAGACCGGTCAGGGGGTTCGCCTGGTCCATGAACTGCGAGAGCTGCGAGGAACCGAAGAACTCCTTGATGGAGGCCACGATCGGACGGATGTTGATGAGCGACTGCGGGGTGATCTCGTCGATGTCCTGGGAGCTCATGCGCTCACGGACGACGCGCTCCATACGGCTCATGCCGATACGGAACTGGTTGGCGACGAGCTCGCCGACGGTGCGGATGCGGCGGTTGCCAAAGTGGTCGATATCGTCGACCTTGAAGCCCTGCTCGCCAGCAGCGAGGGACAGCAGGTAGCGCAGCGTCGCGACGATGTCCTCGTCGGTGAGCACCGTGACCTCTTCCTCGGTAGTGAGGTTGAGCTTCTTGTTGACCTTGTAACGACCGACGCGGGCCAGGTCGTAGCGCTGCGGGTTGAAGAGCAGGCCCTCGAGCAGGCTGCGGGAAGCGTCCACAGTGGGAGGCTCGCCCGGGCGCAGGCGACGGTAAATCTCGATGAGGGCGTCCTCGCGAGTGAGGGCGGTGTCGCGCTCCAGGGTGCGCTTGATCACATCGGAGTTGCCGAGCAGCTCGATGATGTCGTCGTTGGTGACGGCGATGCCAAGGGCGCGCAGGAACATCGTGGCGCTCTGCTTGCGCTTACGGTCGATGGAGACCATGAGCTGGTCGCGCTTGTCGACCTCAAACTCGAGCCAGGCACCGCGGGACGGGATGATCTGTGCCTTGTAGATCTGCTTGCCCGAATCCATCTCGGAGCTGTAGTACACGCCCGGGGAACGGACGAGCTGCGAGACGACGATACGCTCGGTACCGTTGATGATGAAGGTACCCTGATCGGTCATCATGGGGAAGTCGCCCATGAAGACGAGCTGCTCTTTGATCTCGCCGGTCTCCTTGTTGGTAAGACGGACGTCGGTCAGAAGCGGAGCCTGATAGGTCATGTCCTTCTCGCGGCACTCCTCGACGGTGTGCGCGGGGTCGCCGAACTGATGCTCGCCGAAGGTAACCTCGAGAACATGGTTCTGGCTCTGGATGGGGCTGGATTCCTTGAATGCCTCACGAAGGCCCTCGTCCTTAAAACGCTCAAAGGATTCCCTTTGAACAGAGATAAGGTTGGGGAGCTCCATGGCCTCCGGGATTTTACCGAAGCTGACGCGCTTGCGCTCAGTGGCAGTGTATGCGTAGGTCACCAGGTTTTTCCTCCTTCACGGAAATGCTCGGTGGATTGGCGAGGCATAGCTTCGCCAGTTATCGCAACCTAATAGTTTATCAGGTACCGACCGTTGGGCAAGAAAAGCCTTGACGTGATTGAGTTTTTGGAGTAGCAAAGTTTTTCGACGGAAAATACGCAGGTAGATGTATGTGTATCGAACATCTGTTCATATATTTTCTGTGAACAGAGAGCCGGCAATCGCAGCTCTTATAAAAAACGGGCGCGAACCGAGGTCCGCACCCGTAAATATCGTTGCCCAAAGGCTTACTTGCGCATCAAGCCGCCGCGCTCGTCGATGGCGTCCCAGAAGGCGCTTGCAAAGCGAGGGTCGCTTGCAGCCATGAGGGCGTTGGTGGCCATCCAACCAGAAGGCGTGCCGGTGTCGTAGCCCGACAGCGGGTCGATGACGACAGCGTACATGGCCTCGCGATCGAGCGAACGTGCCATGGCGTCGGTCAGCTGGATCTCGCCGCCCTTGCCGGCCTGCTGATCGGCCAGCAGGTCCATGACCAGCGGGCTCAGCAGGTAACGACCAACGATGTACAGGTTGGACGGAGCCGCCTCGGGGGCAGGCTTCTCCACCAGACCGCCAATGCGCCACACGGCGCCCGGCTCGCCATCGGCAACGTCCTCGGCGCCCTCGAGCGAACCCACGCGCTCGCCGGCGATCACGCCGTAGCGGCTGACCTCCTCGGGAGCGCACGCGGCAACGGCGATAACAGAAGCGCCGCCGTGCTCCTTGGAGACGGCAAGCATCTTGTCGCAGATGTCACGGTTGGGAACAACGTAGTCGCCCAGAAGAACCAGGAAGTTCTCCCCTGCCACAGCGTCGGCGGCAGAGCGGATGGCATGACCGAGGCCCTTGGGCTCGTACTGATAACGGAAGTCGACCGGCATACCGCCAGCGTGGGCGACGGCATCGGCATAGGCGTTCTTGCCGCGCTCGCGCAGCAGGTTCTCGAGCGAGCGATCGGGCTGGAAGTAGCTCAGCAGCTCGGGCTTGCCGGGAGAAGTAACGATAATGGCATCATCGACCTCCTCGGGCTCGAGCGCCTCCTCAACGACGTACTGGATGACCGGCTTGTCGAGCACCGGCAGCATCTCTTTGGGCGTGCACTTGGTGCCAGGCAGAAAACGCGTGCCAAGACCGGCGGCGGGGATGATTGCCTTCATAGTATTCAAGGATCCTTTCGCAGGCGCAGGATGCGCCCTGTGCGTGCGGCACGGCAGCCGCAGACCAAATTGCGATACTGAAATATCTTACCGCCGGGACCAGGCGCTACCGCTAGGCAAACGCCATTCTTCAGCAGGTCAACGCAAATTATTGCTCGAACGGTGCAATTTTATCGCCCAACGGTAGTGACCCCAAAGCACTGCAAACGGCAGTAATTTGCATGCCGAGCCAGCAAAATAGAGGGGGCATAACAAAAAAAGACGGGGCTCGCAATGCGAACCCCGTCTGCAAAGAAATCTGGCGAGAAAGCCTGATTACTTGAGGGTGACAGCAGCGCCAGCAGCCTCGAGCTTCTCCTTGGCAGCCTCGGCGTCCTCCTTCTTGGCACCCTCGAGAACAGCCTTGGGAGCGCCCTCGACGACCTCCTTGGCCTCCTTCAGGCCAAGGTTGGTGAGCTCACGGACGGCCTTGATGACCTGGATCTTGTTGTCGCCGAAGCCCTCGAGCACGACGTCAAACTCGGTCTTCTCCTCGGCCTCAGCAGCGCCAGCAGCGGGAGCGGCGACAACGGCGGCAGGAGCAGCGGCGGAAACGCCGAAGGTGTCCTCGATAGCCTTAACGAGCTCGGAAGCCTCGAGAAGGGTCATTTCCTTAAGAGCATCGATGATCTCATCGGTGGTAAGCTTAGCCATTTCTAAGTCCTTTCGGTTTCCGTGTCTGTGCACGGAGATCAGTTAAAACACGGCGCGAATGCGCCTGGGGTGCGGCGTTGCCGCCGCGGGTGAAAACAGCGACTAGGCTGCCTTCTGCTCGGAGACCTGCTGGATCGAACGAGCGAGACCAGAGGAAACGCCGTTGACGCAGACAGCGATGTCGCGAGCGAAACCGGAGATGAGACCGGCGATCTGGCCGAGAAGCTGATCCTTGGTGGGCAGCTCGGCGATAGCCTTAACATCATCAGCGGAAACGGCCTTGCCGTCGGAGATACCGCCCTTGATCTCAAGGACGCCCTTGGACTTAGCGGAGAAGTCCTTAAGGGCCTTAGCGGCCTCGACCGGCTCGGTCTCGTAGAACACATAAGCGACAGGGCCGGCGAGGATCTCGTCGAGCTCGGGCTGCTCCTGGTTCTTGAGAGCGATCTTGACCAGGTTGTTCTTGTAGACCTTCATCTCGGCGCCGCACTCGCGAAGCTGATGACGCAGCTCCTGAGCCTGCTTAACCGTCAGACCGTTGTAGTTGACGACGAACAGACCGGCGTTCTCGGCGATACGGGACTCGATCTCTGCAACCTTGTCGATTTTGTACTGCTGGGGCATGAATTACACCTCCTCGAATTCTTTCCGGGCACGGTCCGCCACAAGGACGTGACGGGGGCATGTCCAAAAAGAAAGCCCCCGCGCTGCATGAGCGACGGGGGCGAGAAGACATATCTACTCGACCACCTCGGCTGGCGGGATATCCCATTAAGCTCGCGGGCGATGCCCGTTTGCACCGGCTGTCTCTGGCAGCGGATTCGTGCGTGAACCAAAAGTATTATGGCGGGGACCCCGGCGTCGGTCAACGGGAAACCGGGCTGCACACAATTCCACCATCCGGCCGCGCCGCCGAAGGCCAGGCGCAAGGTTTTCGCTCGGTCAGGTCCTGGGCTCGCACGAAGAGCACATTAAGTGCTCTTCGTGCGAGCCCAGGAC
>CAUCNB010000038.1:0-21132 GCA_958444075.1 uncultured Collinsella sp. | reverse complement strand
AATAAAAACGGGGCGCGCCGGACCCCCGGCACGCCCCGCTACTGTAGCAACAACCGGTGTTGCATCGCAATCCAGCATAATAAAGTATCAAACTGGAAGATCTCGATGTTCCGACGGCGTTTACCTGGCTGAACTAGATCAACTTAGTCGACTCCAGCTTTTCGATGATCCAGTCGTTGGCTTTGATGACCGGACGGCGGAAGACGACGCCCAGGGCCAGCGACGGAATCAGATAGCTCGCCAGAATACCCAGCTCAACCCAGTACTCCATATGGTAGGCGCCAGCCATGGCGGCATGCATGGCGTTGATGCCGTGAGTAAACGGCAGGAACGGATAGATCGCCTGGAACACGGGGCCGGTCATCTCGATGGGGAACGTGCCGCCCGAACCGCCGACCTGCATGACCAACAGCACGACAGCGAGCGCCTTGCCGATATCGCCAAACGAAACCGTAAGCGTGTAGACGATATTGGAGAACACGAGACTCGCGACCCAGCCCGCCAGCACAAACTGCAGCGGGTTGTCGCACTGAATGCCAAAGAACAGAATGTCGCCCGCGCACACGAGCGTTGCCTGCAGCAGGGCCAAACCGCCAAAGAACAAGTAACGGCCCAGATAGATCTCGTGCAGGCGTACGGGGATGAGCTCGTTGATGAGCTCGTCGTCGACCGAGACCTTCATCATGGCCGCCAGTACGATCGAGCCGACCCAGAGCGACAGAATCGTATAGAACGGCGCCATGGCCGAACCGTAGTTGCGGATCGGATAGACCGGCTTGCGGTCGAGCGCAACGGGGCCGGAAAGCGACACGGCCAGGCCCTCGGGGTCGTTGCCGATCATCGTCTTGATCGTCGCCAGGTCACCCGACATCAGGGCGCCGTCGAGCTCGTCCTTGAACGCGCTGATCTTGTCCGACGCCTCGCCCAGCTGATCGGAAGCCTTGTTGACCAGCTTTGCGGCCTTGGAGAGACCCTTTGCCAGCGAACCGGATGCGTCGGTCAGGCCGGCAACAGCGCTATCCAGGTCGCCCGAGATGCCGTCGAGCGAATCCAGAACGCCCGAAATAGTTTTCTTGAGCTCCTTGGCCTTGACCGAGAACGTGGAATCGTAGTCGGACTTAGCGCCCGAGATGCCCGCCTTGGCATCGGCGATGGCCTGGTCGACCTCGGCACGCGTGCTGTTGACCTCTGCCATGCTGTCGGAAAGGGACTTTGCGGTTGCCCTCAGGTCGTTGGCATTGTTACGATACTCCGTCGCGATCCTGCCCAGCGATGTAGCCACAGACTTGAGGTTGTCCTGGAGCTTTTCGTCACTCACCTGATCGGCAAAGCTGCGGAGCTGGTCGGCCGTGTCGTCGATTTCCTTGGCGCGCGATTCGAGTGCCGACGCGGCTTCGTTGAGCTGGGTCACCGTAACGTTGACATGCTGGTTTGCGGCGTCGAAAGCCTTCGCGAGCTCGGCGGACACGTTGTCAAACGAGCCCGCACTTCCGTCAATCGCGGCGTTGATGGCGTCGTTGGCGGCCTTGAGTGCTTCCTTGGAATCACTAATGCCGCTCTCGGCGTGCTCCATCAACTGCTTGGTAGATTCATCGACCTTACCCGTCTGCTGGAGCATACCGCTCGCCGACGTCAACGAATCGGAGGTCGAGCTCAAAATGCCCGCCAGCGAAGTCGCGTTGGCTTGAACGTCCTGCAGGTCCTCGACCGAATCGCCCAGTGTCGAGGACAGGTTGGCGATAAAGTTGCTCACCTGGTCGGTGCTCATATAGTCGAGCAGGCTGGACACGGTTTTAAGACCGATGCTCGTAATGGTTTCGGTAAAGGTCTCGTTGACCTGACTCTGGACGGCGCTCGAGCCTTTCTCGGTCACGATCTGCGCGATGGCGTTGGCCTTCTGGTTCTCGTAGAACTCGATATCGGCGTGCTTCACGTCGGTCGAAAAGAGCGTCATCATGTCGGCGCTAAACGTTTTAGGGATAACGACGGCAGCGTAGTACGCGCCCGACTTAACGCCCTCAATCGCCTTATCACGGTCGTTGAGGACGACCCAGTCGAAGTTCTCGTTGCCGCGCAGGGTGGCGGTTACGTTTTCGCCCACGTTGACCTCGACGGGAATCAGATCGCTCTCGTAACCCTCATCGGTGTTGACCACTGCAATCTTAAGGTTGCCGGTATTGCCGTAGGGATCCCAGCTTCCGGCGATGTTAAACCATGCATAGAGACATGGCACGATGATCAGGCCCATCACGACGACCATGCCGATCACGGAGCGAGACACGTTTTGGACATCGCGCTTAAACAGGTGCAGGATGTTTTTCATTTATGCCTCACCTCCTTTAGAGTGCTTGCCAAGCGAGGTGGTGTCCCCGTCGTTTCCGTTTACGTTGTCAGCGCCGTCGGCATCTTGAGCCTTACGATGCGCACCGATATGCGACAGACGGCTCGTAGGCTGTTCGCCTCCCTTGGCGCCACGCTCGCTGGCGTTGAGACCAAACATGCGACGGGCGGCAGGGATGGCAGCCGTGTGCTCGCGCATCTCGCGGCGAAGGTCCTCGTCCGAAAGCGCCGAGATACGCATCTGGGTATTGAGGCTCGCACGGATGTATTCGATGTTGATGAGCCAGCCGCAGATGGCGATAACCGAAATGATCCAGATAACGAGCAGGATGATCTTGCCGTTATTGTCGATATCGAGCACCGTCGAAAGCACAAAGAGCAGAACCTGCACGCCTACCACGGCGGCAAAACCGCCCTTGATGTAGTACGGGTAGCGATGCTCAAACGCCACGGCATGATCGAGCAGCTCGCGACGGTACGAATCCGAATCGAGCATGACGCGCATGGCCGTGCGCAGCGAATAGCGCTGGCGCGGCAGGTCGTTGGACTCGCAGATCATGAGGCCCGTCGTGGAAAGCTGCTTGTCAAAGAGCAGGTTGAGGTTGAGCAGCAGCGGACGCAGCTGCAAGCCAATAAAGAGTGCGATGGCAAGGAACACGCCCAGGATGCACAGGTTGAACAGGTAGTTGAACGAATACATGCCACCGACGGTCTCGCGCAGCAGGTTGATGCCATAGGTGAAGGGCAGCAGCGGATGCAGCCATTGGAAGAAGCCGGGCATCATCTCGATGGGATACATGCCCGACGAGCCGGGGATCTGCACAATGACGAGGATGACGCCAATGGCTTTACCGATATGCTTAAACGTGGTGGACAGCGCATAGATGATGTTGACGTAGGTGAACGAAATAGCGATGCCGCCCAGTACAAAGAGCAGCGGATTGACGCACTGAACGCCAATGACCAGATCTCCCACCGTAACGATGATGGCCTGCAACGCACCCAGGATCACCAGCAGCAGCCAGCGGCCAAAGTAGCCCTGACGCGCCGTAAAGCTACCGATGCCCTCGCGGTCGACCTCGAGTTTATAGATAGCGATGAGCACATAGCCGCCTACCCACAGCGCCAGATTGGTGTAGAAGGGCGCGATGCCCGAGCCAAAGCTCTTGACCGGATAGATTGACTTGGACGTCAGCTCAACCGGAGATGCCATGAAATCTGCCACGTCATTGACGTCGACGTCCATGAGGTCGGCTAACTCGCCCATAGACTCAGAGGTCTGCAGCGCCGCAATGTCATTGGCGGCGGTCGCGAGCTTGTCCTGAACCTTGGCAAGGGAGGCGTCGGTTTGGGACAGCGTGGTCTTTGCCTGCTTGAGCGTGGCGTCGAGCTGCGCCAGCGTGCCGCGCGCGTTCGCTATCGTGGGGGTCATACCCGACACAATGCCGGTCAAATCGCCCGAAACGGCGGCAAAGGAGTCAAGCGCGCTCGAAGCCTTCGGAAGTGCGTTCTGACCCAGATCGGTCTGAGCCTGACCGAGGTTAGCCGTACCGGTCTGAATTGCCGCGTTGAGTGCGTTGCTCGCGTTCGAGATTGCCGTAGCGTCGTTTGCCATGGCGCTCGACTGTGCAGAAAGGCCATCCTTGATGCTCTGCAGCTTCTGGTTTTGCTCGCGAAGCGAATCGATGGTCGATACAATGCGCGCGTCAATTTCCTCGGAACCTGTCGACGTGTCATTAACGAGAATCTCCAAGTGCCCGATAACGGCCTTATTGTGATCGATCGTCGCCTGGAGAGACTCGAGCGAGTTGTCGATGCGGGTGGTCGTAGATGTGACCGTACCCGTTAGCTTGCCAATCGCAGCGTTCGCGGAGGCTGACGTCTTGGTGAGTGCAAGGCTACCTTCCGAGAGTGCCTTGGAGAGCGAGGTGATAGAGTTGCCCGCCGTGGCGCGAGCCTCGCCCAGCAGGTCGTTGCCCTGGGAGATTGCCTGCGTCAGCGACGGTGCCTGACCTTGCAAGCCGGCAAGCGCCGCATCAGCCGAGGCGATAGCGCCACTCGTCTTATCGATGGCGGCATTCATATCGCCAATCGAATCGCGCACCTCACCCAAGGTGTCGGATGCCTCGGACACCGAACTTGTCAGCGAGTCCTGAGTCTGGGTTGCCTTGTCCTTTAAATCGACACCGGCATCCTTGGCGATACTGGCAACAGTCTCGCCCACCGTGGAGACAAACTCCGAGTTGATCTGCTCCTCGATGGTGTTGGCACCGGTATCGGTGACCTTGGGCGCAATGGCGCTCTTCTTCTCATTGACGTAATAGGTGAGCTTCGGCTGATGGTAATTGCCATCGAGCATCGAGACAAGATTGTCGGAGAAGTTCTTGGGGATTACGATCGCCGCGTAGTATTCCCCGCTCTCGACGCCCTCTTTGGCATCGGCAGCCGAGTCGACGAAGGTCCAGCCCAGCTGATCGTTTTCCTTGAGCTGGTCGACCACCTTATCGCCTGCATTGAGCTCGCCCACCAAGTCATTCTGGGTGCCCTGATCGTTGTTGGCGATGGCGATTTTAATGCCCTGGGTATTTCCGTACGGATCCCAGTTGGCAACGATGTTGTACCAGGCATACAGCGAGGGAATGACGCACACGCCCAAGGTAACCACCAGGGCGACGGGGTTCATAAGCAGTCGCTTAATGTCGCGCTTAAATATCGCAAAGGAGACCTTTGCGTTGGATAGTTTGCTGCCGAGACTCACGCTTGGACCATCCATCCTGTCGTTGAATCGAATCGTACTATCGATAACCATTGTACGTAGGCGCTTTAGTGCCTCACGGCACAATGGTGCTGAGTTTTGCGGGTAGCAATATACTACGAAGATGAGTTAACGTACAGTTGTACAGTATCTTAAATTTCAGCAGGTCACAAAACCACAACCCGCACAAATTAGCAATCCGAATAGTCATCGGGTAGTCATTGGGGACGTTCTTAAACGACTAGTCGAACAAGAACGTCCCCAATGACTACTTTGGGCCACGAAAGCGTCGCAGGTTGAGCATAAGTCAGCGAAAACGCCCCTAAGCGAGCAAGGTGACGTGAAAGAGGAGGGAAGCGTACTTCGGTACGCGACCGACGATTGAACGTCAGATTGCCGCTTAGGGGCGTTTGCAGCGTCGAGTGGTTACGCGGTTCGTAGAACCGCGTAACCCCCTAGTTACATAAGCTCGCAAACAGCCGCCGCGAAGGCAACGGGGTCCTCGGGGAGGATGCCCTCGACCAGCAGGGCCTGATCGTAGAGCAAGCCGGAGTACTGCTTGATCTTATCGGCGTCGCCTGCCTTCTGGGCAGCGACAAGCTTGTCAAAGACCGGGTGCTTGGCGTTGAGCTCGAGCACGCGCTGGCTCTTGGGCATGCCGTCGGGCGCGCCCTCGGGCCCCTTCTGGAGCACCTTCTCCATCTCGAGCGAAAGCGGACCCTCGGTGGTGATGCAGGCGGGAGCGTCAGTCAGACGCGCAGAGACGGCGACCTTCTCGACCTTGTCACCGAGCGCCTCCTTCATGGCGTTAAAGAGATCCTCGTTCTCCTTGGTGGCGTCCTCGGCCTCCTTCTTCTCGTCATCGGTCGCCATGTCAAGATCGCCGGTCGCGACGTTCTTAAGCTCCAGGTGACGATCCTCGACCTCGGGCTCGGCACCATCGGCAACTGCCTTCTCGGCAGCCTCGCGAGCAGCGTCATCCTCGTAGACCTTGGGCATATCGGCAGCCACGTACTCACGCATGGCCTGGAAGGTGAACTCATCCACGTCCTGCGTCAGCAGCAATACATCGTAGCCGCGGTCGAGCACGCCCTTCACGACGGGCATCTTGGCCAGACGCTCGCGCGAATCGCCGGCGGCATAGTAGATTGCCTTCTGGCCCTCGGGCATGCCCTTGGCATACTCGGCAAGGGTGATCATCTTCTGCTCCTTGGCAGACCAGAACAGCAACAGGTCGGCGAGCTCGTCGGCCTTCATGCCGTAGCTCGAGTAGATGCCGTACTTCAGACCGCGACCAAAGTTCTCAAAGAACTTCTCGTATGCCTCACGGTCGTTGTCGCGCATGTCCTCAAGGTCGGCGGTAATCTTCTTTTCCACACGCTTGGCGATAGCCTTGAGCTGACGGTTCTGCTGCAGCGTCTCGCGCGAGATGTTGAGCGACACGTCGGCGGAATCCACGACGCCACGGACAAAGTTGTAGTAGTCGGGCAGCAGGTCGTCGCACTTCTCCATAATCAGCACGTTGGAGCTGTAGAGCGCCAGGCCCTTCTCGTAGTCCTTGCTGTACAAATCGAACGGCGCGCGGCCCGGCACAAACAGCAGGGCGTCGTACTCGAGCGTACCCTCGGCATGGAAGCTGATGGTGCGCGCAGGATCGTCAAAGTCGTGGAACGTAGACTTGTAGAACTCGTCATAGTCCTTCTGCTCAACATCGGAGCTGCGCTTCTTCCAGATCGGCGTCATGGAGTTAACGGTCTCGAGCTCCTGGTAGTCCTCGTACTCGAGCTTGTAATCCTCCGGCGCGTCCTCGGGCTTGGGTTTCTGGCGGCTCTTGGAGACCATCATTTGGATCGGGTAGCGCACATAGTTGCTGTACTGCTGAATCAGGCTCTTGAGGCCCCACTCGGTCAGGAAGCGATCGTAGGTCTCGGCCTCGCCGTCGGCGTCGAGCTTCTCGTTCTCGCGCAGCGTCAGGATGACATCGGTACCGTGCTCAGCACGCTCGCCATCCTCGATGGTGTAGCCCTCAAGACCGTCGGACTCCCAAACGTGGGCGGTGTCCTCGCCATAAGCGCGGCTGACGACCTTCACGTGGCTGGCGACCATAAAGGCGGAGTAGAAGCCCACGCCAAACTGGCCGATGATGTCGACATCGGAGCCCTGTTGCTCGGCGTTCTCGGTCTTAAACTCCTCGGAGCCGGAATGGGCGATGGTGCCCAGATTGCGCTCGAGCTCCTCGGCGGTCATGCCAATGCCGTTATCCGAGATGGTAATGGTGCGGGCATCTTTATCAAAAGAGACGCGAATAGCCAGGTCGCCCTGGTCGAGCTTGACACTCGGGTCCTGCAGGCTCTTAAAGTTGAGCTTGTCGACGGCGTCACTCGCATTAGAGATAAGCTCGCGCAGGAAGATTTCCTTATTGGTGTAGATGGAGTTGATCATGAGGTCGAGCAGTTTTTTGCTCTCGGTCTTAAATTGACGCATGTGCAGTCCTTTCGCGCTACCCCCGTCCGCAAAAACGGCCCGGTTGCCCGAGCCGCATCGCAGACCTGCTATGTTCAGACTTAGATTTTATAACCCATTAGCGCGCATATATACATACGGAATCGAAAAACTGTATGTCCAAACGCTCTGATGCGCCAATTGCCAAGGAGTGTCCCCAACTGCCGGCAGAAAAGGAACGTCCCTATCTGCCACCCTCGACCCGTTTGGCCATCCAGGCATGGGGCTGGCCTTCATCCTCATAGTCCACCGGGGCAATCTGCGTGTAACCCGCCTTGGCATAGAGCGGCAGCACGTATTCCTGCGCGTGCAGCTTAATGAGCTTGGCGCCGGCATCACGCGCGGCGGTATCACTGGCCTCGACAATCTTGCTCGCCAAACCACGACGACGCATAGCCGGCAGCACGGCGACGCGCCCCATAATGTAGGTCTCCCCCGCTGCGACGCCTTCGTCCAAGTCGCACGCCGGCGACACCGGAGCCTCTGCGTCAGCCGCGCGCTCAAGCTCTTCGGGAAACACGCGCGAGCAACCGGCAAGCTCGCCGTCTACATAGAGCGTCACATGAATGCAGTTCGGGTCCTCGTCGATAGCGTCGAACTCATTCTCGTAGCCCTGCTCGTCCATAAAAACGACGCGGCGCACCAACGCCGCGTCATCAAAGCATCCCGTCTTAAGTTGGATATCCATGGCTGCCCTTTCATTCAATGAGAACGTTAGGGACAGATTTTAGCGAAAGTGAGCTCCGCGCACGCTAAACTTCGCGCGAGCCTTCGCCAGGCAGTCGTAATGACCCACGTTATGGGCATCGCTCGCGATGAAGCTGTACAGGTTCTGATCGAACAGGCGCTGTGCCGGCTTTTTCTCGCGACCAAAGCGACCGCCGGCAATAAAGTCCGCCGAAGCCTGCAGCTTGCAGCCCATATCGACCAGGCGCTCCGCCACGCTTACATCCTTTTGAACCGCACGATAGCGCTCAGGATGAGCGATGATCACCTGGTAGCCACGGCACTGCAAATCGTAAATCGTGTTCTCGTACTCTCTAAACGCATACGCATCGGCATGCGTCGAAAGCTCGAGCAGAAACTCGTTGGTCCCATCGAAATGCAAGTGATCCGCGGCATCGATACCAAGCTCAACGAGCTTTCGATGGTTGACCTCGAAGCCCATCTGGAGCGGAAAACCGTCAGCGTTATCGCGCAGCAGCTCAAAGGCATCCCACATCTTGTCGTAATCAAAATAGGGATCACGGCAGTGAGGAGTGCAAACGATTCTGGTTACACCGGCCCGCTTGGCAGCCTCGAGCATCGCCAAGCTCTCTTCGAGATCGGCGGCGCCGTCGTCTACACCCGGCAAGATATGGCAATGAATGTCACGCATAGGTCAGCCTTAATCAACTAAACGTTTGCTCGGTTGGTGAAGATGCCCTTTTTGGAAGTGCCCTGATCGTCGGAGCCCTTCTTAACCTTCTTACCGTCCTTGGTGTAGTAAGAATAGTAGTACTCGCTGGTCTCGGTCTCACAGTAATTCATGACGGTACCGATGAGCTTGACCTTCTCGGACTTCTTAAGCTGGGCGATAGCGTTGAGCGCCTCTTCGCGCTTGGTAAAGTCCTCGCGCACCACGAACAGCGCGCCGTCGGTCAGGCTGGCAATCTCGGCAGCATCGATGAAGGTGCCGACCGGAGGAGCATCGAAGATGACGTACTGGAACTTAGCAGACAGTGCCTTGACCAGCTTGGCAAAGCGATGGGAGACGATGATGTCGGCAGGATTGGGAATATGCGGCTCGGCATCGAGGAAGTAGAAATTCTTCTGACCTGTCTCGACAATCGCCTGGTCGATAGAAACCTGCTCGGACAGGACTGCATAGAGTCCGCCGCGGGAGCGGACGCCGAGCATATCGGCAAGGGACCTGCGACGCATATCAGCCTCGACCAGCAGGACACTCTTGCCGCTCGTGGCGATTGCCTGAGCAAGATTAATGGAAACCGTAGACTTGCCCTCGTTGGGAATCGAGGAGGTAACGGTGATGGTGCGAATGGGGTCGTCCACGCTCGCAAAGCGGATGTTGGCCAGAAGGGTCTTGGCGGCATTCTGCACAACGAGCTTATCGGTGTTCTTTGCCCTAGCCATGCCTATTTACCACCTTTCATAGCCGGAATTCGGCCAACAACGGGAATACCCAGGAGCTCTTCTGCCTCTTCGGCACCGCGGATGCGGGTATTGAGTATGTCTGCCAAAACGACATAGGCAACTGCGATAAAGATACCGGCGAGGAACGCGACGGCAATATACAGCGTACGCTTGGGGCCGCTGGGGGCTTCGGGGGTCTTGGCCTCGTCGATAACGTTGATGCTCTGGGCAGCGCCGACGTTCTGAGCGACCGTACTCACCGAGCTGGCAATGGCCTTTGCGACCTCAGCCGTCTCCTTGGCATCGGTGCCGGTAACCGAAAGCGTAATGACACGCGTGGTGGTCTCGGAGGAAACAGACACCTTGTAGTCATCCAGATCGGTAAGGCCCAGTTCTTTGGCGGCGCCGCTCTTAACGCTATCGCTATCCAGCAGCGTGGCGATATCGTTGGAAAGCATCTGGCTCGCCGAGAGATCGTTGTAGCTCATCTGACCGCTATCGTCGGTCTTGGCGAGAATGTACATGCTCGTCGTCGCGGTATAGGTGTTGTCCATCGCAACGAAGGACACGATGCCCATAGCGATCGCGCAGACCACCGGAAGGGTGATGACCAGCTTGAGGTGCTTCTTCAGCAGCTGGAACAGTTCGAGAAGGGTCATGCAGCTTGCCTTTCATTTCCCCAGTTCGGATTGACAAAACTGTCCGTATGTTATCGCATCTTTTTACCGAGACCAAACTCTATACATAAGAAACAGGCTCTCCTGTAAAAATGTCGGAAGCAATCGTAAAATTGCACAACAACGCCGCACCCGAAAGTCAAATGCGGCGTCTACATCAATATCTATGTTGTATCGCTATGCGAATGGCTCGTCCTGCTGTATGGGAAACGTCACCGTAATGGTGGTTCCCACGCCCAACTCGCTCGACAGATCGAGCGTGGCGTGATGATACAGGGCCGCATGCTTGACAATGGCAAGCCCCAGGCCGGTTCCGCCGCGTGCCTTGGACCTACTCTTGTCCACGCGATAGAACCGCTCAAATACCTTGCCCTGTTCTTCAGGCGCGATACCGATTCCCGTGTCGGCGACAGCGAGGAACGGATGGCCTTCGTCGTTGGTGCCGCACTGCAGCGTAACCGTACCGCCGGGCCGATTGTAGCGGATGGCGTTGCTTGCCAGATTATAGATGAGCTCGTCGACCAAGCGCGACACGCCTTCGATGACCACAGGCTTGGTCTCATGACTTATCGTCACATTCGCTTGACGGGCGACCTGTTCAAGACGCTGTTCAACCGCGTAGATCGCACGCGAGAGCTCAATAGGCTCCGTGGACCCAATGGGCACCGCCTCGCCCTCAGTTGCACGTTCGGCCTCGTCCAAGTTAGACAGCGTAAGGATGTCGTTGACAAGCGCTGCCAAGCGGCCCGCCTCACGATAGATGCGACCGCCAAAGTTGCGCAGGTCGTCCTCGCCCTCGACCATGCCGTTTGCAATGAGCTCAGCATAGCCCGAAATCGCCGTAAGCGGCGTCTTGAGCTCATGGGTGATATTCGCCGTGAACTCGCGGCGCATACGGTCGTTGTCCGCTAGCACCGCCATCTGGCGCTTGAGCTCCTGGCGCTGTGACTCAATACGCTCAAGCATGGGGACCATCTCGGCATAGGCGTGCTCATAGCTACGGCGTGGGTGGTCCAAATCCACCTCTTGCAACGGCGCGATGATGGCACGGGACTCGCGGCGCGCCATAAAAAACGAGAGTACCGCACCCGCTGCTGCGATAAGCAGCATCGGCGCCACCATCGACAGCAAAATCGCCGCAACGCCAGGCTGGGCCTGCGCCAAGCGGACAACCTGGCCGTTATCAAGGGCGACGGCGCGATACAGCATAATCTCGTCGAGCGTAGAGCTTGCGCGCTCCGCGGAACCCGTACCACTCTCAAAGGCCTCGATGACCTCGGGGCGATCGCCATGGTTGGGCAGTGTGGAAGGCGACGCCTCGTTGTCGTAGGCAACCGATCCATCCTTGTTAATCAGCGTGATGCGCAAGTCCTCGCGATCGAGGCTAAGCAAGAACGGGATGGGCTCCTGCTGCTCGTCGAGGGCGGCAGCAATGAGCTCGGTTTCCTGCGCCAGATTGGCACTCGTGGCATCCGCCAAGGTGTTTTGCACAAAGAACGCACCCAGCACCGTAAACGCCACGATAACCGCCATGGCGCAAACAAAGATCGTCACAAAAACGCGGTGCGATAGCGTTTGTTTTCCCTGGGGGGCGAAGACCACGGGTTACTCCTCCGATGCGGTGGACGCGGTGTCGTCACCTTCGGCACCATCACCGGCAGAAGGCTCAGCCAAGCGGTAGCCCACGCCGCGCACGGTCTCGATGGCGCTGGCATGCTCGCCCAGTTTTTGGCGAAGCGTCTGCACGTGCACGTCAACGGTGCGCGAACCGCCGTCGAAGTCCCAGCCCCACACGCTCTGCAGCAACGACTCGCGGGTAAAGACCACGCCGGGCTTGCGCATGAGGTACTCGAGCAGGTCGAACTCGCGCAGGGTGAGCTTAAGCGGCTCACCGGCAACGGTCACCTCGCGATGGCTGGGCGAGAGCACGATGTCGCCCACGCTGAGCACATCGCTCGCCTGTTTGACCATGCCACCGCGACGCAGCAGTGCGCGGCAGCGGCTCGCAAGCTCCATGAGCGAAAACGGCTTAGTCAGGTAATCGTCGGCACCGCCATCGAGCGCCATCACCTTGTCGAGCTCGGTGTCCTTGGCGGTAAGCATCATGATGGGCACCGTCGCCGTCAGGCGGTCGGCACGCAGGCGACGCATAATTGCCAGGCCATCGGTATCGGGCAGCATGATATCGAGCAGGACGGCATCGGGTACCCGTCGCGCCACGGCAGCCTTAAACTCGCCATCGCACGAAAAGCCCTCGGCCTCGATCCCCTGCTTGCGCAGCGCATAGACCGTCAAATCCCTGATGTTGTCATCGTCCTCGACGTAATAGATCATGTTGAACCCCTTTGCGGCCGGCATGACCGCATCTTAACCCTAAAGGTACCTTTACTAGATGGTATCAGCCAAAACGTCCCGTCAAATAATCCGCTGTGCGCGGGTCGGTCGGATTTTTGAAGAGCTGAGCGGTGGGCGCGTGCTCCACCAGCTCGCCCAGCAAGAAAAACGCGACCGAGTCGGAGATGCGCGCCGCCTGCTGCATATTGTGCGTAACGACCACGAGCGTACAGGTCTCTTTGAGCTCGCAGGCCAGCTGCTCCACCACGAGCGTCGACACGGGGTCGAGCGCCGAGGTCGGCTCGTCCATCAGCAGAATGTCGGGCTGCACGGCAAGTGCGCGGGCGATGCACAGGCGCTGCTGCTGTCCACCCGAAAGACCCAGGCCCGACTCCTTGAGCTTGTCCTTGACCTCGTCCCACAGGGCAGCGCGACGCAGGGAGTCCTCGACCAGCTCATCGAGTACGACGCGGTCGCGCACACCCATACCGCGAGGACCGTAGGCGACGTTGTCGTAGATGCTCATGGGAAACGGGTTGGGGCGCTGGAACACCATGCCCACGCGCTGGCGCAAACGGCAGATGTCGTAGTCGCCCAGGATATCTTGACCATCGAGCGCGATCTTGCCCTCGATTCGGCAATCCTTGATACCGTCGTTCATGCGGTTAAAGCAGCGCAGCAACGTGGACTTTCCGCAGCCCGAAGGCCCGATAAACGAGGTGATCTGCTTGTCGCGGATCTTGATATTCACGTCCTTGAGCGCATGATGGTCGCCATAGAACAGGTCGAGGCCCTCGACATCGATGCGCGTCGGCGAGGCGGCAAGATCCTCTGCCGTGGGGCGAGTCGCATCCCCAACCTCGCGCTCGTGCGCGGCCTCGGCCTGCGCTTTCATGAGTTCTTCAAGCTCCGTGGGCTCCACAGCCGCAGCAGCCGTCATACCGCATACCTCCACATCGATATCAATTCAGCAGTATCGATAGTAGAAATCGCGGCTCATATGCACGTGAGCGCATTGTCAAGTGTTTGTAAGGGCACGCTGGCTATGCGGCGGGCAGCTCGATGGTGAATATCGTGTGTTCGGGCGTCGATTCACATGCAACGGTACCGCCGTGTGCCGCGATGATCTCCTTGGCAATAGCAAGGCCCAAACCGGCACCACCGCGATTGGTCGCACGCGCCGCATCCAGGCGATAGAACTTCTCAAAGATCACCTTGAGCTTAGCCGCAGGGATAGGATCGCCCTGATTGATAAAGCGCACGCGCACGCCGCCATCGTCTTGGCGCCCGGCCTCAATCGTGATAGTCGAGCCCTCATAGCTATAGGCGACGGCGTTTTTCATGATGTTGTTAAACACGCGGGCCATCTTGTCGCCATCCACGAGCACCGTCAAATCCTCGCGAATATCAACTTGGGCTTCCTTATGCTGCTCGTTGAGGATGGGATAGAACTCGTCAGCCACCTGAGCCAGCAGCAACCCCAGATCAACATAGCCGCGCGTGAGCACGATATCGTGGAAGTCAAAGCGCGTGATATCGAAGAACTCTTCGATGAGCGCATCGAGCCGGTGCGCCTTGTCGAGAGCCACGCCCGTAAAGTGCGCACGTTGCTCAACCGGCAGCTCAGGAGTCTCTTGCAGCAGCGAAAGATAGCCCACCACACTGGCAAGCGGGGTGCGTAGGTCATGTGCCAAGTACGTGACCAGATCGTCCTTGCGATGCGACTCGTCACGCAGGGCTTGCTGCACCTTGCGCTCACGGTCGCGCACGCGGTTAAGGGCGCCCTCGACCTCCAAGAAGTCGCCGTCGATGTTGTCCCAGGTGTCGGGGTGATCGATCAGGCGATCTTGAATACGAGCGGCCAGCACACAATCGGCATGCTGCTCGCCCTGTTCGTAGCCCTGGTAGTACAGGGCGCGGCCGCACAAGACCAGCACGCACGCGGCAAGCGCCAGCACAAAGCCAAGCATGTTGAATACAAAGCCGGCATCGAACAGCACCGGCCCTTCGATGCCGCCGAGCGCCATGGCGCCAATCGCCAACGTCATGGCCCACGCGGCGCCGCCAATCACCATGCAGCGGCGCACGATCTCAAATCGATCGATTAGCAAAAAGCCGACAAGCAGCACCGCCAAGATTCCAGCGATGTTGTCGATGCCAATCAGCAGCAGGGTCAGCAAAAAGAGCAGCACCGTTGCAAGCGCGCGGTTGTCGACGACCGACCTCACGTATTCAAAGAGTCGATCGGGCACCTCGAACGCTTGCCTATCGTCTTTTGTCATATCAAGATCCTCACAAGCGAAAAGCGTTATTCGATGATGTAGCCGACGCCCCAGACGTTTTTGATAAAGCGCGGCTTTTGTGCGTCGTCGCCGATCTTTTCGCGCAGATGGCGAATGTGCACCATCACCGTATTGTTGGAGCCGGGCATAAAGTCCTCGTTCCACACCGCGCGGAACAGGTCCTCCACGGGCACCACGCTGCCACGATGCTCGACCAGATACAACAAGATGGAATACTCGATGGGCGTAAGGCGCACCGGCGCACCGTCCACCGTCACAGAGCGGGCGTCGCGGTTGATCTCGAGGCCGTCAAGCTGGATGATCGGCGACTCGGCCGCCTGTGCGCGGCTGCCGTAGCTGGTATAACGACGAAGCTGAGCATGAACGCGTGCAATGAGCTCCAGCGGACGGAACGGCTTGACCACATAATCGTCTGCGCCAAGCGAGAGCCCCTCGATCTTATCCTGCTGGGCATCGCGTGCCGTCAGCATGATCACGGGATAGGTATGGCTGGAACGGATCGTACGCAACAGCTCAAAGCCGTCGATATCAGGCAGCATGACATCCAGCAGCGCCAGATCAAACTCCTGCTCCAGAATCGCCTTGGCCGCATCGGCCCCGCTATAGGCGACCTGTACGTCAAAGCCTTCTTTTGTAAGGTAGATGCCAACTAGGTCGGCGATGGCCTTCTCGTCATCAACTACCAGTATGCGCTCGTTCATGCGTGCTCCTCTCGCGCTCCATTATGCCCGAGGCGGCGCGTGCCACACACAACAAGCGCGGGCGATTAAGTCGACCTTAAGGACCAATGTGTCCGTTCGGGCGCGGATGTGGGCCACGCACGCACGCGATGATCGCCGATGCCGGCAAACGATATACTCTAGTTCCAGAAGAGACCATCCCGTCGAAAGCGAAATCTGTGAAGTCCCTCACCTCTTTTGCAAAGCGCTCAGCCCAGCTTGCCGCCGGCTTTGTCTGCGCTATCGCCCTTACCGCTGGCGTGCCCACCGTCGCCGGCGCCCAAGTACTCACGACCGACAATGTCTGCGGCAAAACCGCCGATGAGCGCGGCATCACGGCCGAAAACCTGCCCGATATCGATGCGACCAATGCCCTCGTCATGGGCAAAGACGGCACCGTCTACTATGGGCGCGACGCCGATGAGCAGGTCAAAATCGCCTCGATCACCAAGGTCATGACCGCAATCCTAACCGTCGAGAATTGCAAGATAGACGAGAAGGTCACGGTGAGCAACGCCGCAGCCACCGTGGGTAATTCGACCGCCGGCTTGCTCGAAGGCGACGAGCTTACCGTGGAGCAGGCGCTGCGCGGCCTGATGATTCCCTCGGGCAACGACGCCGCCATCGTGCTCGCCGAATATGTGGGCAAGAAGATCGACCCTAAGACCAAAGACGCCGAGGCCACATTTGGGAAGGCCATGACCGAGCGCGCTAAGAAGCTCGGCTGCACCGGTACGCTTTTTGAAAACCCGCATGGTCTGGACTTTGATGAGTGGGCTGGCGATATGCACTCAACCGCACACGACGTAGCGCTGATGATGCAGGAGGCCATGAAAAACGACACGATCCGCGAGGTCGTAGCGAGCGAGGATTCCTGGATCGAGGTCACGGGCGCCGACGGCACCGACCATTCGCATTCCATGGACACGCATAACTATTTGCTGGGCCAAGATGGCAACATCGGTGGCAAGACCGGCACTACCGACGATGCAGGCTATTGCTTTACGGGTGCCTACAACCGCGATGGCAACGAGATCTACACCGTCGTTTTGAACTCCACCACCACCGACCAGCGCTTTACCGATACCGCAACCCTTGCCAATTGGTACTACGGTCACAAGGTGACGGTCGCGATCGCCAACACGCAGGAAAAGACCGCCAACGGCAACCCGCTTATGGCGCGCATTGGCCAAACCGACTGGACGGATAAGACGATCGACGCCACACTCGCCGATCCTACGGCGCAAGCGACCGTGTTTTCCCTTGCCGGCGAGGTGACCGAAAAGGTTAGCTACGACGATCTTTCGGGCACGGTGCATGTGGGCGACAAGGTGGGCAGCATTACACTCAAGCAGGACGGCACCAAGATCGCCGTCATGGATTTGGTTGCCGACGAGGAAGGCTCGGGGCCGAATCCCATTGAGTGGCTACTCGTGAAACTCGATCGCTTGGGCCGTCGCATCGACAACCGCCCACTCACGGCAGCAAGCGAGACCGTCGCCAAGGCGCCCGAGGTGTAGGGCGCAAGAATAATAAGTCCACTGAAAGGAGGCGTCCGAAAGGATGCCTCTTTTTTGAGGTTCGAATCCCCAGCCGCCATTCTTGATAATAAAAAGGGCCCCAAATGGGACCCTTCTTCAAGTTCATACTGGCGGAGAGCTGGGGATGTCCGGGCATGCTGCGCATGCCCTCCGGCTTCAAAGCCTGGCGGCTTTTCGCCCACGGGCTACAAACGCTTTCGCGTTTGCTTAACGCCCGTGCCCTCTCGGGTTCGAATCCCCAGCCTCCTTTCTCCGCACAAAAAGGGCCCCAAATGGGACCCTTCTTTCAAGTCATACTGGCGGAGAGCTGGGGATTCGAACCCCAGATGCCCTTTTGGGGCATACTCGCTTAGCAGGCGAGCACCTTCGGCCTCTCGGTCAGCTCTCCGTAACAGCCGTTCTATAGTAACCAAACAGCCAAGGATGAGCAAGAGGAAATTTTCTAATTGCCTAGCAGCCTTTCCTTCTTGAAAGCTTCGCCTACCCCAGCGAGCGGTTGAGGGAGCCGAGCTCGTCGTTGCCCATGGTGCGCCACATTTGGAAGATACAACCGCGCGCCAGGAAAAAGAAACCGTTGTCGACCAGTTGCACAGCGGCATCTGCCAGCTGATTCGTCACGGCGGACACTGGCGGCAGCTCTAGTCCAGCCCTGTGGATGGTCTCGACCGCTTCCTCGAACGTCGGAGGCTCGCTGACGCCCATCTCGTTCATAAGCCCCTGCATTTCTTCCAGCGCGCTGCTGCCCGACTCCTCGCCGCGCGGCACCAGACGGTAACAAGCCAGCGCCAGGTCGAGCTGATCGCAATTCCAATAGGCAAACGCCAAGCGATAGAACAGGTAGCCGATTGCAGAACGATCGCTGGCAATACGTAGGCCGTGGCGCGCCACCTCGATGATCTCGTCAAAGCGCTCCAGACGCGCAAGCACGTTGATGAGCGCAAAGTGCGACTGCATGGACGAGCGCGCCAGATCGTAAAGATGGCGCACCTCGGGCAGTGCTCGTTCAAAGTCCTCTTGCTCGGCGTAAAAGCTGCAGATCTCGTGCTGGGCAAAGTACAGCGCATCGGGCGCACGAAGGATTCGCACAGAGCGGTCTTCTTCCAACACCGGTAGCACCATGCGCACCAGCTGGTTATCGCAAAACTGCGTTTGAACCGGACCTGTCGCCAAAAGCTCGGCGACGGCGCACTTGGCCTCCAACTCCTCGACAAGACGGGAAAAGCCTTCAAAAGCACCTGTACGGTCGACTTTTGCCTGCTCGCGCAATTCAACAACACGGGCCACGTATGGGTCGTCGTCCTCTTCCATGACCTCCAGCTCGTCAGCCGTATCGGCAAGCAGCAGATCGCGCAGCGCCGGCGGCAGCATGCGATGGTCATCACGCGGACGAGCATGAACCTCCGCCGGCTCAATCGTCTCCGGAGCGGTTGACTCATACGCCTCAAGCACACGCTTGCACGGCATATCGTCCATGTCCATGCTCTCAAGATCCTTGGCGACAGGCACGCAATCGGCCAGATAGGCCGCACGCCCAAAGAAATACGTTGCGACAACGCACTCGCCCTGCTCACTGTCGGGAGCAGCAATCTGCACATAGCAGCGCGTGATGCAGGTGCCCGCGGCAAAACACGCTGCCGCAAGCGTGAGCGCCACGCGCGCATCGTGCTCCGCGGCCCAGATCGTGCGCGTGTCCTCGTCCAGCTCGTGCCAGGCGTCATCTTGAGCGTCGTATTCACGTTGCGGCATGGCATCAACGACAGACTGCCCAAACCGAACGAGCATAATCCCCTCGGCAACGTTTGCCCGATAGGTATAGTCGAGCCGCGTGACCACGTTAAGCGCCTCGACAATACGCGCGAAGCGGGTACGCACATCCCACTCACCGCCCGGCTGGCAAGCCACCGTACCCGGTTCGCCCCACGGGTTATCGCTCGAGGCCGTATCGAGCAGTCGAGGAACATCGTTGGTCGTCTTAGCGATATGCCACGCATCAAAGAGCGCGCAGCCCTCAAGGCTCGGCGACGAGGCCGCGGGGACCAATCCAGCCCCGATGCGCTCAAGGATGCCGGAGAGGCGGTTGAGACGGCACTCGATGGCAAGCAGCATGTCAATCTCGTCCTGGTCCAGCAGGCTACGATCAAAATTGAGATAGAAAAGCTTTGAACGATCAATGCGAGCCAGGCTCATCTCGGACTTAGCGGCGATGGTGCGCAAGCGGGGCAAGTCAATTTCACTCATAAGGGCGGCGGCATAGCGCTCGATACCGCTCGGATTCTCGGCATGGTCAACGCGGTAGAGCAGCGTCTCGATAGCGTCAGGTAGCGGTGCCGTGTTAAAGCCCAAAAACACCTCGACCGGCTCGGGCAACTTTACGAGCTTGATCTTGTCGATAACATTTTGCATACCCTCGTCGAGTCCGTCGGCGTCCGCCGTGCTCGCAATGGTATTTTCGGAGTCAGCGAATATCACGTAGCGCAGGAACATCGATGCCATGAACTCACCGTAAGGAAGGGAGCGGGTCGAATTCCATGTCTCGTGGTCGGACTGCTCGCGCATGGGGCCTTCGGGAGAGCCGACGGTTCGCGCGCACGCACGCATTGTGCCGTTGGCTCCCCGAACCACAATCTCACCAATACCGGAGTCCGACTCGTCAAGGACCAGTTCCATGTCGGGATCGTTGGGCAGCGGAGTCTCGCTAACGGGGCGGTCCACCTTGTACACCTCGCCCGAAACGCTTACGTAGCCCAAAAGCGACACATGACTTTTGCCAACGAATTCGACGACATAGCAAGATTCATGCTGATCCTCGCCAAAGAGTTTCCAGACCACGCCATATGAGCGTCCCGCAGGCTGCTCGGGCATCGCCGGAAAGCGCTTTTTGGGATCGAGAAACCTGAGCTTGTATGTCGGACGCTCTGCCACGAAGTATCACCCTGATCGGTCGCTTGAAGAAGGAGTGGTCGCGAATTAGTCGCGACATCTACTCGGAATCTTACACGAGTCGACAGGAAATCGTCCGCTTTACGCCCGCGCCTCGACCGAGGTTCGAATCCATGCGGTGTTTACGTAAAAGAAAAGCCCCCGTTGCCGGGAGCTTTAATCTCAAATGGTGCGGCGTATAGGATTCCGCGCATCCGCTGCGCGGATCCGCACCGGCTTCGCCCGCCTGCCGGCGTGCTCGCCCGCGGGCTAAAAACGCTCCGCGTTTTCTTTACGCCCGCGCCTCGACCGAGGTTCGAATCAATGCGGTGTTTACGTAAAAGAAAAGCCCCCGTTGCCGGGAGCTTTAATCTCAAATGGTGCGGCGTATAGGATTCGAACCTATGACGTTCTGATTCGTAGTCAGACCCTCTATCCAGCTGAGGTAACGCCGCAACTTGTTGATTATTATGCACAGGGACTGAATAATGGTCAAGCATTTTTTCAAAAAAAGTTATCGAATTTGATTTTTAATCATTTGGAGGGCTTGGCGCGATCTTCGACGCATCGCGATATAAGAAAAGCCTCCGTTACCGGAGGCTTTAAAGTTCAGTTGGTGCGGCGTATAGGATTCGAACCTATGACGTTCTGATTCGTAGTCAGACCCTCTATCCAGCTGAGGTAACGCCGCAACGCACGGATTATTATGCACGCGAGCCCCCGATGGGTCAAGCGACAATTAGAAAAAATTTTACGGAGTGATAATTAAGTTGTTCGTGCCTCGACCGAGGTTCGAATCCATGCGGTGTTGCCATAAAAGAAAAGCCCCCGTTGCCGGAGGCTTCAAGTTCAATTGGTGCGGCGTATAGGATTCCGCGCATCCGCTGCGCGGATCCGCACCGGCTTCGC
>CAUCNB010000037.1:0-22027 GCA_958444075.1 uncultured Collinsella sp. | reverse complement strand
GGGCTATGTCGCGCGCGGCGGCCGAGAGGTCGCTGTCTTTCTCGTCTTCCAGCTCCTCCGCCACGAAGTCGGCGTTGGCGCGCAGCACGGTGAGCGGCGTCTTGAGGTCGTGGGCGAGCGACGCCATCTGCTCGCGCTGCCCCCGCTCCGCGGCCCAGCGGGCCTCGAGCGACTCGGCGAGGGAGGCCCGCATGGCGTCCATCGCGGCGAGGACGTCGTTCACCTCGCGCACGTTGGTGCTGCCGACCGCGAAGTCGAGCTCCCCCGCGCCGACGCGACCCGCCGCCTCCGCGAGCGGCGCCATCTTGCGCGAGATCACGCGGCTCGCGCGGCGCGCCACGAGCGCGAGCGCGAGCGCGCTTCCCGCCGCAGCGCCGACGAGCATGAGGTTCTGCGGGTTGGGAAGCAGGCCGGCGAGGTCGCGCGAGGCCCACTGCGGCAGGTACTCGCTGACGAGTGCGCAGGCCCCGCCGCCCTTGAGCGGGAACGCGGCGTAGGTGAGGCCCGAGCCCCCGCCCTCGATCTCCACTGTGCCCGGATCCGCGGCGAGTGCCGTACGGGCCATTTCCTTCGCGTCCTCGAGCCGCGTGCCCTCGAGGTCTGTCATCAGCACGTTTCCGTCCTTGTTCAGGATGAGGTAGCGGTACGCCGTCGGCACGTCCTGCTGCCCGCAGACGCCGTCGCGTGCCAGGCCCTCCGCGACCTCGCGCGCATTGGCCGGCCCCCAGCTTGCCTCGTAGACGAAGCCCGCGCTGATCGCCACAGAGAGCACCATGAACGAGGCGAGCCACGCCGTGGCGACCGCCGCGAACGCGTAGACGAAGTAGCGCGCGATGACGAAGGAGAGCGGCATGCCCCCGCGACCTCGCGCCCCGATCCTCAGAGCTGCCACTTGTACCCCATCCCCCAGACGGTCGCGATCGGATCGGCGCCGGCCTCGGAGAGTTTCCTCCGGGCGCGACTGACCTGCATGGATATGGCCGCGTCGTCGGCGTCGCTCTCCCAGCCGAGCACCGCCTCGCGTATCTGCGCGCGGCTCATGACCTGCCCGGGGTGGCGGGCGAGGTACTCGCAGATGGCGTACTCGGTGGGCGTGAGCGGCACGGCCTCGCCGCCCACGGCGAGGCCGCGCGCCCCGAGGTCGATCCGCACCTCCCCGAAGGAGAGGGCGTGCGAGCGCGGCCGGCGCTCACGGCGTAGATGGGCCGCGACCTTGGCGCGCAGCTCCGCGGCCCCGAAGGGCTTGCGGACGTAGTCGTCGGCGCCCAGGCCGTAGCCGGCCACGGCATCCTCCTCGGCCACGCGCGCGGTCAGGAAGACGATGGGCCCGTCGAAGTCCGGGCGGATCTGCCGCACGAGCTCGAAGCCGTCGAGCCCCGGCATCATGACGTCGCAGAGCACGAGGTCGAAGCGCGAGAGGTCCATCCCCGGGACCGCCGTCGGGTCCGTCGCCCTGACGACCTCATGGCCGTCGCGGCCGAGGACGCGCGCAAGCGCGTCGAGGATCGCCCGTTCATCATCCACTGCCAGTATCCTCGCCATGTTCGACCTCCTGAAACTCTCGTCGGAATTGTACTAACGCCGCGCTCAGCGGTCCAGAGCCCTGCGCGCAGCCACGGGTGTCTCGGCCGCGTCGCACGCGCGGTAGCGCACGCCCGAGCCGCCGCGCGCCTCGATCTCGAGCCAGCCCTCGCCGTCCGACTCCCGCCCGAAGAAGATGAGCTGGAGCTCTCGGACATTGCCTCTGTCGTCCGCCGCGTCCACCAGGTAGACGTAGTTTGCCCCCGCCCCGGTGGCGTCGGCGTAGGAGCTCGCGTGGCTGCCGGGCTCGGGCGCGGGCGCCCACATGGCGATCTCAGGGTTAGGCAGCACGCGGTCGGCGATCGAGCGCAGCGCCGACCCCCAGCCGGCGTCGAGCAGGGCATTCCCGCCCAGGACGAGCGCTGCGGAGAGGAGGACGAACATGGCGGCGAGCGGCCTCCTACGCATCTACCCTCCCGTCCTCGAAGCGGCAGAACCAGGCAAGAAGGACGGCGTCGGCTGCCAGGGTGAGAACGAGGCCAGCGAGCGCAGTCGTGAGGAGAGGGCCCGCCGCGCGTGCGGCGTCGATGAAGGCCTCCACCCCGAGCGACCCCAGGCGCGCGGGCCAGGCGAGCGGCACCCAGCCCAGGGGCGTCGCCAGAGCGCCGGTGAGCTCGCCGGTCATGAGGCCGTGCGCAAGTCCGCCCACCGAGAAGAACGCGAGGAGCACCCCCGCCGCGCCGGCGCCGATGGCGGCGTTGCGGCGGAGGCGCAGGGCCACGCCGAGCCCCAGCGCGTAGAGGGGCAAGCTGCCCAGCACGATGCCCGCCCAGGCGGCCGCAAGCGGAGCGGGCCCGAGCGGCAGGCGCCCGGCGACGGCGAGCACGGCCCCGAACACGCCGAGCGCCACGGCCAGCGCGCCCGCGCCGAGCGCCGCAAGGGCGAGCAGCTTCGCCGCGACGGCGCGCCCGCGCGAGGGGACCGCCGTGAGGTTGGCGAGGCGCCCGGCAGCGCGCTCCTCGTCCACGGCGAGCCCGCAGACGATGGCGGACATGAGCGGCATGAGGGCGCCGAGGAACTGGGCGTAGGCGTCCGCGCCCAGCGCCGGGTCCCATCGGGTTACGGAGAAGTACTCGCCGCAGGCAAGACCGGCTGCCAGGCCGCAGGCGAGGTGCACCGCCGAGAGCGGGGAGCGCGCCAGGCGCAGGGCCTCGGAAAGCAGGGCCCGCGGGAGAGTCATGCGCGGCGTCGGATCGGAGAGTCGCGTCACGGCCATCACCTCTCCTCGGAGCGCGCGAACCAGGCCGCGCCCGCCGCCGTGAGCGCGGCGAACGCGAGCGCGCAGACCGCAAGGCCCGCCAGCGTGAGCATGCCGTCCGCCGTGAGCGCCCCGCCGAGCGCCATGTCCGCCGCGAGCGGCTCGCCGCTCGGCAGCACGGGAATGAAGCTCGTGGGGATGACCATGCTCGCCGACGGCGGAAAGAGCTGCGGCAGCGGCATCAGCGACCAGGCGAACCCACCCACGAGCTGCGCGGCGAGCGGGCAGAAGATGCCCGCGAGCATGCCGAGCCGCGCCGTGAGGAAGAGCCCTGCGGGGATCATCCACGCCGCGGTCACCGTGTTGGCGAGCGCGCAGAGGAGCATCGTGAGCGTGCCCGCGGCCGTGAGGCCCTGCGAGGAGAACGCCGATCCCGCGAGGTAGATGCCGAAGACCACGAGGTTCGAGAGCGTGCAGAGCGCGAGGCACCAGAGCGCCTTGGCCCACCAGGCGCGCCCGAGCGGGAAGCCCAGGCCCAGAAGCCCCCGCATCCGCGTGCGAGCGTCCGCCCGTGCGACGCACGCCACCACGAGCGATAGAGACACGGGCAGGAAGAGCGCGTACCAGTAGTTCCACGCACTAAAGATCTGCACGCCCCGGTAGGGCATCGCGCCGAGCAGCGGCATCGGCAGCGCCATGAGCACGGCCAGGCGAACCGGTGCCGCGTGGCGCGACTTCAGGGCCTCGGCGCGCAGGGCCGCGAGCAGGCCGCCTTTCTCGCCCGTCATGCCGCCACCTCCCCGCGCGCTCGCCGCCCTTCCCGGCAGAAGCTCATGAAGAGTTCCTCGAGGTCCTGCCCGGGACGAAGCGCATCCTCGTAGGCGAGGCGCCCCCCGCAGATGATGCCGATGGTGTCCGCCATCTGCTGCACCTCGGAGAGGATGTGGCTCGAGACGATCACCGTCGTACCCGCCGCCGCGAAGCCGCGGATCTGATCGCGCAGCTCCTCGATGCCGATGGGGTCGAGGCCGTTGGTGGGCTCGTCGAGCACGAGCAGGCGTGGCCGGGCGATCAGCGCCAGCGCGAGCCCCAGGCGCTGCCGCATGCCCATCGAGAAGCGCCCGGCGCGCTTCTTCCCGGTGTCCGCGAGGTCCACGGCGGCGAGCACCTCATCTATGCGGCTCTCGGGAAGGCCCAGCAGCGTGGTGCGCACGCGCAGGTTCTCGCGCGCGGTGAGGTTGGGGTAGAGCGGCGCCTCCTCGATGAGGCTGCCGATTGCGTAGAGGTCCTCGCGGCGCCAGGCGTGCCCGGCAAAGAGGATCTCCCCGGCCGTCGGCCGCAGCATCCCGCAGATCATCTTGAGCGTTGTCGACTTGCCGGCGCCGTTGGGACCGAGCAGCCCGTACACCTCGCCCTCGCGGATATGAAGGCTCACGTCGGCCACGGCGTCCTGCGCCTGGTCGCCGCGGCCGAAGCGCTTGGTGAGCCCACGTGTCTCGAGCATATAACCCATGGGTTTATCCTTTCTCTTCCGGGCGCGCGGGCCGAGCCACCGTGCCCGCGCGCCTTACCTTTCGGGTTCACCATCCATGGTGGGGCGCGTTTCTAACGAAGCCGTAACGGCCGTTGGGTTCTTTTGGCGCCAGCCCTTCTCGACCCGCACATCATGATTAATTCGCTTAAGGCAACAACTTTCCCGATCGATGTAATCACCGAATCAAAACGTGTACATCAGCCATCAAAGATGCCGAAAAATGTCATATTTGGAGGCTGATGTACACAAATGCAGAATCCCGCACAACCCAGTAGCATCCTCCATATGTCTGGACTCTCTATGCTTACGCTGGATAGACATCGCCGGAACGGGTATAGTATCGAAAGTTTTGTCGTTAACCAGCGGGGGAGTCCTGTGGGCATCAAAAAGAAGATCAAAAAGGAGCTTATCGGCACTTCCGATTACCCGTCGAATAAGATCTTTACGATCTCCAATTTCATCACCTTTACGCGCCTGATCCTCACCCTGGTATTTCTGTACCTGTTTGTGACGGATAACAACCGCGTCATCGCCATCGTTATCTACGCCGTTGCCGCCTCTACCGACTGGATGGACGGTCAGATCGCCCGCATGACCAAGACGGTCTCGTGGCTCGGCAAGGTCATGGATCCCATCTGCGACCGCGCGCTGCTGTTCACCGGCGTACTTGGGCTGGTGGTTCGCGGAGAGCTGCCAATCTGGGTCTGCGTGCTCATTATTGGCCGCGACATCTATCTGGGCATCGGCACGCTTATCGTTCGTCATTATCACCGTCGCCCCATCGATGTCGTCTTTCCCGGAAAGATTGCCACTGCACTGCTCATGACCGGCTTCTCGCTCATGCTGCTCGGGTTCCCCGTTATTGACGGCCTGCATCTTTTACCTTCAACCCTTACGGCCTTCCCGGGCCTCAACGGAAGCTCGGTGCCCCTCGGCATCTTCTTTGTGTACGGCGGCGTGATCTTCTCCATGCTCACGGCTGTCATCTATTCCATTAAGGGCGGAGTGGCCATTAAACAGGCTCTCGCGCATCCCGAGGACGAGGACATCGACTTTCTGAACCCTGAAATCGAAGACTGATTCGTTGGGGTATGATTACGTACGGTTCATTATTTGCGGCACGTCCGCGATAAGTTAGGGGTTGTCATGGACAACATGGTTAACAATATGCCTCAGAATGATAAGACTGCTGACGCTACCTGCGTATTCCGCGTGCCTTCAAGCGACGTCACCGTTCCCGACCTCATGGCCAACGTGCGCATCACCGCCCCCGTTCTGTCCATCGTCAAGGGTCCGCAGACTGGTGCCGCCTTTGAGCTCGAGGACGACGTGACCACCATCGGCCGCGATCCTGCAAACGGCATCTTCCTCAATGACATGACCGTTTCGCGTAGCCACGCGCGCATTATTCGCGAGGGCCTCGGCGCTCGCATTGAGGACCTGGGCTCGCTCAATGGCACCTGGGTCGACGGCGCCATTGTCAACGCGGCCCCGCTGCACGATGGTTCTTCCGTCCAGATCGGTACGTTTACGCTCATCTACCACGAGAGCACGCCGGAGCGCATCGAAACCGGTGAGTAGGGCATGGCCGAACGCAACTATCTGAGTATCGGCCAAGTCGTCAACCTTCTTCGAGGCGCATACCCCGATCTTTCGAACTCAAAAATTAGATTTCTAGAAGATGAGGGGCTCATTACCCCTCATCGTACGCCTAAGGGATACCGTCAGTACTCTAAGGAGGACGTTGATCGCCTGGAGGTCATCCTGCATTTGCAGAAGACCCGCTACATGCCTCTCAACGTGATTAAGCAGCGCTTGGAAAACGCCACGGACCTGTCAACGCTCGCTTACGAGGTGGGCTTGCTGTCCGATGTTCCGCTCAAGACGGAGCCCAAGGAGACTAAGCAAAAGCTGCATCCCATTGAGACCATTCCCGATATGCTGGGCGTCGAGATTTCGTTTATCCGCTCGCTCGCCGAGAACGACCTCATTCGCATCATCAAGAGTCCGCAGAATCGTGAGCTCGTCGATGGTCGCGATTTTCCAATCATCCGCTACTGCTCCGAGCTGTCACGCTTCCATATCGAGCCCCGCAACCTGCGTCAGTACGTGTCTTCCGCCAACCGCGAGTCCTCGATGTTTGAGCAGGTTCTCGTGAGCATGCTCGGCATGGATACCTCCGATGACGAGCGCGACGCCAAGCTCGAGCGCGCTTTTAAGAAACTGCACGACCTCACCGAGGGTGTGCATACCGCGCTCCTTAAGAACCGTGTCTTTGAGTCGCTCAACGCCGTGGTCGAGGACGCTGACATCGATGCCCTCGATGAAGAGATTGCGCGTTCCGAATCGACCAAGGCTAAAAGCGATGCGACAAGCGTCCCCGCGGTTGCCGCGCACGACGAGTCGCTCGTGCAGCCGTCCAAAGTCGTCGTCCCCTCGCAGAGCTCGTCTGCTAACACGGGCAAATAACCGCCGTTCACCCGGCAATCCATGAAAGGTCACCCATGTACGACTTCGAATCTCATATCGTCGATATCCCCGACTATCCCGAGCCCGGAGTCGTCTTTAAGGACATCACGCCGCTCTTTGGAAATCCCGAGGCCCTGAAGGCCATGGTGGATGCCCTGGCCGAGCATTTTGTCGACATGGGCATTACCAAGGTCGTAGGACCCGAGGCCCGTGGCTTTATGGTCGGTGTGCCCGTGGCCGTCGCCCTGGGTGCCGGCTTTATTCCCGCACGTAAGCCGGGCAAATTGCCGCGCAAGACGGTCAGCGAGAGCTACGAGCTCGAGTATGGAACGGATTCTATCGAGATCCACGCCGATGCCATCAGCTCTAAAGATACCGTGTTGATTCTGGACGACTTGGTCGCGACGGGCGGAACTGTCGAGGCAACAGGTAAACTGGTGCGAGATATGGGCGCAAAGCTTGTAGGTTACGGTTGTATCCTTGAGCTTGCGTTTCTCAACCCGCGCAAGAAGCTCACGCCTTCTAACGACGACGTTGAGCTCTTTAGCCTGGTAAAGGTGGACTAGCCGCTACCCTTAGATACCGGAAAGGAAGCTCCATGCGCACAGCAAACACGCACAGAAACATGGCACGCTGCGCTGCTACGGCAACCCTCGCTTGTGTTTTGGGCCTGGGCCTCTCGGCTCCTGCCTATGCCGATACCGCATCCGACCTTGCCGCTGCCCGTACCAAGCTCGAGCAGATTGGCACGCAAACCCAGCAAATTCATGAAGAACTCTCCGCACAGACGCAGGAGCTTGATCAGACTGCAGGCGAAATCACGCAAAAGCAGCAAGAGATTGCCGAAGGCCAGGCCAAGCTCTCTAACTACGTTGCCGGTGAGTACAAGACCGGCGGTCTGAGTCTCCTTCAGGTTCTGACGGGCGTCGACGATCTGGGCGACATGCTCAACCGTCTCTTCTACTACGGCAAGGTGTCCGACAAGCAGGCCCAGTCCATTCGGGAGGTCAAGGACCTTAAGCAGCAGCTCACCGATAAGCAGACCGAGCAGGAGAAGAACGTCGCCGCGACACAGAAGAAGGTCGACGAGCTCAATGCTCAGCAGGCTGAGGCCCAGAGTGTCGTGAACTCCCTGGATTCGCAGCTGCAGGCCGAGCTCGCTGCCGAGGCCGAGGCCAACGCTGCGCTGCAGGCTGGCATTAATGCCAGCACCGCCGAAAAGGCCACGGTGAGCAACGACACCGCCGGTACGACCGAGAACACCAACAATGGTGGCGGTACGACCAACAACGGCGGTGGCAACACGCCTGCGCCCACGCCCGCTCCTGCTCCCACGCCGCAGCCTGCCCCCACGCCCGCTCCGGCACCCACGCCCTCAGCACCGAGTCAATCTGTTGATGGTGGCTCCGTTGTTTCGCGCGCCTACAGCAAGCTTGGCTATGCTTATTCTTGGGGCGGTATTGGACCGAACAGCTTTGACTGCTCCGGCTTTGTAAGCTACTGCCTCACGGGCCGTTATTGCCGCCTTGGCACTACGGGCACCTTCATGGGCTGGGCCCGCGTGTCCGATCCCCAGCCTGGCGACGTCGTGGTTAACTCTTACCACACCGGCATCTACATTGGTAACGGCCAGATGATCCATGCTTCCGACTACAAGACGGGCGTTATCATCAGCTCCGTTGCCGCTGGCATGAACAACAATTACATCTTCGTGCGCTACTAATTTATTTCTACAGCGAACGAACGTGGGCCTCGCGATCTTGAGTCACGAGGCCCATTCTTTTTGCCCCAACAGTTTGCCTTAAGATCAGGACGGCTATCTAGTATTCAAAACTAGATAGCCGTCCAATCAATCCGAAAGACGGCTATAATTGTTGAGGAACAAATAGAAAGGACCCTCAATGAGCTGGGCGCTTATCTCCGATTCGAGCTGCAATCTTCGCGATTGGCAGCCAACCGCACCTCATACCACCTTTGCATTTGCACCCCTTAAGATCCGAGTGGGGGAGCGCGAGTTTGTCGATGACCTCACGCTCGACGTTCACGAGCTCAATTGCGCCGTGCAGGCGGAGTCAAGTGCTTCTTCAAGCGCCTGTCCAAGCGTAGGGGAGTGGGCCGAACTCTTTAGGCTTGCCGACAAGACGATTTGCATGCCCATCTCGGAGGGCGTATCGGGAAGCTACAATGCCGCGGCCACCGCACGTGACATGGTGCTTGCCGAGGAGCCCAATCGTCAGATTCATTTGGTTAACTCGCGAGCCGCAGGTGGCAAAATGGACCTAATCTTCCTGCTGTTCGACCGCTATCTTGCAAGCAACCCGGATACCTCCTTTGAGAATGCCTGCGCCTACTTCGATAGCTTGGAGCAGCAGAGCAAGATCCTCTTTAGTTTGTGCAATTACGAAAACCTTGCGAAGGCCGGACGTATTCCTAAGGCGGCCGGCGTTATTGCCAACAAGCTCAATATCCGCATTTTGGGCACGGCGAGCGAAGCGGGCAAAATTGAACTCGTCGGGCACACGCGTGGCGAAAAGAAGATGCTCACCAAGATTGTCGACACCATGGAGGCCGAAGGTTTCACGGGCGGCGAGGTCATCATCGATCACGTTGAGAACGAAGCTGGAGCCCAGGCGCTTGCCGACCGCATTGTCGAGCACTGGCCCGGCTCCAAGACGATTGTCATGCCCTGCAACGGGCTAGATTCATATTATGCCGAGATGCACGGGCTCATTATCGGCTACGGCATGGGCGTGGCTTCGGGCCGATAATGCCCAACTAGACAAACGAACGGGCGGGATAAAGGGCCAGTGGCCCTTTATCCCGCCCGTCTTATACCTCGGTTAGCTATTAAACCCATTGAACTTTAGATAGCTCATCAGGTATGCCTTCGAGACGAAGGACGATACCGCACTGCGTACGAGCAACGACTCGCGCGTAACCTGATGTGCGGTATCGGGCACGGGAGTCTGCTCGACGGAAAACGCTGCACGAATCGATGCCTCAAGTTGATCGACTACATAATCGAAAGCCGTCGGAGCGTCGTAGCTTAAGCGTTGAATATTAAAGAGCGCCTGAACCGCAGCGATGGGCAGCACCTGCTTAAAAATACAAATGGCGATGAGACGCGCAATCTGCTCACGGCCATACTGCTTTTTAACCGGAGCAGGAACGAGGCCGACCTTCACGTAGTTATTGATCATCGATGGCGTGATAACGGGCTGCTCTACGCAAATCGAAAGCGGCTCCATCCACAGCGCAACATATTCAATAACTTGATCGCGATAGAGCGTTACATTGGGCAGCTGTTCATAGCGCGGCAGGCTCAACGCGTTGAGTTTACCGACCATATCGGACTGAATAAATGCATCCGGCAGCACCGTCGGCTGAATATCCTCCGGCTTAATGCTGACCGATGTATCTGACATCGGGATAACATGTTTAGCGTGGTTCATAAGAGGCCTCCGTTCGTTTTCTATATTGTATTCTAGGTTATCTAGTTTTACATACCACATAGCCGCAAAGTAAAAGTGGTTGGGCGGCACATTGATGCACCGTCCAACCACTTTGCTTAAAGACAGCAACCTTACATAAGATATATTATCGTACTTATTCACGGAGAAACGCGTATGCGCTCGTTGCTGCTATGGCTCCGTCCGAAACGGCGGTCACAACCTGGCGTAAACGCTTGGAACGGATATCGCCGGCTGCGAATAAGCCGGGCGTACGGGTGGCCATCGAATCGTCGGTGACAATGCCGCCGTCAGGAGCCAGATCGACTAGATGCTCAACCAGCTCGGTATGCGGCAGCATCCCCGTAAAGACAAAGATGCCAAACGAGCCAGGTTCAAATGACTCGGTATGAGTCTCACCGGATGCATTGTCCTTAAAGGTGATCGTCGTTGGCATTGCTTCGCCCGAGAGCTCCACAATACTAGTTTGGTACCTAACTGTAATATTGTCCTTTTCGAGTACTTTCTGAACAACACCATCAGGCGCACGAAACTGGTCGCGGCGCAGCACGATGGTCACGCTGGTGGCAATGTCTGACAGGAACAGCGCCTCTTCGCATGCCGAATTGCCACCACCGATTACAAAGACCTGTTTGCCGCGGAAGAACATGCCGTCACATGTTGCGCAATATGAAACGCCACGACCGCGATACGTATCCTCGCCTGCGAAACCTGCCGGACGCGGCGTGGCACCCATGCAAGCGATAACGCTCGAGGCCAGCGTATCGCCCATATCGTGATGTACCGTAAACAACGCTGCATCGGCATCGTAATCGATACCCGTAACCATGCTCCATGTAACCTGTGCTCCCAGGCCCTCTGCATGCTGCTGAAAACGCTCGCCGAGTTCGGCGCCACTCAGGAGCGGGAAACCCGGATAGTTCTCGACCTCATTGGTTGTGGCGATCTGCCCTCCCGACATGCCCTGCTCAATCACGGTCGTCGTCAGGTTGGCACGCGCAGCATAAATGGCGGCAGCATAGCCCGCGGGGCCGCCACCGATAATCGCAACATCGATCGGCTTATCGGTAGTCATGAAGCGTCCTTTCGTCGAAACGTTGTCGTTCTTTGCGCTCGTACCCAAATTTACGTGAACGTGACACTCATGCACTACAATGATAAAACCGTATTACAAAGCTGAAGGGGAGTTATCGATGGACCAGGCGCAGACGAGTGACGACGCTCCCCTGCTCACGCACAGCACTCCTCAATCGGAGCAAACCACGCTCCTGGCTCAGCAAAAACCTCTCGTGACCATCGTGCACGCCTCCGTTGGCTCGGGCCACAAGGCCGCCGCAAATGCGATAGCGCAGGCCTTCGACCTCATCCGCGGCACCAATGGCATCCCCGAGGATGTTGAGATTGAAGTGCTCGATATCCTTGATTATGGACGTATTAAATTCGACGGCAATAAAACCGCGGCTTCTTTTACGGGAGCCACGCGCCCCATTTACGACCTGACCTGGCGATATACGCTTACGGGACATCTGCTCTGGGGCGGCGGCACAGCATGGTCGCGAATTATGTTCCCCGCCTTCAACGAATATATTCGTAGCCGCAGGCCCATAGCCGTGGTCGCAACGCACATCACAGCAGCCAATGTCGCCGTGGGCGCCCGCGTAATTACGGGTATCGATTATCCGGTCATCTGCGTGCCGACCGACTACGAAGTCGAGGGCTGGTGGCCCCACAAGGACACCGATTTATTCTGTGTTGCCAACGAATTTATGGCCGAAACGCTACGTCCGCGCAAGGTGCCCGAGACAAAGATTCGCATTACCGGCATTCCTATTCGCGCCGGATTCGACACGGATTACAATCGCGAGGAAGAGCTAGCCAAGTTCAACCTCCCCACCGACAAGACCGTCGTGCTGGTAATGGCCGGCGCCAGTTTGCCTCAACCGTACGTTCGCTTTCGCGCGGCGATGGACCACACACTCCCCTTCCTGCGCAGCTTCGAGGACATGCACTTCGTCTTTTTGCCGGGCAAGGACGCCGAATACGCCGCCCGCCTCAAGACACTCTTCGATGCCATGAAGCTCGAAAATGTCACGGTGCTGGACTATGTCGACGACATGGCGGCCCTCATGCACGGCTGCGACCTGGCAATTCTCAAATCGGGCGGACTCACCGTCACCGAGTGCCTATGCGCACATCTGCCGATGATCCTGCTGGGCAAGTCCTATGGCCAGGAAAAGGCCAACACCATCATGCTCACCGGCATGGGCGCCAGCATGCATGTCACCACCGCACGAGAGCTCATCGTGACGTTGCGTCATCTCCACGATCATCCTGAGTCGCTCAAGGCACTGCTCATCAACGGCGAAGTACTACGCCGCCCCCACGCAGCCGAAGACATAGCCATCGCCGCCATGGAGCTCGTAGGCAAACCCCAAAAGCGCAAACGAGCCTTCTGCCGCTTCTACTGGGGCGAAAAGCCAGCGCACATCCGCTAGTTCGTTAATGTCCGCTCGTCTGCGGGAGGCCCCTATATATCATCCCGTGCTCAAACATTCTCGCTTCGCTGCGAAACTGCGCGCGGGACGATATATAGGGGCCTCCCGCAGGTAAGCTGCGTTAACGTACCAGCGGCTATACCAGATTCCCCACCAGTAGAATCTGCAAAGGGGAACCAGAAAATATAAATACAGTAAGTCGATGCGACAAAGGAGGCGTCCCTTCATCGCATCGACTTACTAGAAAAGTAAATATTGTTTCAAGCGAGTAGCCGCCCGCCCGGGGCTTACCCATATCGTTCCACGCGCAGTTTCGCAGCGAGCGAAGCGACGCGAGAATGTTTGAGCATGGAATGATATAGGTAAGCCCCGGGCGGGAGGGATACGGGCGCCCTAGGCGATGCCGCTGGAGCCGAAGCCTCCTTTGCCTCGGTCGGTTTTGTCTAGTTCTTCTACTTCTACGAGGTTGACCGTGGGGACTTCTTGGATGACGAGCTGGGCGATGCGGTCGCCTTTGTTGATTTGGATGTCGTTGGTGGGATCCAGGTTGATAAGGATAACCTTGAGTTCTCCTCGGTAGTGGGCGTCAATGAGGCCCGGCGTGTTGACTATAGACAGGCCCTGCTTGATGGCCAAGCCGCTGCGGGGCTGGACGAAGCCGGCGTAGCCGTCGGGCAGGGCGATGGCCAGCCCAGTAGAGACCAGACGGCGTTCGAAGGGCTTCAGGACGCAGTCCTCGTTGGAGCGCAAATCCAAGCCGGCATCGGTGGGATGGGCGTATTTGGGAAGCTCGACGGTGGGATCGAGACGCTTTATGTTGACGGTAATGTTGGGCATGGAATCACCTTAGCTTGTCGAGCTCTTGCAGAAACTCATCGACGTCTTTGAAATCACGGTAGACCGAGGCAAAACGGATGTACGCAACCTTGTCGATCTTGGCCAAGCGCTTGAGCACCATGTCACCCAACTCATGGGACGTGACGGCCGTCAGCGTGCGAGAGCGAAGCTCGACCTCGATGTCATCGATAATCTCATTGAGCTTCTTAGTGTCGATATCGCGCTTGATGGTGGCGCGCATCAAGCCGACGAGCAGCTTATTGCGATCGAACCGCTGCTTGGTTCCGTCTGACTTAATGACCTCGATTGGGTCTTCGCATCGCTCGAACGTTGTAAAACGATAGTTACACGAGCAACATTCGCGGCGGCGCTTAATGGTGTTATTTGACTCCTGCATACGGGAATCAACGACGCGGGTATGTGCCTTGCCGCATTTGGGACAGCGCATGGTACCTCCTCTTAAACGATAACAAGGGTACCATGCGCAGCGCGATAATGATTACGAACGAGCAGGAACCTTAAGATGCGCACCGGCGGCGAGCGAACCATGCTCCAGATGATTGACGTTACGGATCATGTCGGAAGTCTCTTGCGTGGAAAGGCCTTCGATTGGATATTCCTCGGCAAGCGACCAAAGAGAATCGCCAGGCTGAACGCGAATGGTCTCGTATGTAACGTTGGAAACGGACTCGGCATACGCGGCATGACGAGCGCTAAAGACCGACGTAGCGAGGACAAAGAAGAGCGTAAGCGCAACGGCGACGGCGACAATCGTCGGAACCTTCAGGGCAACGCGGGCCGGCGCGACTACAGCCTGCTGATTGCGCGCAGGCTTTACGGTCAAAGGCTGAAAGCCGGAGCGGCCACCCTGAACAACCGTAAAAGTGGGTTCTGCAGGCGTCTCGAGCTTAAGGGCGAGGTTTCCCTGGACCATATTCGTTGCGTTCATCATGTTCTCCTCTCGCGTGTTTTGCTGAGAACAGTTTTATCAAGCCGCGCGGACAAAAATGTCTAGCGCGAGAACGAATGTTCGGTTATTATTATCTTCGAACAGTTGTTCCTGTCAAGCAAAATTCGAACATTTGTTTGACATGGGTAGAGAGGATGCCCTGATGGCTCGCAAAATTACCAAGCGTCAGCAGCAAATTTACGACTTCATCAAGGAATATCAGCAGGAGAAGGGTTATCCGCCCAGCGTGCGCGAGATGGCTTCTGCCGTGGGCCTTTCCTCCCCCAGCACCGTGCACGCCCATCTCTCTGCCCTGGAGGCGCGCGGGCTACTCAAGCGCGATGCCACCAAACCGCGCGCCCTGGAACTCTTTAACGAGGATGGTTCCTCTGTCTCAATTTCCAAATCTGACGAGCCCACCGCACCTCGCGGAACGGTCTCGCTACCGCTCGTTGGTCGCGTCGCGGCTGGGATTCCCATTCTGGCAGAGCAGAATATCGAAGACACGTTTACTATCCCGACCGAAATCGCCACTGATCAGGGTTCCTTTATCCTTGAGGTGCATGGGAGCTCAATGATCAATGTCGGCATCTTCAATGGCGATTACATCATCGTCCGTGAACAAAAGAGTGCCATGAACGGCGAAATTGTCGTGGCCATGATTGATGGTTCGGCGACCGTCAAGACGTTCTACAAGGAGCAGGGGCGTGTGCGCTTGCAGCCCGAGAACGACACCATGGAACCTATCTATGCAACGAATCCCGTTATCCTGGGCAAAGTCGTCGGCTTGATGCGCCGGTTCTCGTAATGCAAAAACGCATAACCATATTTGATACCGTCCGCGGGTTTACGATGATTTCTATGGCAGGTTTTCACGCTTGCTATGATCTCGCCTACCTGTACGGCTGGGATATGCCCTGGTTTACCCAGTCAGTCTTTCAAGACATCTGGCGCGCCAGCATCAGCTGGGTATTTTTGTTTATCGCGGGTTGGATGTGCACTCTTTCGCGCAACAATATCAAACGTGCCGCCAAATACGCCTTAGCAGCACTCGTTGTCTGGTTGGCAACAACACTTGTCTCAGTCGACGATTCGGTTAGTTTTGGCATCATCTACTGCATGGCCGCATGCACCGGCATCGTGGCGTTGACCGATCCCGTCCTTAAGAAGATAACGGCGAGATGGGGCATGCCCCTATGCCTTATGTTGTTCGCAATCACCTGGAGCATCCCCAAAACGATCTACCCTGTCCCCTACCTGGCGTGGCTGGGATTTCCGAGCCCTGGGTTTGTCTCAGGTGATTACTACCCCATCATCCCGTTTATCTTTATGTATCTTGCAGGATACTTCGCCGCACACATAGCGCAGGGAATCGATAAGACCGTCCCTAGCTGGGCCTACGCCAACCCCCTGCCAATGCTCGCCGGCCTTGGACGTCACGCTCTCCCCTTTTATCTGCTGCATCAGCCCATCATTCTGGGCATTTTGGAGCTCGTCTACTCGGTGCGATAACGCTCGAGCCGCGGTGCAATACGAGCCGGCAACTTCGCCACAATGCGAACGCCGTCCTCGAGATATTCCTCATGCAGAAGGATTCCCTGCTCATGCACCAGCGTGATGAGAGCGCCCTCGCGATACGGGATATCAGCGGAGAGCAACACATCGGTGGCAGCCGCCTCGCGAGCAATGCGATCGACGAGATCGTCGAGCCCCTCGCCCGTTTGGGCCGAGAACAGAACGGCTTCTGGATAGCGACGACGGAAACTCAATCGATCAACGCTATCGAGAAGATCGATTTTATTGAATACGGTCAGCGTTAAACGCTCTCCGGCGCCGATCTCATCAAGCACGCGGTCGACAGCCTCCAGCTGCCGCTCATAGTCCTCGTCAGACGCATCTACGACTTTGAGAATTAGATCGGCACCCAAAACCTCGGACAGCGTCGATTTAAAGGCATCGACCAGACCATGGGGCAGCTTTTGAATAAAGCCGACGGTATCGGTAATCGTCATGCCGCGACCGCCGGGCAGACGATACGAACGCGTCGTCGGGTCGAGCGTAGCAAACAGCTTGTCCTGCGAAAGTACCGTAGAGCCGGTCAGACGATTGAGTAACGTCGATTTACCGGCATTGGTATAACCGGCTAACGCGACGCGAAACGCCGGTGACTCAATGCGACTCTTGGATTGAACATCGCGACGCTGTTCAACCTGCTTGAGCTCACGACGAAGCGCAGCGATCTTATTACGAATGAGGCGACGGTCAACCTCGAGCTGACTTTCGCCCTGACCAAAACGTGAGCCGATGCCGCCGCGCGTCTGCTCCTTGGCGAGATGGCTCCACATGCCACGCAGGCGAGGCAACAAATATTGAAGCTGTGCCAGCTGTACCTGCAGGCGTCCCTCACGCGTCTGAGCATGCAGGCCAAAGATATCCAGGATCAGTGCTGTACGATCGATAATCTTTACCGGCTCGCCCACAGCTTTCTCCAAATAGGATTGCTGCGAGGGCGTCAGGTCGTCGTCAAAAATAACGACATCGGCATCCATGCGATGCACCAGGCCGCACAGCTCTTCTACCTTGCCGGAACCGATAAACGATTTAGGATACGGCTTTACCAAACGCTGCGACAAGCGTGCCACGCACTGAGCACCAGCTGTGTGGGCAAGACGCTCCAGCTCATCAAGCGAGCGATCGAGCGGCCAAGCATTGTCGCGCCACTCAACACCAACTAAAATGGCACGCTCGGGCTCGGGTGCCGTGGGAACAAGGGGGAAACGGGCCATTAGGCAGCCTCAATACGATGCAGGATATCCTCAACGACCTCATCGATCGTACATTCATCCATATCAAACCACACGATACGGTCATCGCGCTTAAACCACGAAAGCTGACGCTTGGCATAACGACGCGAACGCATCTTAATGAGTTCGCGGGCCTCATCCATGCTCATCATGCCATTGAAAGCATCGATGATCTCTTTATAGCCAATTGCCTGCATCGACGTCAGGGCATCTCCCAGCCCCTGGCCCATAAGACCGCGGACCTCATCGACAAGACCCTGCTCAAACATCAGATCGACGCGCTGGTTAATGCGCTCGTAGAGCACCTCGCGATTACGCGTCAGACCAAACCATAGGGCATGATAATGCTCGTGCGGAACACTAAACTGCGACTTTTGCTGCGCATAGGAGACGCCATCATCATGCATCTCGAGCGCACGAATCACACGGCGCACGTTATGGGGATGAATAACAGCAGCCGATTCTGGATCGCGCTCGGCAAGCAAGGCATGCAGTTCTTCCTCGCCAATACGCTCGGCAAGCTCCTGATAGCCCGCACGACGATCGTCCTCAAGTTCACCCGAGGGAAAGTCCATCTCATCGAGGGCGGCCTTGAGATACAGCCCCGTACCTCCGCAAAAAACCGGCAGGCAACCCGAACCAAGGAGACGTTCAACATGCGCGCGAGCGTCGGCCTGATAAAGCGCAGCAGAATATGCCGCACCCGGCTCTACGATGTCGACGAGACGCAGCGGCGCCGTGCACTCATCGGGCGCCATCTTTGCGGTACCGATGTCCATGCCGCGATAGATTTGCATCGCATCGCACGACAACACTTCGGACGAAAGACGAGCTGCCAAACGGTCGGCAACATCACTCTTACCAACCGCCGTCGGACCGACGATCGCAACGGCGGAAAGACCTGCCCCGGGAGAAACCATTAGCGCGGCTCGCCCACAACGGAGCCGGACAAATACCAGGTCTTGGCAACGTCAACGTCAACATCAACGATCTTACCAACAAGCTGATCGATGCTGTAACCCTCGGGGATAGGCGCATGCACGGTCTGATTCTTGGGACTCTTGCCCAGCAGGACCGCGTCGTTCTTTTTACTCGTTCCCTCAATGAGCGCCGGAACCACAGTATGAAGCTCACCCTGGTTATACTCGTGTGCCGTGGTCTCGATAACCTTAACCAGACGGTTGAAACGCTCGAGAATAACCTCATGCGGCGTAGGATCGTCAATCTCGGCGGCCGGGGTACCGGCGCGCTTGGAATAGATGAAGGTATAGGCCTGAGCATAGCGGACCGTCTCGGCAAGTGAGAGCGTCTGCTCAAAGTCTTCTTCAGTCTCACCCGGGAAGCCAACGATAATGTCGGTCGAGAGCGCGATATCGGGCATGCGGTTGCGAATGCGATCGACAAGGCCCAGATAGTCCTCGCGTGTATAACGGCGATTCATCTCTTTGAGGATCCGCGTCGAACCTGACTGGACGGCCAAGTGCAGCTGCGGCATAACGGCAGGCGTCTCGGCCATGGCGTCGATGGTCTCGGGCAACAGGTCCTTGGGATGCGAAGACGTAAAGAAGATGCGCTCCACGCCCGTATCGCCCACGGCACGCAGCAGATCGGCAAAACGCGGCTTGCCAAACAGATCGCGACCATATGAGTTAACGTTTTGGCCCAGCAGCGTAATCTCACGCACGCCCTGGCGCACCAAACCGGTCACCTCGTCGACAATCTCCTCGAAGGGGCGGCTCTTTTCGCGACCGCGCACGTACGGCACGATGCAATAGGTGCAGAAATTATTGCAGCCCGTCATGATGGGCACCCAGGCGTGATACTGAGTCTCGCGATGCCACGGCATGCTCATGGCATCCGTATCCTCATGCTCATTGGTGCGGATATGACGCTTACCATCAAGGAACGCCTCGGCAATGAGCTCGGCCACATGTGCAATGGAATGCGTGCCAAAGATGACATTAACGTTATCGACGTTGGTGAGCAGGCCCTCGCCATCGCGCTGCGCGATGCAACCGCCAACGGCAACCACGCGCTTGCCCGAAGGCGAAGGCGGCAGGCTTTTGCAGGAATTGCACTGACCGTACAGGCGAGTATCGGCGGCCTCGCGCACGCAGCACGTCATGAAGACAACGATATCGGCATGCGCGGGATCGAGCGCCATGAGGCAGCCATACGAATCAAGCAGACCGCTCACACGCTCGGAGTCGTGCTGATTCATCTGGCAGCCAAAGGTGCGGATAAAGTAGGTTTTACCGGCAAGAATATCGCGTACGGAACGCTGGTCCATGTGCATAAGTCCTAACGATGGGGAGCGAAACAAGGCAAGCAGAAGCTATGCCACAGGCTTAACATCATCCATGACGACGTTATCCATAGCAGCTCGATTGATCTGGTGAACGTAGATAGAAAGGCGGATGGCCGTGCGCGACTCCCCGTTAATGAGGATGTCGGAGAACACGGGCGCGCAGGAAATATCAAAACCGGTTGGAATCAAAAAACCGCGCGCGATAGCAACGGCCTTAATGGCCTGGTTGACGGCACCGGCGCCGACACACTGGATGTTGACGGGCACACCATCCTTGACCATGCCGGCGATGGCGCCGGCAACGGACGCGGGCGATGATTTGCTTGATACCTTCAGGCAATCCATGAAGAAACTCCTGCATTGAAAAGTACGTTTTAACTGCAACAACTGTATCGTACCGAGTGGACTCGGTAAAGGCACTATTCCTCTTTGGCAAGATCAAAGGTCACGGTGATTCGATCACGCGAAACACGGATCTTTGGGTCGCCGCAAAGGTTGAGATAGTACCGGGCGGCAAGGTCATTAAAGTCGCGTTCCACAGCGCGCGAAAACTGTGCCATGTCATCCTTGGCAATACGTAGCCCGCGACGATCCTTCGCGAGATCGACAGGAGTCGGCGCATGCGAGGACGAATCACGCTCGCGCAGCAGACGCGCGGTCACACCGCGAACGGGCTTAATCTGCCCTGCCAAAATGCGATGGGCCGTGCGCTCGGACATCTCAAGACCCAAACCCGAACAAATACGGATAAAGTCCTCGGCATCAGAAGCAAGGCCTAAACGATCGACAACCGGAAGCTCGCTCTCGTCATCAATGAACAGGAGACGAGACGTATCAAGCCGGCTTGACGCCTGAGCATAAAGGGTCGCGGCAATCTCAGACGGAGAACCAAGATAGACATCGCAACCACGCAACTCCTCGAGCGCAAACTCACATGCAGCGCGAATAATATTATGCGGACCGCGAGCACAGACATAACGTCCGTCCTCATCCTTGACGGCCTGGGGCCAGCTGGACTGATCGGCACGCTCACTGAGGCGGTCGGCCGCGACGCTCACCTTAAAGGCTGAACCAAGATCGACACCGGACGTGACCACACGGGCCTCATCGGTGTTCTGTTTGATCGAAAACAATGCCATGCCACGACCGTGAACGCCCCAACGGTCCATCTTCATGCTCTCGAGCTTGGAGGTAACGCGGGCATCAAAGATTCGCTCTTGCATATCCTGCGGAACGCCCGAACCGTTATCCAGAAAGACAAGCGTGCGGACGCCGTCTTCCTTGGTCGTGGCGAGATAGACCTTGTCGGCGCCGGCATCGCGAGCATTACGGAGCATTTCGATGACGATGTCCTCGACATGCTGAATGTCGTGCTTAGCCTGGCGCCGCTCGGCCTCCGAAACGCGGAGGCGGACATACCCCTCGCCAAGGTTCTCCTCGACGCGAAGGTTGCCCTCCCCCGACATCGACGCGATAAATGAGATGAGCTCGTTCGCGTCGCTCATGTTATTTAGCGATATCGACAGCGCGGCTCTCGCGAATCACGACGACGCGCACCTGACCGGGATACTCCATCTCTTCCTCGATCTGATGGGCGATATCGTGAGCCAGGACCGTGGACTGGGCATCGGAGATCTTGTCCGGCTGGACCATGACGTGGACCTCGCGACCGGCCTGCATGGCATAGGTACGTTCGACGCCGTCATGGGAGTTGGCGATCTCCTCGAGCTTCTCAAGACGCTTGATGTAGTTCTCGGCAGACTCGCGACGGGCACCGGGGCGAGAAGCAGAGACAGCATCGGCGGCCTGCACCAGGACATCGAGCACCGTGTTGGGGTCGACATCGGCATGGTGAGCCTCAATAGCGTGGACGATAACGGGCTTCTCGCCATAACGGCGGGCAAGCTCGGCGCCGATGACGGCATGCGGGCCCTCGACGTCGTGGTCGATTGCCTTGCCCAGGTCATGAAGCAGGCCGGCGCGCTTGGCGGTCACAACGTCCAGGCCAAGCTCGGAAGCCATCACGCCGCACAGATCAGAGACCTCGAGGGAATGCTGAAGCACGTTCTGACCAAACGAGGTACGGTAGCGCAGGGCACCAAGGGTCTTGACGATCTCGGGGTGCAGATCGTGGATGCCGGTATCGAAGGCAGCCTGCTCGCCAGCCTCGCGCACGCGCTGCTGAACCAGGTCGGCGGCCTTGTGATACATCTCCTCGATACGGGCAGGGTGAATGCGGCCGTCGGCGATGAGGTTCTCGAGGGCGACACGGGCGGTCTCACGACGGACCGGGTCGAAGCTCGAAAGAACGACGGTCTCGGGCGTGTCGTCGATCACGAGGTTGACGCCGGAAACCTGCTCGAAGGTCCGGATGTTGCGACC
>CAUCNB010000036.1:0-22462 GCA_958444075.1 uncultured Collinsella sp. | reverse complement strand
TGTTGCCGCCACGACGGTTACCGCGCTCGGCGGCGCGCTCGGCCTTGGCCTTGTCCTCGGCGTCCTTCTTCTCCTTGAGCACGGTCTCCTGTGCAGCGATCTGGTCGAGCAGCGAACGGAAGCGCGAACCGGAGTCGGAAGCGGGAACGGCGCGGCGCTGGGCCTCGCGGGCAGCCTCCTCCTTCTCGCGAGCAAGGCGCTCCTGCTCGGCCTTCTTCTTGGCCTCGGCCTCGGCGCGGGCAGCCTCCTCGGCAGCCTGGGCTGCGGCAACCTGGCGGCGCTCCTCCTCGCGTGCCTTCTCGGCGGCGATGCGCTCGCGCTCGGCCTCGGCGGCGCGAGCGGCTTCCTCGGCGGCAGCTGCCTGCTCCTCGGCCTGCTTGGCGGCCTCGACTTCCTGAGCGCGGGCCTCGATCACCGAGGCGAGCTGCTTGCGGACCATGGCGACATAGGCGTCCTCCAAGGTGGAGGAAGCGGACTTAGCGGGAATCTTCATATCGGCGAGATGACCCATCAGTTCCTTGGAGGTCATGCCGAACTCTTTGGCCAGGGTGGACACACGGACTTTTGCCATATGACTTCACCTACCCTTTCTGGCACCTTGGGTGCCTAGAGACTGAACGAGCGTGGGAGACGCGCCGGGACCCGCCCGGCGCGACCGCGCTAGATCAGGTCCTCCGCATCATCGAAGGCGTCGGTGTCGTGGACACCGCAGAAACGGGAGCCGGGACGGGCCTGGTTGCGGCACTGGATGCCGTCCTCGGACACGTACTCGCAGCGGCGGACGTCCTCGTCCTCCTCATCACCGATCAGGTCGGCGGCGGGTTCCTCGTGAACGGGAACGTTCTTGAGGATGTCGGCGGCAAGCGTCTCGGACTTGATGTCGATGTGCCAGCCGGTCAGGCGCGCGGCAAGGCGGGCGTTCTGGCCCTCCTTGCCGATGGCGAGGGACAGCTGGTCGTCGGGCACAATGACGCCGGCGTAGGCCTTCTCCTCGTCGATGAGGACGCGGGTGACCTTAGCGGGCGACAGGGCGTTGGCGACGTAGACGGCAGGATCGGCATCCCACAGGATGACGTCGACGCGCTCGCCGCGGAGCTCGCCCACGACAGCGCGAACACGGCTGCCCTTGGGGCCGACGCAGGCGCCCACGGGATCCAGACGGTCGTCGAGCGAGTGGACGGCGACCTTGGAGCGCTGGCCGGGCTCGCGGGCGATCGACTTAATCTGGACGGTGCCCTCATAGATCTCGGGCACCTCCTGCTCAAACAGACGACGCATGAGCTCGGGGTGGGTACGGGAGATGACAATCGGCGGACGGCTGTGCTCGCCACGAACCGGCTGCAGGTTGGAGTTGGGGTCGCGAACGTCGATGATCACGGCCTTGATGTGCTGGTTGTGCAGGTAGCGCTCGCCCATCGGACGCTCGTTGCGCTCGTTCTCGTAACGACGCTGATCGAAGTGCGGCAGCTCGGCCTCGACGCCCTCGCGAATCTTGACGATCGTGAAGTCGGGCGTGGACTGCAGCACGGTACCGCTGATGAGGTCACCGATGCGGCCGGAGAACTCCTCGTAGATCTGCTCGCGGGCGGAGTTACGCACGATGGCGTTGATCTCGGCCTTGGCGTGCTGGGCAGCGATGCGGCTCGTATTCTTGGGGGTGACGTCGATCTCCTCGAACTCGGTGAAGTTGCCCTCCTCGTCCATGGAATCGTCGATCGGCTCCAGGCGGTAGACGTAGATCTTGCCGGTGGTGCGGTCGATGGTCACCTTAGCGCCCCACTCAAGATGCAGGATCTCGGCATAGCTCTTGGCGAGCGACTGCTCCAGGCGGTCGATCAGGTAGAGCTGGTCGATGTGCTTCTCCTGGCAAAGCTCCATCAGGGCGGACATCATGTCGGATGCTGCCATCTTACTTTCCTTCCTTCGCGGGCTTGAAGTCGTAGGTGGGCTTCAACTTGCACTTTTTAACATCAGAGAAATCGAGGGTAACGGACTCGCCGTCCTCGAGCTCGAGGGCCACGTCGGTCTCGGTCGCAGCGGCAATCTTGCCGGCGTACTTGCGACGGCCCTCGGTGGCGGTGGAGGTGAGCTCACAGTTCTCGCCCACAAAGCGGGCAAAGTCGCACGGGCGGCGCAGTGGGCGCGCCATGCCCGGGCTCGACACCTCAAGCGTATAGCTCGAAGAGATGGGGTCGAGCTCCTCAATCACGTCGCCGACCCACTTGGTATTGGCCGTGACGTCGTTGAGCGACAGGCTCTGACCCTCGGCACCCTCGATACGCACGCGCACGCAGGGGGCCTTGGTGGCACCCACGAGCTCGACGTCGACGATGTCGACATCGTGCTGGGGAGCGACGGCCTCGAGCGCATCGATGATCGCCTGCTCGGTCTTAGTCTTGACCATTGCGGCACCTCCATCCATACAAAAAAGAAGCGGGGCCGAAACCCCACTTCTTTCAATTACAACTTCATTTGCAAGCAAACTATAGCAATAGCTGCGAAAACGTGCAAGCACAGTACGAATCTGCAGGTCAGCGTGCGCACAGCTTCTCCACAAGAATAGGACAATTGACCGCGGCCAGGCTAAACAAAACGAGGGACGGCCCAACCGGACCGTCCCTCGTTTATTGCATGTCAGCTTTACGCGCAGAGCTTATTTGACCACCAGGTTGACCAGCTTGCCGGGCACGCAGATGGCCTTGACGACCGTCTTGCCCTCGAGCCACTTGGCGACGGCTTCCTCAGCGGCAGCCTGCATCTCCTCGTTGGAGGCGTCGCGGGCGACGTCGATGCGGCCGCGGACCTTGCCGAGCACCTGTACGACGATCTGCACCGTGTCCTCTATGGACTCGGCCAAGTCGAACTCGGGCCAGGCGGCGGTGTAGGCATTGCCCTCGCAGCCGAGCGCCTCATGCCACAGCTCGTCGGCCCAGAACGGGCAGATGGGGGCAAGGACGCTCACGATATCCTTAGCCACGCCGTAGCACAGCGCCTTGTCACGGGAAGCGACCTCAGTGGCGTTGAGGTAGGCGCTCGCCGCGTTGACGAGCTCCATGACGGCCGAGATGGCGGTGTTGAACTGGCCGCGATCGAAGTCCTCGGTGCACTTGGCGATGGTGCGGTGACGCTCGCGATAGAGCTTCATCGCAACCTCGTCGAGCGCTGACTTGTCGAAGGCCACGCTGGCGTCGCCAGACTGGACAAGCTGCCAAACGATACGCCAGGCGCGCTTGATGAAGCGGTTGGCGCCATCAACGGCCTTGGGGTCCCAGTCGAAATCCTTCTCGGGCGGGGCGATAAACAGGATCGCCAGACGCATGGTGTCGGCGCCGTAGGGCTCGATGACCGAGCTCGGGGGCACGACGTTGCCCTTGGACTTGGACATGGTTTCGCCGTTCTCGTCCTTGACCATGCCCTGGCACAGCAGGTTAGTGAAGGGCTCGTCCACGCTCAGCAGACCCAGGTCGCGCAGGGCCTTGGTAAAGAAGCGGCTATAGAGCAGGTGCAGAATGGCGTGCTCGATGCCGCCGATGTAGTTATCGACGGGCATCCAACGGTCGGCGGCCTCACGGGAGAAGGGCAGCTCGGTGTTGTGCGGATCGGTATAGCGCAGGTAATACCAGCTGGAGCAGGTGAAAGTGTCCATGGTATCGGTCTCGCGCTTGGCCGGGCGACCGCAGACCGGGCAGGTGGTCTCGTAGAAGTCCTTGCACTCGGCAAGCGTCTCGCCGGCGCCCAGGTCCAAGTTCTCGGGCAGCGTCACCGGCAGCTGGTCCTCGGGCACGGGTACGATGCCGCAGTGCTCGCAGTGGATGGCCGGGATGGGGTTGCCCCAATAGCGCTGACGGGAAATGAGCCAGTCGCGCAGACGGAACTCGACCTTGCGACGACCGCAGCCCATGGCCTCGAGGTCGGCCACGATGGCAGCCTCGCCCTCGGAGTGCTTGCCACCGCGCATTCCGGTGTACTTGCCGGACTGGACGAGCGTGCCCTCGGCAGCATGGGCGCAATCCCAGTCGACGGTCTCGGCATGGAAGGTATCGATGGTCTCGCCGCTGGCCTCGACGGCTGCGCGGTCGTCATCGTCCAGGATGATCGGCACGATCGGCAGATCATACTTGCGTGCGAACTCAAAGTCGCGCTGGTCGCCGCAGGGAACGGCCATGACGGCGCCGGTGCCGTAGTCGGCCACAACGTAGTCGGCAACCCACACGGGGACCTTTTCGCCGTTAACGGGGTTCACCACGTAGCGGCCGGTAAAGGCACCGTGCTTCTCGAGAGTACCCTGGGCACGCTCGACGGCAGAAATGTGCTTGGAGTCCTCAACGATCTTGGTGACGGCCGCCTCGTACTCCGTGCCCTCGACGAGCTCGTGCAGACGGGCGTACTCGGGAGCCAGGACAAAGAAGGAGACGCCAAAGAGCGTGTCGGCGCGCGTGGTGAAGACGGTGATCTTGCCCTCGTCGCCCTCGATGGGCTCGCCATCGGCGTCGCACAGGGTAAAGTCGACCTCGGCACCCTCGGAGCGGCCGATCCAGTTGGCCTGCATCTGCTTGACGCGCTCGGGCCAGCCAGGGAGCTTCTCCAGGTCATCGAGCAGCTCCTGGGAGTACTCGGTAATCTTGTAGTACCACTGCTCAAGATCGCGCTTCTCGGGCTCGGTGCCGCAACGCCAGCACTTGCCCTCGGTCACCTGCTCGTTAGCCAAAACGGTCTTGCAGGTGGGGCACCAGTTAACCGGGTTCTTCTTGCGGTAGACCAGGCCCTTTTCCCACATCTTCTCAAAGATCCACTGACCCCAGCGATAGTAGTCGGGGCTGCAGGTCTTAACGGTGCGATCCAGGTCGTAGGAGAAGCCCATGCGCCTCATCGTGGCGAGCGCCTGGTCCATGTTCTTATACGTCCAGGCGGCAGCCTGCGTGTTGTGCTTAATGGCAGCGTTCTCAGCGGGCAGGCCAAAGGCGTCAAAGCCGATGGGGTGCAGAACATCGTAGCCGCGCATGCGGGCCTGACGGGCCATGGCATCGCCGATGGTATAGTTGCGCGCGTGGCCCATGTGCAGGTCGCCCGACGGATACGGGAACATCTCGAGCACGTACTTCTTGGGCTTGCTGGCGTCGGTGTCGACGGCAAAGAGGTTGGAGTCCTCCCAGGCCTTCATCCACTTGGACTCAATGGCCTGCGCGTCGTAGGCAGGGATCTCATCCTTATGATCTGTGCAATCGCACATATCAGCTCCTTTAATCTTTAATGGGGTCGGTCGGCTTAGCTTTATTCGCTACTGCGGACAGTCCTGCGCAAGACGAAGAGCACATTAAGTGCTCTTCTTTGCGTGCGGAACTTGTAGCGAACAAAGCTAAGCCGCCCGACCCTAAGGTTAACTTGACTGATGATAGCAAATACAACAAGCGAGATGCCTGCGACTTGCAGGCATCTCGCTTTATCTAAATAACGTGGTTGAAACTCAACCTTTATGTGCAGCTCTTATCCTATCGATAAGACACAGACTGCTGGGAGTCTTTCACGACTACGTCGTGGGCTCCGCCTTCGACGATCGAGGTCGAGGAGACCAGGGTCAGGCGTGCCTTTTCCTGGAGCTCGGGGATCGAGAGGGCGCCGCAGTTGCACATCGTGGACTTGACCTTGTAAAGCGTGCCGCCCACGCCGTCCTTGAGGGAGCCGGCGTACGGGACGTAGGAGTCGACGCCCTCGACGAAGCTGAGCTTCTGGGCGCCGCCCAGGTCGTAGCGCTGCCAGTTGCGGGCGCGCGCGGAACCCTCGCCCCAGTACTCCTTCATGTACTGGCCGTTCACGTTGACGCGCTCGGTCGGGCTCTCGTCAAAGCGAGCGAAGTAGCGACCCAGCATCATAAAGTCGGCACCCATGGCAAGGGCGAGCGTCATGTGGTAGTCGTAGACGATACCGCCGTCGGAGCACACGGGCACGTAAACACCGGTCTCCTCGTAGTACTCGTCACGGGCGCGGCAGACGTCGATCAGCGCGGTGGCCTGGCCACGACCGATACCCTTGGTCTCGCGAGTGATGCAAATGGAACCGCCGCCGATACCGACCTTGATGAAGTCGGCCCCGCAGTCGGCCAAGAAGCGGAAGCCCTCGGCGTCGACGACGTTACCGGCACCGACCTTGACGTCCTCGCCGTAGTTGGCACGGATCCACTCGATGGTGCGCTTCTGCCACTCGCTGAAGCCCTCGGAAGAATCGATGCACAGGACATCGGCACCGGCCTCGATGAGCAGCGGCACGCGCTCGGCATAGTCGCGAGTATTGATACCGGCGCCGACCATATAGCGCTTGTCGTTATCGAGCAGCTCGTTGGGGTTGGTCTTGTGGCTGTCGTAGTCCTTGCGGAAGACGATGCCCATAAGGTGATCGTTGTCGTCGACGATAGGCAGGGCGTTGAGCTTGTTGTCCCAGATGACGTCGTTGGCAACCTTGAGGCTGATGTTCTTGTCGCCCACGATGAGCTGCTCGCGCGGGGTCATGAACTCGGAGACCTTCTTCTGGTGGTCATCGCGGCTGGGACGATAGTCACGGCTGGTGACAATGCCCAGGAGCTTGCCCTTGGGAGTGCCGTCGTCGGTGACCGGCATGGTGGAGTGGCCGGTCTTCTCCTTGAGCTCGATGACCTGCTCCATGGTCATGTCGGGTGTCAGCGTGGAATCGGACTGAACGAAACCAGCCTTGTGATCCTTAACGGCCTTGACCATAGCAGCCTCGGACTCGGGGGTCTGAGAACCGTAAATGAAGGACAGGCCACCCTCGGTAGCGAGCGCGACACCCATGTCGACGCCCGAGACGGACTGCATGATGGCGGAAACCATGGGGATGTTCAGGGTGATTGCCGGCTTCTCACCGCGCTTGAAGCGGGTTAGCGGCGTCTTAAGAGACACGTTGTTGGGGATGCACTGCGAGGACGAGTAACCAGGGACCAGCAGATACTCCGAAAACGTGTGGGACTCACCGGGAAAGAACGTAGCCATGTTTCTCCTTTTTCCATGCGACCGGTCGGCTGCAGGCCTCGTAGGACCCAGCCCAACCTTGGGCGCCCAATACTGGGGAAGTATCTTAACGCACTTTGACTGCTACAATGCATGATTTAAGAAGAGCACACGAGGGTTTGACGCAGGCTTTGCGTTTGCCCAGCAAACACTTTAGCGGGGAGACGTGGAGCGTATGAAGTACAAGACGACGGCAAAGTTGGTCATTCAAGCGTGCGACAAGGATTTGCCGGGCGTGTTCGGCCATGGCTGCGTCTTGCTGCTGCAGGGTATTGCCCGGGAGCACTCACTCAACCGCGCCGCCAAAAGCATGGGCATGTCGTATTCTAAGGCCTGGCGCATCGTGAACGAGGCCGAAGGACAGCTGGGATGCAAACTCATCGAGCGCGACGGCGCCCGCGGATCCACGCTCACGCCGGCCGGCGAGCGAGCCATAGCAGTCTACGAGGAGCTGCAGGCCGATATCAACAACATCATCGCTGCCAAGGCCGATGCCCTCATCGCAAACATCAACGCGGAGTAGTCCTTTTGGGCGGTTTTTAGCCCACAGCGCCCTCGGGTTGAGGCTCGCGCCACAAAACGGGCCCATCTACTACGTTTAGTTGGACACCCTCGACCACACCAGATTTCATGAAAACAAAACCGCTGGTAAACAGCTTGGTAATTTTCAAAATAGGCGGGTGTGGTCGACCCCTATTGCTTAAACGTAGTAAATAGGCCGTTTTCGTGACACAGACCCCGATTAGCTACTTGCGAAGGGCGTTATCGAGAGTGGCAGCCACCTGCAGAGGGTCGTCTGTACCGGCGAAGAGGCGGATGGCGCTCCCCTGCTTACCGCGCGGGGCCGAAAGGCGCGTTGTTGAGCCGCCGGCGGGTGATGTGCGGAATTCGTCCGGCAGTATGCTGAAAAATTCACCCGCGATGCAGTCCATCAGGTCAAACTCTACTGCCGGGCCAAAACCGTGCTCCAGGATGCCGGTCGCGATGGCATGGTCGGGATGCGAGGTCAGCCCGGGATAGCGCACGTTGCGTACCATCTCGTTGGCGGCCAGATACTCGGCCAGCGCACGGGCGCGGTCGAAGTGGGCCTGCATGCGAGCGTCGAGCGAAGACAGCCCCCGCTCCAGCATGCAAGCCTCATTAACAGAAAGGTCGAGTGCAGACGCACCGCAATCCGCAAGAAGCGCATACGCACACTCGGCGGCGGCATCCACGCGATGGCGCTTAAGCTGCGAGCGCGCCACCGAAGCGGCGACGAGTTTGCGCGGCGCAACGCCGGCACACACACGGTCGAGCGCCTCGAGCGAAAGCACGGCGCCCAGACGCAGCGGGTTGCACCCAAAGACGCCTGACACAGTGTTATCAACCACGAGCAGCGCATGCGGCTCACGAGCGGCGCGGCCCAGAGCGCGAAGGTCGGGCACACGCAGACCAAACCCGCCGATGGAGTTGACGAACCACCACAGGTGCGGCCCCTCGGCATCAAACGAAGCATCAAAGCCTTCGGACGCAGCAGCAAACGCCGCAGCCGCGGGCTCCCCCACCAGCGCAACATCGCAGCCATCAAAGCCGCAGGCGAATGCATCGGCAAAGTCGTCCGCAAAGGCCACCAGGCGATCGCCGGGCTGCACAATCCCCAGCATCGACAGCGCCGCCGGCACATGCGAGGCCGCAACAAGACGCACCTCACGCGCGCCGGCCCTTGCAGCCCAGATTTCTTCTAGCTGTTGCACGTCCACGCAACACCGTCCCCAAAAACCGAACCGAATAAACCATCCATGAAGATCGCACGCCAGCGAGCGGGCAGCTGCCGTGGCGAGGTGCCTCGAAAGAGGAGCGACGCGTACTTTATGTACGCGCGCGACGGTTTGAGCGGCAGATCGCCCGGCAGATGCCCGCGCAGCGTCAAGCGGTCCGGCGTTTGTTAAAACGCCGGAACCAAGCTAGCCGTGATACTCGCCGTTGTATTGGATGAGCGTCAAGTCCTCAACGCCGTCGAGTGCGCGAATCGCATCGGCGTAGGGCATATCAACGCCATCAGAGAACACCTCGACAGCCATCTCGACCTTGTCACCGCGCATGGTCTTGGACTTGACGGTGAACTTGGTGCGCCCAAACGCGCGCACGATATCGTCGCCGGTGGTCTGGCCCGTGTAGTGGATAACCATCATGTACACGCGCGCCTTGTCCTGGTGGCTCGCAAAGCCGGCGATCATCACCACGATCACCACTGCCGTGAGACCTACGAGCGCATACATACCGGCGCCCGCCGTAATGCCCGTGGTAATGGACCAAAACAGATACAGCAGGTCGAGCGGATCCTTGACCGCCGTACGGTAGCGGACGATAGACAGAGCACCGACCATACCAAGCGAGATGACCACGTTTGTCGAGATCGCGAGCGTGACCATGCAGGTGAGCACGCACATGCCCACGAGCGTCACGGCAAAACTGCGCGAATAGACCACGCCAGTAAAAAAGCGCTTGTACACGTAGTAGATCAGGATGCCCATGGCGAGCGCCACGAGCAGCGACAGGCCAATCTTGGCGGGGTCGACCTGACCAAACGCCTCCAAGACGGAGTTCTTAAAAAAGTCCCTGGTGCTCATGGTCTAAATATCCCCTCGGTTCTCAAAATCCGATTCCCAGTAATTAAATCCGCGCAGGTAGGCGGTCTTTTCGTAACACAGGCAGTACTTGGAGACCGCCGTAAGCTCGGCCGCACCTGGCGGCACCATATCGCGCACCAGCTGCGGGCAAAACTCGGTAAACTTGACCTCCATCACCAGCTTGCCGGGCTCCAGCACGGGCAACGCGGGCAACGTCGCGTCAAAGATGTCAAAGCTCCCCACCGCCGCACGCACGTTGCTATCAAAGGTAATGCGCACGGTGCCCTCGTCCATCACCCACGGCTCACGCTCGTAGTCCACGATGGTCCGCGGGCGCATCATGTTGCAGATGCACTCGATGTAGAACTCGCGACAGAGCGGATAAGGGCTCCTCAGCAAAAAGTCGTAGTCGCCGGCCAGAATCTGCTCAAACTCGCCACGCGTGAGTGGCGCGTCCTCCTTGTAGATCCAGCTGCCGTACTTCTTTTTGCGCTCGAGCTTAATCACCTTGTCGCTGCCGTTATAGATGCGCACGCGATATTTTTTTCGCATAAGAATACCGGCGTCTTTTTCCTCGTAGGCCGAGTTGCAGTAGTCGTCAAAGTACAGGCTGCGAATGGTGTAAACACCCGCCCGCGCATACTTGTCCAGTTTAAAAACCGGCGCCATGCGGCAGGCAAGCGCAGCGTGCTCGCCCTCGTTAATGAGATATTTGAGCTCGTGGCGGTAACGCTCCTGCGTGGCACGCACAGGCGGAGCCGTAAGGCGCTCAAGCAGCGCGCTAGCCCTCCTCATACGTGTCCTCCACGACCTTACCACCGTCCTGCACGTAAAAACACTTCATGCCGTAGTGTTTGCCGTCGTCGGTCACATAGTAGTCAAACGCATCTTGCGTATAGCCGTCTGAGTTGGTGGCACGCACGCGCACAAAATACTGGCCGGTATCGGGCGCATCGCAGGTCACCTCAGGCAGCAGCACGTCCTCGGCCTTAAAAAACACGTCCTTGATGGCATAGTCACGCGCCAGCTCCACGGTATAGCGAATGTCGCGCGCCTTAAAATCGTAGGACGCATCCCAGTTAATGCGCAGCTTACCGTTATCGATCTGCGGCACGCCAATGTAGAACGGCATGGGCTTTTTATAGCTCTCGCGAAAGCTCTTGTAGTTCTCCTCGATCTCGGAGGGAATCGCCGCGGCGATTTGCTCGTATTGGTCCTTGGTGACAGGCAGATTGTCGATATCGGGCGAAGCAAAGACCAACGATTCGGTAACCTCGCGATAATGTCTAATCATCTTGGCCAGGCGCGCCTCGGTCATATACGAGCGCAGGTCCTTTACGGCGCGGTCGAGCTCACTGCGGAACGATTTGCTGCGCAGCGCACGATTGAATAGCACGTTGCCCCAGTAGTTGCTTACGCCGCGCTCCCAGCTCGCATAGTCCGAGAACCCGGCAAGAGAAAGCTCCAGCTTACGCAGCATTCCGTCGTTATCCCAATCTAAAAAGTACCAGGTATTTGAGTTGAGCGGGCTGTACAGATAACAGTTACGGTTCTGAGTATCGCAGTTGCCCGTCAGGATCTGAAACGCCAGCCAATAGACCAGATTCTCGGTATCAAAGTAGGTGTCGAGCACGTTATCGATCTTTTGCGATTCGTCGTTGAGCGCATCGAGCATCTCGATGAGCTTGGTGTGGTCCGAATCGCCCTTAATCTCGAGCATGCCCTCGAAGTTTGCCTGGTTGTAGTCGGGATCGTCGGCAAGCTTAATGGTGTCCTCGTAGCGATGGAAATCAAAGCTGTTCACCTTGTACAGGTGCCCGCTCTTATCCAGGCCATGCGCCTTAAGCGCCGTCTTGTTGAGCTGCTCCACCTGCGTAAACAGGCCGTAGTCCTCAAAGGTGTCGTTGGACTTTTCGGTCTGGTCGCACACCCACAGATGCACAAACTGCGTGCGCAGGCCCATCATCTGGGGGATTCCGCGGATAAGGTCGTAGGCCATCTTGTTGCGAAAACGCATGCCCTCGCCCATGTGCTTGTTGAGCGCAATCGCGCGCTGTTGGCGCCAGGTACCCTTGCCCTTTTTGAGCTCCACCTTGTAATTCTTTTGCGAGTTCATGCTCGATGTCTGACCGCGCACCTGCACGGTAGCATTGGGCGCTTCCTCGCCATAGCCAACCTCGCCGGCCACCGGGCCGTCTTCGTCGCCCGCCTGCAGCAGGCCCATAACCTGATAGCGCGTCACGCCCATGTCGGCATAGTCATACACCGAGTACGTATTGATCTCGGCCCAGCTGTGGTCGGTGTTCTCGGAACTGTTGCCGCGCGAGACCGTCAGGTACATGGGCACAATGCCCGAGTCGTCGTAGACCTCGTACAGCTCGTCTTTATCGCGTAGGTGCTTGGTACCGTCCGAGGACTCGGCCTTTTTAATCTTGTCCTGCTTTTTGACCTTTTTGGTCGAGGATTCGTCCTGAGATGAGCAGCCCGAAAGCAGCAGCGCGCCGGCAGCCGCCTCGATCAGGCAGCGGCGAGACATCAACTTATCGATCATCAGAACCTCCCCAATGGTTGCGATACACGCGAACTACTGCGCGCTGAAACGCGCCGTGCGGCACGCCCTTGCGGCGGCACTCCTCATAGCGCTGCTCGGCACGGTCGAGCAAGCGGCCCAGCTGTGTAAAGCGACCCGTTTTGTCGGTCGACACAATGGGCTGCTGGCTCAGGATACGATACGGCAAGTTGGCGGTATAGGTATCGAGCCGCAGCAGGGCCACGATAAAAAACACCACCGCACCCAACAAAAAGCCAAAGCCGTAAAACTGCTGCGGCAAAAGCAACGACACGGCGGTCGCCAACCCTGCCACACCGGCAAACAGGCCCGAGGCCAGAACGGCTCCCTTGTAGTCGGTAAAGTACAGCAAGATAAGCAGGATCGTGTTGCCCACGGCATACAGGCCATAGCCTACGCATAACGTGCGAAAATACCCGTGCATAAGGTTGTTAAAGCCCAGCGGCAGGGCCGAGAGTACCGTGGTCTCGAGCGAAATGACAGCCGCAGTCACAAACAGCTGCTTGAGCGCGCAAAAGCGTAGTTCGCTATTAAGCGTAGAGAGCATCTCCTCCTCGGCCACCACAATGTCGCCTACCACGCCGCCGTCATTGAACAGACTGTAGTAGTCGCGGTAGCGCGGATAAAAGTTGACCTCGACCGAGACCACGAAGTTAACGGTCGTGGCAAGGATGGTCAAAAACGCGATGAGCGCCGGCACATCGTGGTAGGGCGCGCCATAAAACAAGCCCTTGACCTGCACGCCAATGGGACCGGCCCAAATAATCACCAGGTGCGCAAAGAGCCCTAGGTTGGTAAACAGGCCCGTGAGCGCCAGCGGCATAAACTGATCGAGCCATTGCAAAAAGAGCCAGGGGCTGCGGTCACTCTGCGGAAAATACCGGTACAGCAGCACCACGTCCCAGACGAGCATGACGCCGTAGCCCAAAGCAACTGATGCCAACAGGCCCTCGACCGGCGGCAGCCCCAGTGCCAGCGCGGCCAGGGCGCACAGGCACGCCACGCCAATGGCGGCCGCAAAGCTGCACAGGATGCCGCGGTAGTCTTTGATGGCCGTGAGATAGCTCATGCCGTTCCAGTTGACGATCATAATGTTGAACAGCCACAGGCATAGCAGCCCCTGCAGCAGCGTGGCGCCCGAGAACAGCAAAAAAACGCCGTAGAGCACCGTGCCCGCAACGAGCATGACAGCATTGGAGCCCCAAAACGACGGCAGCATCTCATCCTCGCGCTCGGCAAACAACATATCAGCCAAAAAGCGCGTGACCGGCATGGAGAAAAAGCTCGTGAGCGTAAGCGAGGCCAGCAGTGTGTAGGTCACCATGCACACCAGCAGATCCTGGTTGGCACGGCCCACACCCCACAGACCGCACAGCACCAAAATACCCACCTGCAGCAGCACACCCAGCAGCATGGGGCCCGTGCATACGATGCCGGCGTAGCCGTAAGCGCGCATCGTGGCAAACAGGCCCTTGCGCCTAAACAGGCGCTTGAGCTCAAAACCAATTCCGGCCACCGGCTACTCCCCCTCTCTGGGCAGGTTAAACGCACACGCCGTCTCGTCGTACAGCGCGCGATAGTTGGCGAGCATCTGCTCGTGCAAAAAGTACGTGGCAACGCGACGCTGCCCGCGCTCCCCCATCTCAATGCGACGGGCGCGGCTCACGCACATGCGCTCCATGGCATCGGCCAAGCCCTTGCGATACATGGGCGGCGTCACAAAACCCGCCACGCCAAAGTCGTCGCCCGGGGCGCCTTCGAGCAGCTCGCGACAGCAGCCCACCTCTGTCGTCACGCAGGGACGGCGCGCTGCAAGCGACTCCAGCACGCTGAGCGGCTGGCCCTCGGAGATGCTCGTCAAAATGGTAAAGTCGAGCTTTTCCATGTACTCGACCACGTTGACGCGGCCGGTAAAGATCAGGTCGCGCACGCCCAGGGTATCGACCAGCGCGTGGCACTCAGCGCCGTACTCCTCGTCGTCCACGCCGCCCATAATGTGCAGGCGCACCTTGGGCAGGCGCTCGTGCAGCTCAAAGAACGCATAGATCATGGTCTTGACGTCCTTGATGGGCGCCAGGCGCACCACCGCGCCAATGTCCACCCAGCCGTCATCGGGCTTTAAGGGAATGTCCTTAAAGCGGTCGAACTGGATGCCGTTGGGAATGACCAGGCATTTACCCGCATCGCAGCCCATATCGATCTGCGTCTTGCGGGCGTTATGGAACAAACTCGTCACGCGGAAGGCGCGGCGGTAGATCTCCTCCGAAAGCAGGTAGAAAAAGCGAATCCAGCGATCCTTAAACGACGGCACCACCCAGTCAGCGCGAATGATCTCTTCCTCGCGCTCGCGGGTATAGATGCCATGCTCGGTCAGCAGCACCGGCGCATGGTGAACGCTTGAGCCCAGGCAGGCGAGCAGGCCACCGTAGCCGGTCGAGATGGCATGGTACACATCGGCCACCGGCACCTCGCTGCCCAACAGGTAGAGCACGGGAAGCAACATGGAGCGCATGGTGTGGAATGCATCGGCAAAGGGCGTGTAGGGGTACTCGGCCAGGCACACGTCGCGGAAGATGTCCATAAACGTTCGGCTCTGCAAAAACGAGAGCGGATGCACGCGACGGCGCTGAAAGATATCGAACAGCACGTCCCAGTCCGGATTGGAGAGCGACACCAGGCGGCGTAGCGCCTCGCGCTCGCGGTCGTTAAAACTGGCTTCATGTTGCTCGCCCGAAAGCCGCAGAGCATCGTCCAGGAACACCTCGTGCACCTCGACCACGTTGCCGGGCAGCTCGTAGACAAACTTGCCGCGGTCGGCAGCATGCGCGCCGATCACCCACAGCACAAACTCGTGCTCGGGCATGGCCTGGATATAGCCATGCATCCAGGTAGATACGCCGCCGTGCACATAGGGGTAGCAACCCTCGAGTACCAAGCAGATTCTCATTTGTCGCCACCCTCCTTGCGTGCAATGGTCACCGTCTTGTCCGTGGCTTTGACCAGGTACAGGTCGCCCGTCAAATGCGTAATCTCGCCACCCGTGACCGTCCCCGGCTCGCCGTTGTTGGCGCGGAACATCAGCCACGCCTCGTCGTGGAAATTGCCTAAGCTGAGCGTCCAGGCATCCGCACTGGTATCCATGCTCACCGTCACGGACGAAAAACGCTGGATAGCGCCCGAGCATTCCGAACCGGTTTGTTTGCGCAGGTCGGGCGCAGCCTTAGTAAGCCAATCCAGGTAGTCGGTCAAGCCGCCCTTGTAGACCTCCCAGCCCTCCTTAGCGCCGCGATCGGGATCCAGTAGGTCGTCCGGATGCATAAAGTGCGTGCTCACGTAGTGCATGTTGAGCTCGGACACCGCGGCCAGACGCATGTAGGAATCGTCGACCATGCCGCCCGAGACAATACGCGGCTGCTCCACAATGCCATCGCTCGCCACGCCAAACTCCTGCACGTACGGCAGGTCGGTGCCATCCTCAAAATACGTACTGGCGATGGTCTTAATGCGCGGAACGTCGGTGCCGATAAGCTTGCGCGCACGGGCCGAAAGGATATTTGACGGCGGCACGTAAACCGAGCCGTGCGCGTTGGGCAACACCTCATCTTGGAAGGCGATAAGCTCGTTGAGCGATGCGACGAGCGTTTCCTTGTTCTTCCAGGTCTTGTAGTCATACAGCGTGCCGTAATCGGTATCCCAGAGCACCAGAGGCTGATGGTTGTAGCCGTGAAAGCCCAGCTCTCCGCCCATCTGCAGCAGCATGCCGCCAAAGTAGCGAAACTGCGTGGTATCGGCCTGGCGCGCAGGCTTGGTCTGGTTGACCGCGTCCTCGTAGTTTTCGATCATCACGCCGGTATAGCGAATGCCGTATTTTTGCGCGAGCTTTTGCAGATCGGGCCACCAGACCTTGGTGTAAAAATCCGCAATGGAAAGGCCGTAGTCACGCTTGATATAAGTACCATCGCCCGAGGGCACGGGGCTAGGAAAGTCGTCCAAATAGAACACGGCGCTGTTGATGACCGGATAGGCCGTGGCATCGCCCAGCAGGCTGATCGCCGCGGCGTAAAAGCCGCGCATGACCTTGTCATAGATACCGATATTGCATACCACGGTGCGCCCGCTACCGCAGTCATTCGACCAAATGAGCGGGGCACCCGCATCACCGGTCTTAGCCCACACACGAGCCGTCTCGCGCAGCGAAACCGAAAGCGACGAATCAAAGGGGTCCGAGAGCTCGTAGCGATCTCCCCCGCCCAACATAAAGTCCTCGCTCGGAACGATACTTTCGGCTGTCGCATAGTCATATCCGGCCGATTCGATACCAAGCTTGGAAGCAATAGTCTGCAGGTAGTTCGAGTTATCTGGCGTCATGCCCAGCATAAGCGAACCGCCGGCACTCACCCAACTCATAATGTCGCTCAGGTGCGTACCGAGCCCATCGAGCGACGGCATGAGCAAAATCACGCGATCGTAGGAGGTCACCGAGGGAATGGCATCTGCGCCATCCACGGCAAGGTCCACGTCGCGGTGCGCGATCTTCATGTCAAGCAAGATCTGGTCGAACTGCTCTTTGACGTCCTCGACGCCATCTTGGTCCGAGTCGGTAATAACCAAGCACGTGGGCTTTTGGCCAAATATTGCCGAGGAAGCCGGCGCCGCATCGTTGGCGGCAAGCATCCCCAGCTTATGCTGGCCCGCACTGTACTGTACGCCGGCGCGCTCCACCAGCAGCACGGCCGCCATGGCAATAAAGACCGCCCACACCACAAGCAGGCCCATCCAGCGAAAATGGCCCGCACGGTCGCGGATACGCAGCACAACGCTCATCGGGCCTCCTCTCCATCGCGCCAAAACGCCAGCTTTTCGCGGTTGGCGGCGCTCAAGTACACATGCTGTTTGTCGATCGCATCGATCACACGGTGGACCTCGTCACCGTCGCGGCGCATCACGGCCAGGCGCAGGCAAAGCATCCAAACCTCCTGCTCCTCGGGCACGTCGAGCACCAGCTGGTCGGTCACGGCCTGCGCCTCGTCGATCTGTCCGACATCGGCCAGCGCCGTCGCGTATCGAATGCGCAGCTCAAGGGTGTCCTCGCGCTCGCGGCGGCGCGCAAGCAAGCGAGCATACTGCTGACGCTGAATCTGAGCCACGCGTCCCTCGGCCAAGCCCGAGTTCAAGTATTCACCAAGAAAATCGCAATATTCGTTGAGGTTTTGCGCGCTCGGGTCTGTCTTAAAGGCACGCTCCAGCTGCTGCAGTTTAAGGTCGGACTCCTTGGAGATCTGCGCCACCGCCGTCGCGGCATAGTGCGCCACCTCAACGTCGTCGTTAAGCTTAGCCGCCTGCAGCTGCGCCAGGTACGCGTCGGGCTCCTCGGTGAGCATGGAGAGCATGAGGCGGCGCCGGTATGCCGGGTCGTTGACGATGAGCGCCTCCTCGAGCGGCACTACGCCTGCATCATCCTCACCACTCGGTACCGGCATACTGCGATGCAGGTCGTCGTTGAAGCGCAGCGACTCCAGCGCAGACTCTTTCAGTCCCTCGCCAAACACCGCGCTGCGGACCGATAGCAGAGCCACCAGCAATGGGCCCCACAGCGGCACCAGCACTATCACAGGCAGCATGTGCCCGCGCACCGGCAGCAGGCCCAGCTTCATGAGCGTCCACAGCACCAGGCAAACCAGCGCATGAATAAGCAGCAAGACGGCAGCAACGACAAGCGAGATCAAGCGGCACCCCCCTCACCGTCACCGGTGTAAGAGATGTGCTGCAACAGCGCCACGATGTCCTCGCCGTCGACGGGCTCCACCGCAATCTGCTTTGCGCTCAGGCGCTCGCGGATAATGGGCAGATCGCACGCCTTTGCCTGACGCATAAGCAGGTAGAGCACGTCGCCGTCGACCAAGCCCGCCGCATCGTTCTCGCGGATAGCCGAACCAATCGCGCCCACCAGCTCGCCGACAGGCTCCATGCCCGGCACCACGCGCAGGAGCAAAAAGCTCCCCATCTTGCTATCTGCCAACGCCTGCTCCGCCGCGAGCTCTTGGCCAAAGGCCGCCTGCTTGAGCACGCAAGCGCCGTCAACGCAGCGCTTATCCTGCGCCACCGCCTCATAGTCAAAGGCGCGCCCCAGCGCGCTTTCGACCAAGCCGCACAAGATGCGGAACAGGTTTTGGTAATAGAGCGTCATTTGATTCTGAGCCGCACGACGCACAGAGATCAACACGGCGGGTGCCCCGTCGCGCTCGATCGAGTATCCAAACATGGGCAGTCCCGGCGTCAACTCGCGATTCACCCACAGGTTCGAACGACCCCCGCCGCCCAAAAGGGGCGCAAGCTGCTCAAGCGAAAACGAGCGCGTGGCGTCTTCGGCAATCACGGGACTTGCTGCCACCAGGCGTGCAAATGCACCGCCCGAAACGTGATAGATCGCCACCGAATCGTTTTCGAGAATCTCACCCATGAGCTCGCAGCACTTGCGATAGATGTCACGCGGATTGAGCACGTCGAGCTCTTGCGTCACGGCAAAGATCTTGCCAAAGCTATCCTGACGCCCCACAATCTGGTGCTTGTATGTGCGCTTGTCCTCGATGGCATCGTGGTAGAGCTGCGTGAGGAACGTATTGCGATTACGCACGAGCTCGTTTTGGTCGCGCTCCACCCTAATGGCCTCGCTGTTACGCAGCTGCACATAGCCGCACACGGCACCCACCACAAAGTACGCGATAAACGGCAGCCAGTTGGACGGCTCATAGAACAGGCCCTGGAAGGTATAGCCGTATTGAGTAAAGTAGCTTAAGGCCAAGCCCACCGATGCCAACAGCGCCGCAACCAAGCCAAAGTCCAAGCCATACAGCGTGCCGATGATCACGACGTAGAGCAGGCGATAATCGAGCACATTGAGCTGGGCTGATTGGGAGAATAGACGCTCCAGCACCTCGAACAGAACCCAGGCAACGCCCGTCTCCAGGCATTTAATAGGCAGCGTGCGCAGCTGGATACGGTCGATGGCGGCGCGCAAGGGGTTGGCCTTCTTTGAGCGGCCAGCATCCCAACGCGCTTGAATGGTCGAAAGATCGCGCAGCAAGTCGTAGCGCTGAAACCAGCCATAACGCACGCGAACGGTATCGTCCGTGGGCAGGGCGTAGCCGGCAGAATCGCCATAGGCAACGGCAAGGCCGGGGAACAGTACCTTGAGGGCCTCGCCCACTTTACCCGACGTGTGATGGAAGGCATCGGCAACGTCGAGCGTCTCAAAAGAGGCATCCCAGCTATCAAAGATGCGGCGAATCAGCACCGCAAGCTCCTCGGCACACAGCAGGGGAAACGCCGCATCCTGCGCGCCCTGCAGAGCGACCGATCCGGTTGAGCACGCGTCGAACAGCGGCACCAAAAACGGGTCCTCCAACGCAGCAGACGCGGTATACAGGAACGGCACGCGCAGGATCTTGGTCTGAACGCCCTCGCGAGCAGCGTAGTAGCGGCACAGGTCGTTGGCTGCGTGCGCGATAATGCCTTTGCCCGTTTGTTCTGCGGCATCGGTGGCATCCTCAGCGCCCGCGGGCCCGGCTACAAACAGCAGCTGAACCCGGCGCCCCATGCACGCACGAAAGACCGAACGCAGAAGCTCGATATCGCCCACGGTATCAGTATGCGGGGTAAGGTAATTAGACAGGTAGACCACGCGGTCGAACTCGTAGGCCTGCTCCAAGTGCTGGAGCAGCTCTTTCCACGAGGCATGGGGCGACGACTCATCACGACGCGCATCCTTGGCGGCTACAACCTTAACGTGGTCCCCGGGGAATGCCTTGGCGCAAAAGTCATCGTCAACATATGCGGTGTTGCCAACAACCAGCACCTCCATGGCGCACCCCTCCCCTAAAATCCACTTCTGTCATAGTCAAACATGCGTATTTTACGCTGTCAACGCGAGCTGGAACGCCTTTAAGACTGTTTTAAGAACTTTTTTAGGGAATGTGGGGACTTCGAGAGTCCAAAATGAGCGCCCAATCCGGAAGTATGCGGCAAATTCAAGACATGCCGACAACACTGGATAGTAGCAACGCTTCTACCTGCGGCTTCTGTTCATGAAAAGGACCATGCTAATCCCACTCCTCGATGCGGGTGAGATACGGATCGGCGCCGTAGCGACCGGACAGGTATTGCTTGTCGAAAGCCGCGTTCTTGCTTACCAGATTACCGTTTGCCTCGTGGATGTCGGCGAGAGACCACAGTTGGCTCGCCTCCCCCTCGCCGCGCGCAGCGAACCATATCTCGTCACGGCGGAACACATCGTTTCGCATGGTAGACACGTCCTGGGACGAGAAGATGAGCTGTGCGCCACTCTTGTTGACCTCAGGATCCTTAAACAGCAGGATCACATAGCGAAGAAGCTTCGGGTGCAGTTTGGCGTCGAGCTCGTCTACCACAACGGTGCCACCACACTCAAGCGCTGCCATCAGATACGCAGCCAACCCCATGAGCTTCTGGGCGCCGGCAGATTCCTCGGATAAACGCAGCTCGTACGCTTTGCCGCCCACCTCGTGTCTCACGAAGACGCGCCGGCCGCGCCATTCCGGCGCCCTCTCCACTCTGAAGCCGTCAATACGCACATCAACGGCGCGCAAAAAACGCGTGACCTCGCGCGAGTCGCCCTCGTCGAGCATTTGCTCGAGCATCCGCTCCAGGTAGGAACTGTTGTAGTTGAGAAACACAGCGTCGAGAAACCAGCTGGCCGCTTCCTGGACCACCGGTGCATCGAAGTTGATGCAAAGGAACGATAGGTACGGCAGACTTGGGTTGAACCTCGCGGCCGTCACAAGCTTACGCAGTGTGGGGCCGAGTTCAACCTTTGTATCCTCGCGCTCGAACAGCATCGCCGTGCGTGACGCTCCCAATTTTCGCCGCCACAGGCCTTCGGACACGATCTCGTCCGCATGCACGGACAGGGCATAGCGGTACTCGTGCTCACCCGCGCGATAGTAGAGCTCGAACTCGGTGGGCTCGGCAGCAGACACATCATCGAACTTAAACGCCGAACAACGGGGTATCAAAGGGCGATCGCCCTCTGCTGCATCAGCACTGGCAGACAGCAGTCTTATCGGTCTGGCCACCGCCGAGCGAACGTAATCAAGAGACTCGAGCAGATTAGACTTGCCGCCAGCGTTGGGCCCGTACACCGCAGCCACCGGAAGGAAACTCTGCCCGTCGGAACACTCTATGAGGGAACGCTCAAACTCCTTCATCGGCGTCGCCTGCATGGAAAGCTCCACCTCATCGCGATAGGATCTATAGTTCCTGAAGGTGAACTGGCAAAGCATCGTCCTCAACATTCCTTTCATTGTTTTGAAAAGATATTTCAGAGTTTTTATTTGATTATAGAGTTTAAGCAGGCTAAATCAAGTGCTTGCTACACCAATGACAGCAGGCGCAAGGTGCCAAACCGCCCATACTCGACCATCCCATTGCCGGAATGGCGTTTAGCTAGCACGTTACGCATTACATGCATGGAAAAAGGGCAACACTCTATCAGAAAGCGTCACCCTTAAAGCTCCCAAAGAGCTTTTGTATTGAGATATGTACTCTACACCTCAATGAAGTGAACCATCATACCGCACCACCTCGTTTTCAAAACGCCCAAATATGCGCTCCAATGCGAACATCGAATCGACAGCATCGTTTACAACCTTCACCGCAATGATGAAGTCATTTAACGACAGTGGGCACACCATTACGGGCCGCTGTCGCTATGGAGCCGAACCCTTATCCCCTCGGTGGGAAGGGGTCGTGGCCATGGGAATCCCTTGCGCGAATCCTTCCGTCGCGACGATGAACAATCAACTCCGATTCTTGATTGGAGCAAATGCGTCGACCGAGCTTTATCGCCTCGCTCTGGGTCGTCGTAACGAAAGAAGCGCGACTTGTTCCCTCGCCCTTAACCTGCCAATTGCCATCAGAACGCTTCGTAACGTGCTGATTTCTGCCTTTCATACTCACTTCACCTTCAATTCTGAACTCGCCGATATGTCTATAGCATGAGATATGTGACAGGTACCTTCGTGCCGATTTTCAAAAGTGTAGCCACTGGCGCGGACATAAAATGAAGCGCACGCAACGAGCACGTTGATCTTTTTGTCTTCTGGCAACCCTGCAAACCAAAGCGAAAGAGCAGAAAGGGTGCTGAAGTTCACATCCAAAGAAGCTCATATCGACGGGTGACGCATAATTTCTTTCGCAAATTGACAACCGCATAGCGGAACACGGCCCGC
>CAUCNB010000035.1:0-22553 GCA_958444075.1 uncultured Collinsella sp. | reverse complement strand
TGGGGTGGGGCCGTTTTATCACCGCGTGGTCTTAAAACACCGCCCCCAACGACTACTTCTATACAGCAAAAAGGGGTGCTGACCATTTCGGTCGGCACCCCTTTAAGTTGCGGTGAAATAGGGACTAAATGGGGGCTCTAGACGCCAAAACAGTCCCTATTCCACCGCAACTTCATGGGGATGTGTGACAATGCCCGTCGGAAAACATCTGCTGTCTTTGGGGGCCTATCTATGCTGTACGAGTTTTGTGCCGAGAACTTTGAGCGAGTGCCGGCGGCCATCGAGGCCAGTGCGGGGCGCATCGAGCTGTGTGACAACCTCGCCGTCGGTGGCACCACGCCTTCCGCCGGCGTTATTAGCGCTACAGTCAGCTACGCTCACGAGCATGACGCGCGAGTGATGTGCATGATTCGTCCGCGTGGTGGCGATTTTCATTACAACCAGGACGAGCTGCGCATGATGGAGATGGACCTGGGCCTTGCTGTGAGCGCTGGCGTTGACGGCCTGGTCTTTGGCTGCTGCAAGCCCTGTGCCGGCGGCTGGGCGCTCGACGAGCTCACCCTCGGCGCCCTCGTTATGGCTACGGGCTGCGCGACCGAGGAGTGCAAGCGCGAGTCCCTTGACATCACCTTCCACATGGCATTTGACCAGCTCTCGCCCGAAGCTCAGCTGGACGCCGTTGACACGCTCGCCGACTGCGGCGTCACGCGCATTCTGACGCACGGTGGCGCTGCCAGTACGCCGATCGAGGACAACTTCGAAAACCTGGCTCGTTTAATCGAGTATGCGGGCGATCGTTTGACCATCCTTCCCGGCGGCGGCATCACTACGGCAAATCGCGACGCGGTCGCGGCGGCACTAGGCGTCTCCGAGCTCCATGGCACCAAGATCGTGCCACTGGAGGTATAACCCGTGGCGCTGGTATTTGACGTTCGGCAGGCGAGCGGCAAGCCCGACGATAATCGTCGCCCTGGCACCGCGTGCCCCTTTTGCGACACGGAGGGGCTCGCCAACATCATCCAGCGCGATGGTGACTGCATCTGGCTCGAGAATAAGTTCAAGACCTTGCGGGCCACCCGTCAGACCGTATTGATCGAGTCGGCCAATCACGACGCCGACCTGGTGACCTATGAACCGGACGAGCTGCATCATGTGATGCGGTTTGCCCTGGGCTGTTGGCAGCAGATGATCGATTCCCAACAGTACCGCAGTGTGCTCATGTACAAGAACAAAGGCCCGCTTTCGGGCGGCAGCCTCGTCCATCCGCACATGCAGATTGTGGGCTTGGAACAGGAGGACGGCTATGCGGCGCTGACCTCAGCCAACTTTGAAGGCATCGATGTTTTGCGGCACGGGAGGGTTGCGGTCAACATCTCAACCGAGCCGATCATGGGATTCTTTGAGGTCAACGTCTCGGCTCCACAGGGAATCGCCGCCAGCGACGACGCCCGTGACCAAGCCGAAGCGGACCTGTTTGCCGATGCGATTCAGGTGGCCCTGCGCTATATCCTGCACGGGCACCACGGCGGTCGCGCGGAGTCGTACAACTTGTTCTTCTACCACATGGACGGCCGGACCATTGCCAAGGCGCTGCCACGTTGGGTGGTATCGCCCTACTTTGTGGGCTATCGTCTGGCCCAGGTCAATGCCGAGACCACGCTCGATATCGATGCGGAGCGTCTGCAAGCGCATCTGGAAACGCTCGCGTAGCAAGGTGAGCGCCTGCGAAAAGAGCGCTGCCTAGCGTGCCAACGCGTCGCGGCCGGCTTCGACCCGCTTGCGCTGTTTGGCGCGCTCCTCGCCGGTTAGGCGCTCAAAGAGATGCCCGATAATCGAGGCCAGTACCTGCTGAAACAGCGTCCCGCACATGACGGGAAACACGACTTCGCCTGGAAAGTACTGCGTGGCGATGACGGCGCCCGAAGAGATGTTACGCATGCCGCAGGTAAAGCACATGGTAGTCGTCTCGCTATATGGCAGATGCAGCGCGCGGGCGACCAGAAAACCGACGACAAAGCCGCTGATGGCGAAGACCAAAATAAAGAGGGCGACTTCCAAGCGCTCAACATTCATGTGCAGTACGTACTCGCTCATGGCGGTGGAGTTGGACGCGATGACCCCCATCATCATGAACTTGCAGGCGGGCGAAAGCGCGGGGGAGAGTTTCTCGTGTCCCCATCCGCGCGTGAGCTCGTTGATCACGATGCCGAGCACGGCGGGTATGGCGATCATAAAGGCCATGTTCTGCATCATGCTCGGCACGTCAATCGAGACGGTGGCGCCCAGCAAGAGCTTGAGCGTGAGCGGAATCGTCACGGGCGAGATAACCGAGGACGTCAGGATGATGGTGAGCGCGAGCGGGCCGTTGCCGCCGAACATGCTAATCCACATAAAGGCAGTGACTGCCACGGGTACGCTGTACTCGAGCACGATGCCGCAGACAAGGTTGGGGTTGGAACCAAAGAACAGTGAGCTCATGGCATACGCCGCGATGGGGATGAGCACAGCCGAGACAAATAACGCCAAAATCAAATGCAGGGGACGGCGGAACATCTCGGCCACCTGGTGAAAGGTGTTGCTGAGCGCACCTTGGAACGTCATAAAAGCAAACAGGGCGGGAACGATGGGCTTGAGCACGCCGATCTGCTGGGGAAAGAGCACGCCGAGCGCCACGCAAATCGGAACGATGACCTGCATGTGCCCCGCGAGAAACTTGCCCAGTCCAACCCATTGCTTCATATGCTCTTGTGACTCCCTTTGCTCGTGAATCCGTTTTGAATGGATATGCTAGACGCTCGCATGCGTCCGTGCGTCAGAAACGCTCGATTATTTCGAGGGTATTACCGGCATCGTTTACCGAAACCGCGGCGTGCTGCGGCGATTTGCGTCCGCGCTGCACGGTATAATAAATCCGTTCAACAGATCTGCCTGCCGAAGCGGGCATACACAGAGGACTCATCGCTATGAACCGTGAGAGGTATCGCGGCGACCTGCCCCTATCGGGGGTGGGCGCCTATGTCATCGCTTAAGACGACGCATCGCTGGGCGGTCGCTCAGCAAAACCCCGAGCTCGAAAAGGAGCTTTCGACTGGCCTGGGCATACCCGGGCTGGTGGCGCGCATTATGGTTGCGCACGGCATTGCATCCATCGAGGAAGGTCAGCTGTTTTTGACGCCTTCGCTCAATCGCGACTGGGCCGACCCGCTCGTTATTCCGGGCATGGCGGTCGTCGCCGACCGCGTTGAGCGCGCTATTCGCAGCCACGAGCACATTGCGGTCTTTGGCGATTTTGATGTTGACGGTATTACGTCGACCTGCCTGTTGACCGAGGCATTGCGCACGTTTGGCGCCGATGTCACGCCGTTTATTCCGCATCGCTTTGACGAGGGCTACGGCCTGTCGCGTGCGGCGCTCGACCGCGTCAACGAGCTCGCCCAACCCAACCTGATTGTGACCGTCGATAACGGTATTGCCGCCAAGGAAGAGGTTTCCTATCTGGAGAGCCTGGGGATCGATTTGGTGGTCACGGACCATCACGAGCCCTCCGACCAGGTGCCGCAGGGCGTGCCCCTGACCGACCCCAAGCTCGAGGACGAGGGTCCCTCGCGCGAGCTTGCCGGTGCCGGCGTGGCGCTCAAGCTGGTGCAGGTCCTGGGTGAGCGCTTGGGCAAGCCGTCGTATTGGCGTTCGCTAATCGAGGTCGCGGCGCTGGGCACCGTGTCCGACATGATGCCGCTCACGCCCGAGAACCGCGCGCTGGTTGCCGAGGGCATCCAGCAGATGCGCGTAACCGCTCGTCCCGGCTATATCGCGCTTGCCGCGCTCGCCAAGGCGGACCTTTCGAGCATTACGGCGGATGGCCTATCGTTCTCGCTCATTCCCCGCTTAAACGCTGCCGGTCGCATGGCCGATCCCAAGCTGGCGCTCGACCTGCTGCTTGCCCGCGATCCCATCGAAGCAAGCGCGCTGGCGGCTGAGCTCGAGGAAATCAACCGCCAGCGCCGTGAGATCGAGGCGGAGCTCACGCGCGATGCCATGGCAAAGGTCGAGAAGACCTATGACGGCGGACGCGCAATCGTCGTGGGTGGCGAGGGCTGGCACGAGGGCGTCAAGGGCATCGTGGCGAGCCGCCTGACCAATCGCTATCACGTGCCGGCGCTGCTCTTCTCGATCGAGGACGGCGTTGCACGCGGATCGGGCCGCTCGGTGGGCAAAGTTAACCTGTTTGACGCCGTCGAGCGCTGTTCCGACCTGCTGATTCGTCGCGGCGGACATGCCGGTGCGGTGGGTGTGACCATCGAGGCATCCAAGCTCGATGAGTTCCGCCGCCGCCTTTCCGCCGTGCTATCGGAGCTTCCCGCCGAGGACTTTGAAGACACCGACGAGGTCGCCGCCACCGTCGACCTTTCCGAGCTGAATATTGAGACCATCGAGCAGATCTCCCGTCTTGAGCCGTTTGGCCAGGGCAACAAGGTGCCGCTGTTGGCGGCCGAGGGCGTGACAATGTGCGATCGCGCCGTGGTGGGCAAAACCGGCGAGCACATGCGCTTCGTGGCGACCGATGGCGCCGCGAGTGTGCCGGCCATTATGTTCCGCGTGCCGCAGATCGATAAGCTCATCAATTGTGATAGCGCCGTCGACTTGGTGTTCGAGGCCGTGGCCGAGCATTGGCAAGGTCGCGTAAAGCCCAAGCTCATGATCAAGGATGTTCTGGTCCGCGATACCACGCTGCCCAGCGTCGACGATCCGGCATGCGAGCTTCGTCGTGGCGTGCAGCCGGCGGATTCCGGCCTGCGCCTGGAGTCCCGAAAGCGCCAAACGCTCGCCCAACTTTCTTATACCGAGCTCACGCGCTCGCTTATCCATAGCTTTATCGGCTCGAACCAGCCGCACCGCGCGCAGGTCGAAGCGCTCGATGCCCTGGCCGATCACCAAAGTGTTCTGGCCGTTATGGGAACGGGGCGCGGAAAGTCTCTTATCTTCCATGTGCACGCCGCGCGCGAGGCGGTCCTTCGCGGGCGTGCGAGTATCTTTGTCTATCCGCTGCGTGCGCTCGTTGCCGACCAGGCCTATCACCTCTCGTCGACGATGGCTGCGCTCGGCATTGGCGTAGGCGTGCTGACCGGCGAGACCGTGGAGGCGGCGCGCGATGACGTGTTTGCCGGCTTGGCTTCGGGCCGCACCGGCATCGTGCTCACGACGCCTGAGTTCCTGTCTATTCACCGCGACCGCTTTGCTCGCTCGGGTCGTATCGGGTTTGTCGTTATCGACGAGGCGCATCATGCCGGTCTTGCCAAGGGCGGCGACCGTAGCGCATACCTCGACATGCCCGATATCCTCAAGGCCCTGGGCGATCCGGTCGTTATGGCGGCGACGGCCACCGCGACGGCTCCGGTCGTGGCGGAGCTTGCCCGCGTGTTGCCGATTACCCGTACGGTGGTCGACGAGACCGTGCGCGAGAACTTGCAGCTCGAGGACGACCGCGATCTTGCGAGCCGCGAAAACCGCCTGGTGTCCATCGTCGCGACGGGGGAGAAGACCGTCATCTACGTCAATTCGCGTGATCAGTCCGTGGCGCTTGCTAAGACGCTGCGCAAGCGGGTACCCGATTGCGCGACCCGCATCGCGTTCTATAACGCGGGGCTTGCGCGCTCCGATCGTCGCCGTGTCGAGGAAGCGTTTCGTGACGGAAGCCTCAGTTGCATCGTTTCGACATCTGCCTTTGGTGAGGGCGTGAACCTGCCCGATATCCGCCATGTCGTGCTCTACCACATGCCGTTTGGCGGCATTGAGTTTAACCAGATGAGCGGCCGCGCCGGTCGCGATGGCCAGCCCGCCGTGATCCATCTGCTCTATTCGTCGCGCGACGCCCGCATTAACGAGCGCCTACTCGACTGCTATGCGCCCGAGCGCGACGAACTCGTCACGCTCTATCGCGCGTTGCAGACCATGTGGCGCTCCAACCGCGGCAAGACCGGGGACGATTCCTTTAGCGCGAGCGATATCGACATCGCTCAGATGTGTCTTGCCATCGATGCTCGCACGCCGGTTGACGAGCGCTCGGTGGAAAGCGGCCTGGGAATCTTCGAAGAGCTTGGTTTCTGTCGCGTTTCGGGGTTTGACGACACCCGTCGCATCGCGATGGCCGAAAACCCCGGCCGCGTGCAATTGAGCAGGTCGATTCGCTATTTGGAGGGCTTGCGCTCGCGCATGGAGTTCTCGGCTTTCCGGAGCTGGGCGCTCGATTCGTGCGCTTCTGATATGCTAGCCAAAGTTAACCGCCCGATCGTACCGCGGGCCTAGGGGAAGGGGACCTCGATGGATGCCGCAGCCCGTACCGCCCATGATTCCACCCTCCAGCCTTTTTCGGAGATGGAGCACTATAAGCATGCCGATGAGCTGCCACCCGAGATTATGGCGGACAGCTACGACAAGCTGGAGCGCCTGTGCCTCAAATATATGAATGAGGACGACTTCTCTAAGGTGGAACAGGCCTACTGCTTTGCCGCCGAGAAGCATTGCAACCAAAAGCGCCGCTCGGGCGAGATGTACATCAACCATCCCATCGAGGTGGCCATCATTTTGGCCGACCTTAAGATGGACTGTGACGTGGTGTGCGCCGCGCTGCTGCACGATACCGTCGAGGATACCGAGACCTCGCTTGCCGATGTTTCCGGCCTGTTTGGCGAAACCGTGGCAGAGCTCGTCGACGGCGTGACCAAGCTCACCAACATCGAAGTCGACAGCATGGACGAGAAGCAGGCGCTTACGCTGCGCAAGATGTTCCTTGCCATGTCCAAGGACATTCGCGTTATCATCGTCAAACTCGCCGACCGCCTGCATAATATGCGCACGCTTGCCGCCCTGCGCGAGGACCGCCGCCTGTTTAAGGCGCGCGAGACCATGGACGTGTACGCGCCCCTGGCCGACCGCCTGGGCATGAGCTCTATCAAGTGGGAACTCGAGGACCTGTCCTTCTTCTATTTGGAGCCCGACGCCTACCAGCGCATCGCACGCATGGTGGCGGAGTCGCGCGAGGTCCGTGAGCGCTATCTGGCCGAGACCATCAAGACACTCACCGACGAGCTCAACCGCATTGGCCTGGAGGACTTCCAGATCAACGGCCGTTCCAAGCACTATTGGTCCATCTACCAAAAGATGAAGCGCAAGGGCAAGGAATTTTCCGAGATCTACGACCTGGTGGCACTGCGCGTCATCACGCATTCGGTGCGCGATTGCTACTCCACGCTCGGTGCGGTGCATACGCTGTGGCACCCCATGCCCGGGCGCTTTAAAGACTATATCGCCATGCCCAAGGTCAATAACTACCAGTCGCTCCACACGACGGTTATCGGCCCCACGGCTCGTCCGCTCGAGATTCAGATTCGTACCTACGAGATGCACGAGCAGGCCGAGTACGGTATTGCCGCCCACTGGCTCTATAAGAAGTCGGGCGGATCGTCTGCGTCTAAGACCAATGATGCCCAGCGCTTGGACGACCAGATTAACTGGCTCAAACATTCGCTCGATTGGGCTGCGTCTGATGAGATCACCGACGCCAAGGAATACCTGCATTCGCTGAAGGTCGATCTGTTCGATCAGGAGATCTTCGTCTTTACGCCCAAGGGCGAGGTCATGGCGCTTCGTGCCGGCTCCACGCCGCTCGACTTTGCCTATGCCGTTCACACCGAGGTGGGCAACCACTGCGTCGGCGCTAAGATCAACGGTGCGGTGGCCCCGCTCACGCACGAGATCAAGACGGGCGACCGTGTCGAGATTCTGACCAACAAGAGTTCCAAGCCGTCGCGTGATTGGCTCAAGATCGTTAAGACACCTTCCGCCAAGTCAAAGATCCGCCGTTACTTCGCCGCCGCGACCAAGGACGACGACGCTGCCGCCGGCCGCGATATACTGGCTAAGGACCTGCGCAAGCGCGGATATGGCATCTCTACGCCACGATCCACGCGTGCGCTCAACGCCGTGGCGGAGCAGTTTAACTATAAGCAGCTCGAGGACCTGTTTGCCGCCGTTGGTGCGGGCAAAGTCGCCCCACGTGCCGTTGGCAATAAGGTCGAGCAAATCTTGGACCCCAAACCCGAGGAACAGTTCACCAAGGCCGAAGCCATTGCCGAGGTCGTCAAGCAGCCTGCCCGCGGCTCCAACCGCAAGCCGCAAAAGCGCGGCAAGAGCGCCAGCAACGGCATTATCGTCAAGGGCGAGAGCAACAGCGGCCTACTGGTCCGTCTGGCTCATTGCTGCAACCCCGTGACGGGCGACGACATCGTCGGCTTCATCACGCGCGGTCGTGGCGTTTCGGTGCATCGCGCCAACTGTCCCAACGTCAAGGGTCTTATGGAGCATCCCGAGCGCATGATCGAAGTGGAGTGGGACGGCGCTGCCGACACCCTCTTTCAGGTCGAGATCGTGGTCGAGTGCCTGGACCGCATGGGCCTGCTCAAGGATGTCACCATTGCCATTGGCGATGCGGGTGGCAATATCCTTTCTGCCGCCACGTCGACCAACCGCGAGGGTATTGCAACCCTGCGCTTTATGGTCGAGATCTCGGACGCGAGTGGTCTGGATCCGCTGCTGGCCTCCATCAGCAGCGTTGACTCGGTCTACGACGCGCGTCGCTTGATGCCCGGCGAGGGTGGAGCCCAGCTTAAGCGCCGCGTTTAGTCGCGACGAACGTGCCACATTATCGATATTCGCTACACTCGAGGCATCGTTTGATGCCTCGAGTTCTATAGAGAGGAGAGGGGCATGAGTGCTGTGTCCTTGGATTTAACTCCCAAGGGATCGGTCGAGATTGAGACGCTCGTAAACGGTCCCATTCAGACCAATAGCTATGCTGTTATTTCGGACAATGAGTGCGTGATTATCGACCCCGCATGGGAAGGTGAGCGTTTGGTGGAACATATTCGAGCCGAGCATCCCGATGTGCAGGTGCTCGGCGCCATTTGCACGCACGGTCACGCCGACCATGTTGGCGGTGTCGCTGGAGTTCGGGCCGCCGTTGGCGCCGACGCCCTGTACGAGCTGTGTGGCAAGGACGCAGCAGTGCCGCATGCGAATATCGAGGAGCAGCGAGCGATGTGGGGCATCGAGACGCCCGATCCAGGTGAGCCGACGCGGCTGCTTGCCGAGGGCGACACCATTGAGCTGGGCGACATTTGCCTGCAGGTAATTGAGGTGCCCGGGCACACACCGGGCGGCATCGTTCTGTTCGCCGCCACCGAGCAGGGGAACATTGCCTTTGTGGGCGACACCCTATTCCCGGGCAGCCACGGCCGCACCGATCTTGCCGGTGGCGACGAGGCAGCGATTCTGCGCTCGCTCTCCAAGCTCGCCCACATGCTTCCACCCGATACCGTTTGTTTGACTGGCCACGGTCCCTCGACCACTATGGCGCGTGAACTCATGTGCAACCCGTTCATGCGCTAGACAGTTTCCGTTTCCACCCAAGAGACTTCCGACTTCTGGGGAAATCGGGATTGTGGAACACCTTTCATAAACCTTGTATCTTTCTAATTGTCGGATAGATACGGGGAGGTGAAACGTTGGTGTTAGATTCACAGGTTCAAAAAGTACTTGACTACATAGAGGCTAATCACGATGTTTCGCCCGCTCGTCTTTGCGAAGAGTTTGGCGTGAGCGATCGCACGATTCGTACTTATGTCAAGAAGCTCAACGCTGTCCTCGAGCCTCAGGCCCATATCCATAAACACCGTGGCGGGGGTTATACCCTCAATATCAGCGATTGCGACGCATACCGCTCGATCAAGGACGATGCATCCAATGGGGGTCTCAAGTCAATTCCCTCTACGAGCGAGGGGCGCGTTGAGTACTTGCTGAACGACCTGTTGAGTCGCGTCGACTGGATCACCCTGGACGATCTTTCGGAGATCCTCTATGTATCCCGCAATGCTATTTCAGGCGATCTCAAGCGGGTTGAGGCACAGCTGGCCAAGTTCGATCTCAAGCTTGAACGGCGTCCTCATTACGGGATTCGCGTGAGCGGCTCGGAGATGTCGCGTCGCCTCTGCTTGGCAAGCATTACGCTCGACAAGCTTGCAGAGCATCGTGAGAGCGATTCTCAGAACCAGGTGACCCTCGACACGATTGCCACCTGTGTGAATGAGGTCATTGCCGAGGAAGGCTTCCAAATCAACTCAGCGGCCTATCAAAACTTGCTGGTTCATATCGCGGTCGCCATTTGGCGAATCCGCGAGCAGTGCTACGTCCCGCTCGAAGCCGAACATATTGAGAAGCTGCGTACAGCGCGCGAGTTTGCGGTGGCCGGTTGTGTGGCTTTGCGTATCGAGAAAGCTTTCGACATTCGGCTCCCAGAGGAGGAGGTTGCCTACATCGCCATTCACCTTGCGGGAAAGCAATCTCTGTATGCTAGTTCCGACGGTGCAGATGAAGGTCTCGTAATTTCCGACGAGGTTTGGGATGTGGTCACTGAGATGCTCGAGTGCATCTGGGATTCCTATCACTTTGATTTTCGCGGCGATCTTGAGCTCCGCATGAACCTCGCGCGTCATATCGTTCCGCTTGCCGTGCGTCTCAAATATCGCATGCATATCGATAATCCGCTGCTTGCCGATATCAAGGAGAGATTCGCGCTCGCGTATTCGATGGCACTCGATTCGTCGGTCATCCTTGCCGAGCACTACGGTAGTCGTCTTTCGGATGACGAGATCGGCTATATCGCACTCGCCTTCGCCTTGGCGCTTGAGCGCCAGAAGAGCGAGGTCCCGCGTAAGAATATCCTCGTAGTGTGCGCGAGCGGACAGGGAAGCGCCAAGCTCCTTGAGTACCGATACCGCCAAGAGTTCGGTGCTCTCGTGGACAAGATTGTGACCTGCGATGCCTCCCATGTCGACAGTATTGATATGACGGGTATCGATTACGTTTTTACCACGGTGCCCCTGCATCGAGCGCTTCCGGTGCCCGTGCGCGAGGTGAGCTTCTTTCTCGATGCCGATGATATGCACGATGTTCGTGAGATTCTTGCCGGTGCAAATGTTACCGGTGACCTTGCACCTTATTTTTCGGCTGACCTTTTTGTCTCCGATATGGTCGCTGCAGACAAGAACGAGGTCATCTCAATTCTATGCGAGCAGGTCGCCGCCATGCGTAACGTGCCTGACGAGTTTAAGCAGCTGGTCATGCGTCGCGAGGAACTCGCGCAGACGAGTTTTGGCAATCAGGTCGCCATGCCCCATTCGGTCAAGGCCGTGACGGACGAGACGTTTGTTTGCGTTGGACTGCTGCGCGAGCCGGTCGAATGGAACGGGCAAGCGGTGCGGGCGGTCTTTCTAGTATCAGTCTCAAAGGCTAAGGACAAGAAGCTTGACCGTTTCTACCGCAGTATGGCCAAGATGCTTACCAGCAAAGAGGCTATCCAGGGGCTTGTCGACAACCAACGATGGGAGACCGTCGTCAAGCTTTTGAATATGTATGGAAAAACAGACAACAACGAGTAGAAGGAGACACCGATGGACGAGAGCAAATATGAAAATGCCCTTCAAATCATCCTGCATGCGGGCAACGCCAAGTCCGCCGCGCTCATGGCAATCGACGCCGCCCATGATGGCGATTTCGAAGAGGCCGAGAAACAGCTCGCCGAGGCGCAGTCCGAGATGAGCGCTGCCCACAAGATGCAGTTCGAGCTCACTCAGGCTGAAGCGAACGGCAATACCGTCGATATCAACATCATCTTGATCCATGCCGAAGACCATCTGACGATGGCCATCATGGCGAGTGATTTTGCCGAGCGCTTTATCGAGCTTTATCGCGATAAGTACGAGGGCAAGTAACCCTAAAATACCGAGTTTGGTCAATCGGGCGCCCAAGATGAGCGCTTTTGAAAGGAGTCCGTTATGAACATCATGTTGGCTTGCTGTGCTGGTATGAGCACCTCGCTCGTTGTGAGCAAGATGGAGGAGGCCGCTAAGGCCCAGGGCAAGGATGATTACAAGATTTGGGCCGTCGAGCAAGGCCAGGTTGCCGAGGAACTCGGAAACTTTGACGTTTTGCTGCTTGGCCCGCAGGTCCGCCATCTTCAGCGCAAGCTCACCAAAGTCGTTGACGGCAAAGCTCCCGTTGCCGTAATCGATCCGGTTGCCTACGGCAGCTGCGATGGCGCCAAGGTCCTCAAGCAGGCGGAGGACCTGGTCGCCAAGGCATAAGGGCTCAATAGCCCAAAATCGCCGCTGTGCGACTAGCACTCGACAGCGGTCTACATCCGAAAGCACGTCATTAACTTTCGAAAGCAGGTACATCATATGGCTTTCTCCGAGAAATTCGAAGATGTGATGATGGTTGTCGCAGAAAAAGTAGGCGACAACGTATATCTCTCCGCAATTAAGGATGCCTTTACCGCGTTTATGCCCTTCGTTATCGTGGGTTCTATGGGCACGCTGCTCAAGACGTTGGTCTCTTCCACCACGACGGGGCTTGCACAATGGGTGCCCGCGCTCGCGGGGCTTGAGCCGGCATTTTCCGCTATCAACTACTGCACCATGTCCTTCATGACGGTGCCCATCACCTTCCTGATTGGCCTTTACCTGGCCCGTGCCAAGAAGGCTCCGGAGTATCCGACGGCGCTCGTCTCCGTGGCGGCCTACATCTCCATGATTTGCACCTCTATCAAGGTCGACGGTGCCGGCACGGCTCTCGAGGCTCCGGTGTCTGGTCTTCTTACCACTCAGATGGGCGCTCAGGGTCTTTTTGTCGGCATGATCACGGCCGTTGTGTTCGGTTCGCTTTTCTGCTGGCTCTCTAAGATCGACCAGATCAAGATCAAGATGCCTCCTTCGGTTCCCTCTGGTATCTCCCAGTCCTTCAACGTTATGATCCCGGTCTTTATTGTCCTCGTCGTGAGCGCTATCTTCGGCCTTGGCTTCCAGGCCCTTACCGGCTCCTATATCAACGATTGGATCTACGGCCTTATGCAGGCTCCGCTCGAGGCGGCCTTCAAGACTCCGGCTGGCGTTGTCATCATCGTTGTCGTGTCCCAGCTCTTCTGGGTTCTCGGTATCCATGGCGGTCTCATTGTTTCCCCGGTGCGCAACCCCATGTTCAATGCCGCAATCGCCGCCAACACCGCCGCCCTTGCCGCTGGCACCATGCCCGATTCTCCGTTCACCATGGGTTTTTGGAACTGCTTCGTTGCTCCCGGTGGCGCCGGTATGACCCTCTGCCTCATCATCGCTATTTTCCTGTGCTCCAAGCGCGATGAGGAAAAGGCTATCGCCAAGCTCGGTTTCCTGCCTGGCATCTGCGGCATCTCCGAGCCCGTCGTCTTCGGTATCCCTCTGGTCTTGAACCCGATCTACGCGATTCCGTTTGCCTTTGGTTCCGGTATCTGCGTCGCCATCGCCATGTTCGCCACCTCTATCGGCTTCCTTCCCTGCAACACCGTTGACGTGCCCTTTGGTGTGCCCATCCTGCTTAATGCCTTTGTTGGCCATGGCTGGCAGGGTGTTGTGGTCCAAGTCGTCGAGCTCGTCGTGGGCGTCCTTATCTGGATCCCCTTCGTCCTCGCCAACAGCAAGCTGGCCAAGAAGGAGCAGGAAGAGGCTGCTCAGGCCTAATGGCTACACCTATCGGCTGTCCGATAATATGCCTGTAACTTCGAGGGGCGCGGTGCACGGGAGCGCCGTGCCCCTCTTTTTAACTAAGGAGATAACTATGAGCTACGTGTTCCCAGAAGGCTTTTTGTGGGGCGGTGCCACTGCCGCCAACCAGTGCGAGGGTGCTTGGGATGTGGATGGCAAGGGCCTTTCGGTCGCCGACTGCACCACCTATAAGCCCAAGGTCGACAAAAAGGACTACGCGGCCCTTCACGGCATCACTGACGAACAGATCAAGGAGGCCGAGGCTTCGACCGATATCCACGTGTACCCCAAGCGTCACGGCATCGACTTCTTTCATCGCTACAAGGAGGACATTGCGCTTTTCCAGGAGATGGGCTTCAAGACGCTGCGCGTATCCATCCAGTGGACTCGCCTGTTCCCCACGGGTACAGAGGAAGAGCCGCTCCAGGCCGGCATCGACTACTACCGCGACCTGTTCCGCACCATGAAGGATGCGGGCATTGAGCCACTTGTGACGCTTCACCACTACGAGATGCCGCTCTATTTGGCAAACCACTACGATGGTTGGGGCAAGCGCGAAGTCATCGACTTCTTCTTGCGCTTCTGCGAAGTCTGCTTCCGCGAGTTTGGAAAGTACGTTACCTATTGGCTCACATTCAATGAGATCGACTCTGTGTTCCGCCACCCCTGGACCACGATCGGCGTTTGCACCGAGCGTTATCCCGAGGATAAGCGCGAGGAGCTTATCTACCAGTGCGTGCACAATCAGTTTGTGGCGAGCGCCCTTGCCACCAAGATGCTGCACGAGATGGTTCCCGGTGCTCAGATGGGCTGCATGGTCACGCGCACCCTCACCTATCCCGAGAACTGCAATCCCAAAAACATGCTGCTTGCGCAGAAGGACAACCGCGATAACTACTTCTATAGCGATGTCCAGGTACTTGGCGAGTATCCGCAGCATGTGCTCAACTATTGGAAGCGCAAGGGCATCCACGTCGAGTTCGGCATGGGTGACGAGGCCATTCTCAAGCAGTATCCGGTCGACTTCGTCTCGTTTTCTTATTACATGTCGATGGTTGACTCCATTGATGCGGACAAGCGCGAGAAAGTCGGAGGAAACCTTGCTACCGGCGTCAAGAACCCCTTCCTGCCCATTTCTGACTGGGGTTGGCAGGTCGACCCCGATGGCCTCACCTACGCGTTGATCGATATGCAGGACCGCTACCATAAGCCGCTCTTTATCGTCGAGAACGGTCTTGGCGCCTACGATAAGGTCAACGAAGACGGCACGATTGACGATGACTATCGCATCGACTACTTCCGTGAGCACATTAAGGCCATCGGCGCTGCTATCGAGGAAGGTGTCGACGTGATGGGCTATACCCCGTGGGGGTGCATCGACCTGGTCTCGATGTCGACGTGCGAAATGGACAAACGGTACGGCTTTATCTATGTTGACCTCGACAATGAGGGCAACGGTACCTATGCACGCTCTAAGAAGAAGAGCTTCGATTGGTACCAGAAGGTTATCGCCACCAACGGTGCTGACCTCGACTAGCTTTCATTCAACAAGTGTGAGGGCCGTCGCGATGACGGCCCGTTTCCTATAGAAAAGAGGACGACCATGGGTGTTTTTCCAAAAGACTTTCTTTGGGGCGGCGCGACTGCTGCCAATCAGTTCGAGGGAGCCTGGGACGTAGACGGCAAGGGTCCGAGTTGCATGGATATGGCCACTAACGGCAACCATCACCACCCGCGCGAGATCACGCCCGAGCTCGACCCCAACAAGCTCTATCCCTGTCACGATGGTGTCGATTTCTACCATCACTACAAAGAGGACATCGCCTTGCTCGCCGAGATGGGATTCAAGGTCTTTCGTTTCTCGATGAACTGGCCTCGCGTCTTCCCAACGGGATTCGAAGATGAGCCCAACGCGGCTGGCCTTGCGTTTTACGATTGCGTGATGGACGAGTGCCATAAGTACGGCATCGAACCGCTCGTGACGCTGAGTCATTACGAGATGCCTTTTGCCATGTGCCAGAAAGTCGATGGCTGGGCTTCGCGCGAGGCTATTGACTGCTACGTGAAGTATGCCAAGACCGTCATGGAGCATTTCAAGGGCAAGTGTCGCTACTGGCTCACGTTCAACGAGATCAATTGCGGCATGATGTCCCTTGGCAACTACATGAGTCTCGGCATTCTGAATCCGGGCTCCTTTGACCTTCGCCATCAGAAAGATGACCCGCAGAAGCGTTTGCAGGCGCTGCACCATCAGTTTGTCGCAAGTGCTCTTGCGGTCAAGGCGGGGCACGAGATCGACCCCGACAACAAGATGGGTTGTATGATTGCCTACATGCTGGCCTATCCGCTCACGCCCAATCCTGCGGACGTCGAGCTTGCCCGCGAGCGTAACCAGTATCGCAACTACTACTGTTCAGATGTCCAAGTGCGCGGCGAGTACCCCTACTTTGCCCAGCGCATCTGGGACGAGGAGGGCGTGACGCTCGATATCACCGACGAGGACCGTAAGATTCTCAAAGAGGGTACGGTCGATTTCTATACGCACAGCTACTATCAGAGCCAGTGCGCAAGCACTGACCCTGCCGAGGAGACGAGCGGTAACCTTCTCGGGGGCGCCAAGAATCCTTACCTCAAGGAGACTGCATGGGAGTGGCCAATCGACCCTATGGGTCTGCGTATCATGCTCAACCAGGTGTACGAGCGCTATCAAATTCCCATTATGGTGGTTGAGAACGGCCTCGGCTGCTGCGACGAGGTCAATCCGGATGGATCCATCGACGACGACTATCGTATCGAGTACTTGCGCGATCACATCAAGGCCATGGCCGAGGCCATCAAGGATGGTGTTGAGGTCTGGGGCTACACGCCTTGGGGCTGCATCGACCTGGTGAGCAATGCCGATGGAGAGATGGCCAAGCGCTACGGGTTTGTTTATGTCGATAAGCACGATGACGGCACCGGTACTATGGAGCGCTCGCGTAAAAAGAGCTTCTACTGGTACAAGAAGGTTATTGAGGCCAACGGCGAGGAGCTGTAATGGGAGGAGCGGTTGCCGCGCTTATCAGTCAGATCGTCATCATGTTTATCCTGATGGCGATCGGCTATTTTCTCTACCGCATGAAGATTATCGACCGCAAGGGCACGAGCCAGATGGCCAATGTGGTCATCTATGTGGCGTATCCCTGCATTACGCTGAGAACCCTTATGGTCGACTTCGAACCCAACATGATCCGCGACGCGGGATTTTGCTTTGTGCTTACCGTTGTGGTCACACTAATTTCGATTCCGCTCACGCGTCTGTTTTTTAAAAAGGAGGATGGTGTCGCCCGTTACGGTGCCATCTTCTCCAACAGCGGCTTTATCGGGGTTCCCATTGTTATGGGCGTGTTCGGGTCCGAATACGTCTTCTACCTCTCCATCGGAGTCTCATGCCTCACGTTTTTCATTTGGACGTATGGCGTATGGTTGGTTTCGGGTGATAAGAGCCAGATGTCCTTTAAGAACTGCATTACTAACCCCAATCTCATCATGATCTTGATTGGTCTTGTTTGCTTTTTCTTTTCAATCCATCCGCCCGCGTTGATGGCGACGATTCTCGATGACCTGGGTGCGCTCAATACGGGCCTTGTGATGCTTGTGCTTGGAGCCTATTTGGCGCAGAGCGATATGCGCGCTGTCGTTACGAGCAAAAAGGCCTATCTCGTTAGCTTGGTGAGACTCGTCATCATCCCGGCGATCGTTGTTGGCATATTGGCGCTCTTCCCGTGGATTGATGCCAAGGTTCGCCTCACGATGCTTATCGCTCTCGGTGCACCTGTCGCATCGTTCGCGGCCATCTTGTCCGAGAAATACGGCGGCAACTATAAGTTTGGAATCGGTTTGGTGACGCTGTCCACGATTCTGTCGCTCGTCGCCATGCCCATCATGCTTGAGCTCGCGTCTTTGGTGATCGTATAGCTGGTTGGTATTTGGGGGGTTGACAATAACGTCAACCCCCCAAACTCGTCAACGGCCGTTCTGAGGCGGCAGGCGGTATAAAAAATCGCTAAAGTACCCATATTCGTGAACAAACGAACGTTTATGCCCGGGTGCGCCGTGGTAAAATCTCAGGCGTTATCGGAGCAACCTTACAGGAGGTTTCTTTTATGCTCGTCAACGCAGCAGACATGCTCAAGAAGGCTGAGGCCGGCAAGTACGGTCTCGGTGCCTTCAACACCAACAACCTCGAGTGGACCCTGGCTATTCTCCAGGCCGCCGAGGAGGCCAAGTCTCCGCTGATCCTTCAGTGCACCGCTGGTGCCGCTAAGTGGATGGGCGGTTTCAAGGTCTGCGCCGACATGGTCAAGGCTGCCGTCGAGGCCACGGGCGTTACCGTTCCCGTCGCCCTTCACCTCGATCACGGTTCTTACGAGGACTGCTTCAAGTGCATCGAGGCCGGCTTCACGTCCATCATGTATGACGGCTCTCACGAGGAGACCTTCCAGCTTAACCTCGACCGCACCAAGGAGCTCGTTGAGCTTGCCCACTCCAAGGGCATGTCCATCGAGGCCGAGGTCGGCGGCATCGGCGGCACCGAGGACGGCGTGACCTCCAGCGGCGAGCTCGCTGATCCTGCTGAGTGCAAGCAGATCGCTGACCTGGGCGTCGACTTCCTCGCCTGCGGTATCGGCAACATCCACGGCGTGTACCCTGCCGACTGGGCTGGCCTTTCCTTCGAGCGTCTGGGCGAGATCAAGGCCCAGACCGGCGATCTGCCCCTCGTCCTGCACGGTGGCACCGGCATCCCCGAGGATCAGATCAAGAAGGCCATTTCCCTGGGCATCTCCAAGATCAACGTCAACACCGACCTGCAGCTCGTCTTCGCCAAGGGCGTTCGCGAGTACATCGAGGCTGGCAAGGATCAGCAGGGCAAGGGCTTTGACCCCCGTAAGCTCCTCAAGCCTGGTCGCGACAACATCGTTGCCCGCACCAAGGAGCTCATGGAGGAGTTTGGCTCCGTCAACAAGGCGTAAGTAGCGGTTTAACTTCCCGCCGGAGGCCCCGTTTCCCCTACGCTGTTTCCCTCTCGCGCACCTGGCTTCGCCAGAAGTCGCGCGACGGAATCAGCTCCGGGGAAACGGGGCCTCCTTCGTTAACTCGCTACAGGGTTACTGGGCTAAATTAAGATGGCTACTGGCTTTGCCAGAAGTCGCGCCAAGGAAACAGCTCCGGGGGACGGGGCTTCCTTCGTTTAACGCCGCAGGGTTACTGGGCTGAATTCATTTTTTATAGGCACCGTTTATCAGTGTTGGGGGCTCCTAAATTGGGGCTTTCTTTTTTATCTCGCTACAATGGGCTTCAAGCGTTCTAGTGACTTGGAGTTTTGGTATGGCTGTTATTAATGTGCTGCCTTCGGATGGGAAGGTTATTGACGAGGGCCCAGTTGGTTGCTCTGCTGATGTTCACTGTGATGACTTTCGTCATCTCGATGTTGGACTGCCGCCCGAGATTCTTCGTCTTAAGGATGCCGGGTATTTGACGCAGGCTGTTGCTGCCTGCGATCGCCTTTTGGAGCAGAACCCCGAGCCTTCGCTGGCTGCTTGTGTTCGTGCCGAGCGGTATCGCATGCTCGAGACGCCGCTTCATTTTTCGGTGTCGCGCGATCAGGCTATTGCGATGATTCGCGAGGAGTGGCCAGAGTTTATCGAAGAGCAGTTTGATGACCTGATTCATCGTAAGCGTATTGACTGGCGCTTTATCGATGGCGAGCTGTTCGTTCTCGACAACTTCCTTGATTCTTTGCGCGTGTATCCCAAGGAGGTTCCGGGTCTGCGCCCCGATTCTACGGATGGTATGGCGCTGCGCAATCAGATGCTTAAGGAGATGGAATCGCAAGGCGGGCTGTCTCGCGCCATTACGCTCAAGGCATGCGTGTCTGTTCCTGGTGCTCTGGAGGGAGAGACTGTTCGCTCGTGGCTACCCGTTGCCGCCGCCTGTCGTCAACAGTCTCATATCGAGATTCTCGACATGACGCCGGAGGGTGCTGTTGCTCCCGCGAACGCTTCGGCGCGTACCGCCTCGTGGTCTTCTTCGAGTGAACGCTCATTCTCGGTGACCTATCGTTATCACATCGATGCTGCTTATTGTGATGTCTACGGTGGCACACTTCCTGTTCATCCGCGTATGGACGCGCCTCTGCCCGAGGATATTTCCGAGGACCGTCCACACATTGCATTTACGCCGTATCTGCAGCAGCTGACAGCCCGTGTCATTGACGGGCTCGAGGATCCGCTCGATCGCGCCCGTGCTATCTATGATTACCTGACGCAGTACATCGACTATCGCTATCAGCCGCCGTACTTGCTTTTGGGATCTATTGCCGATGACTGCGCGCATTCGCTCCGCGGCGATTGCGGCGTTATGGCGCTCACGTTTATCACCATGTGCCGTATCGCGGGCGTGCCTGCCCGTTGGCAGAGCGGCCTGTATGTTGCGCCCGATTCGGTGGGGTCGCACGACTGGGCAGAGTTCTATACGCCGCAGACCGGATGGCTCAACGCCGACGTGTCATTTGGATCTTCTGCTCGCAGGATGGGGGAGGAGTGGCGCCGCCGTCACTACTTTGGCAATCTCGACCCGTGGCGTATGGTGGCCAACAATCGATTCCAGGCAGAGTTTGAGCCCTCTTTCGACGGCATGCGCGAGGACCCTTACGATAACCAGATGGGTGAGGCTTCGGTCGACGGTCGCGGATGCCGTCGGCGCGAGATGCTCCGCACGGTCGAACTCATCGAAATGCTCGAAGTTCCATTTTCGGACTAATCGGTAGAAAGCTGTGATAAACTAACTCACGCATTGCGTGCCCGAGTGGCGGAATTGGCAGACGCAGTGGACTCAAAATCCACCGTTGGCAACAACGTGCGAGTTCGAGTCTCGCCTCGGGCACCATACATGCAAGCGAGTGTTCAAGGGGGTCGAGGCCCCCTTTTTCGTGCCGAACTCGTGTGAGCGCGCGGAGCGTTAAGCAAACAGGCCTGTGGCCTGTTTGTAGCGGAGCGTGGCGAGGGCGCTATGCGCCCGAAGCCCGGGGCTTCGCGAAGCGAAGGCCCTTCGAGTCTCGCCTCGGGCACCATACATGCAAGCGAGCGTTCAAGGGGGTCAAGGCCTCTTTTTTCGTGTACGTAATGTGATAACGCGCTGTACATGTTATTATTCGCAAGGCGTTGTTCCCGCAATGCCCTAAAGAGGAACCCGAGGGTTCCCACCTTTTGGCGCCAATGAGCAGCTGACTGGTCATACAACTTAGATTCCCTTCCTCAAATCGAGGAAGTCTATGTGTACGACCTGGTTGCTGAGAAGCGCCGGGTTATTTTTTTTATGAATGGAGGTAGGGAAAATAGCTAAGTCTGATGACACCCGCATCAACGACGAGATCACTGCATCTTCGTGCCGTTTGATTGGCGTCGATGGCTCTCAGCTCGGCCTGTTCGCCATCCGCGATGCCCAGCGCGTCGCCGACGATCAGGGTCTCGACCTGGTCGAGATCGCTCCCAACGCGGAGCCGCCGGTCTGCAAGGTCATGGACTACGGTAAGTTCAAGTACCAGCAGGCCATGAAGGCCAAGGCTGCTCGTAAGAACCAGTCCAAGGTCGAGGTCAAGGAAATGAAGTTCCGACCCAAGATCGACGTTGGCGACTACGAGACCAAGAAGGGCCACGTTCTGCGTTTCCTCAAGAAGGGCGCACGCGTTAAGATCACCATCATGTTTCGCGGCCGTGAGATGGCTCACCCGGAGCAGGGCCTTAACGTTCTCGAGCGCCTCGCCGAGGATCTCAAGCCTTACGCTACGGTCGAGTCCAAGCCTAAGATGGAAGGCCGTAACATGCTTATGCTGCTCGCCCCGATTAAGGGCGCCTTCGATGAGGATAAAGCGGCAAGCGATAGCAAGTAACTAGTGTTCTGTAACCGATTAAGGAGTATTTCATGCCTAAGATGAAGTCCCACAGCGGCACCAAGAAGCGTTTCCGCAAGACTGGTACCGGCAAGCTTATGCGCGCCAAGGCTTTCAAGAGCCACATCCTGAGTAAGAAGTCCACCAAGCGTAAGCGTGGCTTCCGTCAGGAGACCGAGATTGCCGCTGCCGACCGCAAGGTCATCAAGTCGCGTCTCGCCTAAGTTCGCGTTCCCGTTTTCGTTTTACCATCTAGGAGTTGATAGAACATGGCACGTATTAAGCGCGCTGTTGCCGCCAAGAAGAAGCGCCGTACCGTTATGCACCGTGCGAAGGGTTACTACGGTGCCGCTTCGCGTACTTACAAGCATGCTAAAGAGCAGGTCCAGCACTCCCTGCAGTATCAGTATCGTGATCGCCGCAACAAGAAGCGCGAGATCCGTTCTCTCTGGATCACCCGTATCAACGCTGCTGCTCGCCTGAACGACATCTCTTACTCTCAGTTCATGCACGGCCTGAAGGTTGCCGGCATCGAGCTCGACCGCAAGGTCCTGGCTCAGATGGCCTACGAGGACATCGAGTCCTTCAACGAGCTGGCCACCATCGCCAAGAAGGCTCTAGAGGCCTAATAGATTCTCTTGAATCGCTAGGGGAGTGTCGCGTTGTGCGCGGCGCTCCCTCTTTTTATCTGAAGCGCGGTTTACATTGCTAAAAGCGCGGGTAGATAAACACTTATAGGTGACCGATCTCTATATATTCCTGAACCAAAGGGTCATCATCTGATACGTGCGGAAGATCCGCACCAGTCTTTCTATTACCTATAGAAAGCAATATGTTGTGTAGGACTTGTGAAGAGTGGAATTGACGTCCCACAGGGCTTCGCGGTCTGGCAATATATCTCCTTGCCGCGCGGCCCGGTCGGACCGGATCAGCCGCGCAGGCGTGCACCTTGAGAACCGGATACTGCGAGGATGGACACATTCAGTGTCGCATCC
>CAUCNB010000034.1:0-22637 GCA_958444075.1 uncultured Collinsella sp. | reverse complement strand
GAGCGTCCGGCTGATAACCGGGAGGTCACAAGTTCGAATCTTGTCAGGTCCACCACTTTCTTTCGCAATAAACACCCCAGCGAGAGCCGAGTCGCCGCTGGGGTGTTTATTACTGTCTCCGTGGGGGTTTAGCTCAGCTGGGAGAGCGCGGGCTTTGCAAGCCTGAGGTCAGGGGTTCGATCCCCCTAACCTCCACCATGATGGACCTGTAGCTCAGTTGGTTAGAGCGTCCGGCTGATAACCGGGAGGTCACAAGTTCGAATCTTGTCAGGTCCACCATCAAAACTGTGAAGAGCCCTGGGGCGTTGCCTCGGGGCTTTTTTCTTGTCTGCGATAAATCTCATTTTGGTTTTGTGTGCTGTGCGAAAGATTGGGTAGTATAGCTATTCAATGCGGCGCGCTGCCGCGTGTTAACCGCTACGTACCGGAGGTGTTCCATGGTTCGCGTCGACATAGAGACCATCGTCATGGCCGCCGGTCCCGTGCCATCGCTTATCGTACTTCGTGAGCGCAGCAGCAAATCGGACTCGCCCGCGCCGCTGCGTTCCCTTTCCATTCAGACTGGTTCGTTTGAAGCTGCTGCCATCAGCCGCGGCATCGATAGCGGCCGCGCCGAGCGCCCGATCACCCATGACCTGCTGCTCGATACCGTTGACGCCCTGGGCGCCAAGCTCGAGCGCATCGAGATCGTTCGCGCCGAGCCGCCGGTGTTCTACGCGACGATCGTCGTACTGGCCGATGGCGAGGAGCGCAAGATCGACGCCCGCCCCAGTGATGCCATTGCCCTTGCCGTGCGCAGCAATGCCCCCATGTTTGTGGAGGACGACATCATGAATCGCCTGGGCACTGTTTCCACCCACGCCGAGGATGTCGACGACGGGCAGGAGTTCGAGAAGTTCGACGAGTTCGTCCATACGCTCTCCCCCGATGATTTCTAAATGTCTGGCACGCGAGCGGAGAGGTCGCTGATGGGTACCCGCGTATCGGCTGAGGCGGCGGCCATTGCGCGCGAGGCCCAGATGCGCTCGGAGGCTTCTGAGGCGGCTCGCATTGCCTATGTGACGCAGGCCCGCACGCTTCGCGAGCGCCGCGGCTCGTTTATCAAGATGGTTGTCGTCTCCGCCCTTGTCGCGGCAATCTGCTCGCGCCTTCGTGGTACAGTTGGTGCGCTTGGGTTTTCGATTTCAACAGGCTTGGTAATCTGGGGTGTGGTCGATGCGGTCATGCTGACCAACCAGATCAAGGTACTCGACAAGCGCGCGATGGATATGATGCGCGCCCGCGACGCTGCCGCCAAGATCGCTGCCGAGGCACAGGAACTGTAACGACGCCAGACTCGATGGGAAGGTCTAAAGATGGCACAGGATATGCAGGACGCCGGTAACGTCTCCGCCGAGCTCGACGCCATGGTGTGCGATCTGATCGGCGCGTTCTTGGACGACCTTGCCGCCGGCGAGAATCCGGGCGTAGTTGTGGCGATCGAGGACGCTGCTTCCAACCGATATCTGGCGGCGCTCGACGAAGATGGCGAGGAGGCATGCCTCGAGGCTGCCACCAACTTTATCTCCGAGCACAAGATGGGTCTTAAGGACGAGGGGCTGGGCCGCATCGCCCGCTATGCCATCGGCTACACCGGTTGTGTCGAAATTGACGGCGGCTATCACGACGCCCTGCTCGTGAGCTTCTTCGAAACCACGCTCGAGAGCGGTTTTTCGGCATACGTGCTGTATGAGGGCATGGGCGCCGGCGATGGTTTTATGTGGAGCGACCCTGAACCTGCAGGTGAGGAAACCCCTCTTATCTAAAATCGCTAAAATAAACGAGTTTTCGGTAAAAGGCTCAATATTCCCGCTGAGCGTTGTATCGCTGGGCGGGCCGCATACGCGTGCCGTTTGTATATGGATAGAAGATAGGGGAACTACATGCGCGTAGACAATCTGAGGAACATCGCCATCATCGCCCACGTCGACCACGGCAAGACGACGATGGTCGACAAGCTCCTGCGTGCCACGGACGCCTTCCGTGCCAACCAGCAGGTCGAGGACCGCGTCCTGGATTCTAACGACCAGGAGCGCGAGCGCGGCATCACGATTCTCGCCAAGAACATCTCTATCGAGTACAAGGACGTCAAGATCAACGTCATCGACACCCCGGGCCACGCCGACTTCGGTGGCGAGGTCGAGCGCGTGCTGCGTATGGCCGACGGCGCCCTGCTGCTGGTCGATGCCTTTGAGGGTCCCATGCCCCAGACCCGCTTCGTGCTGCGTCACGCTATCGACACCGGCCTTAAGATCATGATCGTCATCAACAAGATCGACCGTCCGGGTGCTAACCCCGAGAAGGCCTACAACGACTGCCTCGACCTTATGGCCGACCTGGGCGCTACCGACGACCAGCTTGAGTTCGCCATGGAGCACGTGGTCTACGCCAGCGCCATGAATGGCTTTGCCCGTCTTGATCCCAACGACGGCAACATGGACATGTATCCGCTGCTCGACATGATCATCGACGACATGCCCGCGCCCGAGGTTGACGAGAACGCCCCGCTGGCCATGCAGTGCGTGACCATCGACCACTCCAACTTCGTTGGCCGTATCGGCATCGGTCGCGTGTACTCCGGCACCATCCACCAGGGCGACCAGATCCTGGTTGTCAAGAACGACGGCTCCAGCGCCACCGCTACCGTCAAACAGCTCTTTACCTTCGACTATCTGGGCCGCACCGAGTGCCAGGAAGTCGGCGCCGGCGACATTGCCGCTGTCGTGGGTATTGACCGTACCGATATCGGCGATGTTTACACCGACCCCGAGAACCCCGTCGAGCTCGAGCCCATCGAGATTGACCCGCCGACCCTGTCCATCGTCTTTGAGGCTTCGACCTCCCCGCTCGTCGGCCGCGATGGCGACATCGTGGGCGCCCGTCAGCTCAAGGAGCGCCTGTTCAACGAGGCCGAGAACAACGTGACCATGAAGATTGAGGAGCTCGAGGACAAGAGCGGCGTCGAGGTCTCGGGCCGTGGCATTCTGCACCTGTCCGTCCTGATGGAGTCCATGCGCCGCGAGGGCTTTGAGTTCCAGGTCGGCCGTCCCCGCGTTCTGTTTAAGAAGGACGAGAACGGCAACAAGATGGAGCCCGTCGAGCAGGCCGTCGTCGAGTGCCCGGACGAGTACTCGGGCAAGGTCGTTGAGGTCTTCGGCACCTCCGGTGGCATCATGACGAGCATGGACACGTCGGGTATCGTGACGCACCTCGAGTTTAAGATCCCGACGCGCGGCATCATGGGCCTTAAGAACCGCATCATGAACGTCACCCACGGCGAGGGCGTGTTCTACCACACCTTCCTGGAGTATGGTCCTTATGCCGGCGAGATCGGCAACCGTCAGAACGGCGCCATGATCTCCATGACCACCGAGAAGGCCGTTGCCTATGCCCTGGGCACGCTGCAGGAGCGCGGCCAGCTGTTTGTTGAGCCGGGCACCGAGTGCTATGAGGGCATGATCGTGGGCGAGCGCAGCAAGGCCGGCGACATGGTCGTCAACATCGCCCGTACCAAGAACCTGGGCAACCAGCGTTCCTCGACCTCCGATATTTCCGTGCAGCTGGTGCCGCCCCGCACCTTCTCGCTGGAGGAGGCGCTGGAGTACATCGCCGATGACGAGCTGGTGGAGATCACTCCCAAGAATATTCGCCTGCGCAAGCGTCTGCTCAATGCCACCGACCGCAAGAAGGCCGCCGTCCGTGCCGGTCAGGTCAACAAATAAGCGCCGGGCTTTATAGCTTTAATGAGAAAGGGCGTCGACCGCAATGGTCGGCGCCCTTTTTGGTGCATGGGGATTGAGGCGGCCTACGCCACCACAAAGGTGCCTGTCCCCTTTGTGGTGGTTGGTGGTTAGGCGGTGGGAAGGCCTGGCGTGTTAGCCGGCTGCTGCGGCTTGAGGTGGGCGTTGTGCCAAATGATTTGGATGACGTATCCGAGCGTGAAGACGAAGGCTACGCCGCTGATAAAGTTGCCCATAAGAGGAAGTGCCGTGAGTGCGCCCGCGACGATACCGCCCGCGGCGGCCATGGCGAAGCGGTTTTGGTTGTGTCCGACCATGCGTGCGATCGCGGTACCCGTAAATGCCGCCGAGACCAAAGCGATGCCGATGATGCTGCACATGAGGGCTCCGGCGAGCGACAGGCCTGCAATCGAGATGATAAGCAGCAGGACGGCGGGAGCGATGGCGACCGTGCCCAGAAGGCCACTTACCCACAGTGGCATGGGATGCTGATGGAGCATGCCGGCGGCGCTGGCGGTTGCGCGCGGAAAGACAAGCTCAAGCAGGATAGCGACAAAGCAGGTGGAAAGCGCTGCGGCAACGATGCCGCCGATCATGTCGTTGACCGTAGAGGTGTTCTCGTTCTCGGTCCGGTCGATCTTGAGGGCTCCAACCTGGGCGCCCTCGGCCCGCTCGGGGTCCTGTGAGACGTGGGCGTTCACCGTGCCGGTGATGCGGGCGTTTTTACCCAGGATGAGCTTGTCGGCCCAGACTTCAACATTGCCATCGACGGTGCCGTCGATGGTAACGGTGTCGCCCGCAAGCGCTGCCGACTTGGTAGAGCCGCGCAGGGCAACCGTCTCGCCTATCGCATAGAAACAGTTGGCGGTGCTGTCGGAATTGAGCACGACATGCTGGCCGGCAACGGTCACGCTGCCATCAACCGTAGTCTTGGCAATGTCGATGGTGCGCGCCGCCAAGCGGACGGCGCCGCCCACCGTGCAGTCGCGGATGGAGAGGCTCTCGCCTGCTGCAATTATGTCGCGGCCGATGGACGCATCGTCCAAGTTGAGGGCCTGACCTGCCCAGTACAGGTCACCTTCGACGCCGGACGAATTGGCGTCATTGTCGGTCGCAAGTACGTTGCCTGCGGTGTCTGTGCCGGCGAACGACGCCGTGGGAAGCGCGGTGATCGCCAGCGCGATGAGTGCGAATAGGATGGTGATGCGGCCCCACGCTTTACAGCGCTGGATCGACGGTACTTGGTTGCAAGGCATAGTGAATCCTTCGTTAGATACTCGACAGGTATCTAACAGGGTACCCAACGCGCGGGCGCTCTAAAAGAATCTCTCGGTTGCATTTCGAGGGGTTGTGCTGTGCGACCTACTTTTTACGGTGCAAAAAGCGCGCGATGTCTTCCTCGGTAGGGCTTTTGATGTCAAAGCGCAGTGATAGCCAGCGCAGCCCCATAGTCACCACAACGCATACGACCAGCGCGGCAACATTGCTCATGAGGCCGCTCATGACGAGGGCTACATAGCTTGCCGATCCGGCGATGGCGGCGATGGCATAAAAGTTAGTACGTTGGAAAATGCCCGGAACCACGCCCATAAAGCCGTCGCGCAGCATGCCGCCGCCCACGGCGGTGAAAAAGCCCATCATGATGCACACGGCGGGTGCAAATCCGTAGACCAGCGCCTTGTCCGCGCCGGTGGCCGCATAGATGCCGACCGAGATGATGTCGAGCAGGGGAATGAGTTTTTCGGGCTTATCGACGATTGCCGGGAAGATATAGATGATGGCGGCTGTGGCGATGGAGAGCGGTAGTGCCATGGGCTGGTTGAGGATGTAGACGTTGCCGACCTGGAGCGTCATATCGCGCAAAAGACCGCCGCCCAGGCCGCAGACCACCGCGAGCGCGACCGCGCCCACCAGGTCGAGCTTATGCTCGCGAGCGACCAGCACGCCCGAGATCGATGCCGCGACAACGGCGAACATCTCGAGCCAAAATGGGATAGCGACCATGGCATCCGAGGCGTGTGAAGTAACAGTCATAGCGGCGACGACGGGCAAGATGAGGTCCTTTGATTCTCGGGTTTGAACAATGCCCGTACATAGTACATGGTTGGCGGCGATTGAGACCCTATTGCTCGGCAAACGGTAGGGACTGGGAACGGTCATGGGTACCAAACATGTACATCAGCCTCCAAAGATGCCGAAAAATGTCGTTTTTGAAGGATGGTGTACATGTTTTGGCGCGCGCCGAGCGGGTGACGTTACTCGGAGGGCGTCTCTATGTCCTTCGTGCCCTTCCAATTGCGGATAAGCATCTTTCGCAGTTCGTTTTGTTTTCGCTGGTACTCGGCATCGGTGCAGCGGGGCATACCGAGTGCTTCGCGGATATTGTTCATGGCACGGTGAAAAGCGAGTTGACTGGCAAATTGCGCTGAGGTGAGTGTGACGATGCGATAACCCATTTGGGCGAGCACAGCCTCTCGCTCCGCATCTGCTCCCTTACGTTCGACCGCGTCGTGAAAGCCACCCTTATATTCGATGCCGAGCTCTCTGCGCTTATAGGTAATGAGGGCATCGATTTTGAGTGTTTGGGCTTTGGTGCAATGCCAAAGACGTTGAGGGATCTCGAGCGGTCGGTTGAGCTCGATGCCTCGAATGCCAACGCCGCCTTCGCTTGTCGGAAGTGAAAGGGCGATTGCCGATGCAGTCTCCATAGGCGAGGCCGAGTGGTCGTAGACATGTCTGAGCGCGAGTCGCGCGCGTGTGGCACCGGGTTTGCCGGGGTATTGATCGAGCAGCTCGACAATTTCATCCTTGGAGGTGGTTGCTGGTTGCTCGGTATAAGGGTCAGAGGGATTAAGGCCCATGCGGTAGTCGCCGCAAACTTCGTAGCCATACTCGAGGTATTCGATTCTATCCATCCACTCGGCGGCGAGCACGAAGGTGAAGGCTTCGTCGGTGATAAAGATGCCGGGCGTAAGCTCGTCAATATGGCCATAGGGTAGGCTTTGGCCGAGAACATGGCAAGTGACGCCGTTGGTGCGAATTCGCTCGAAAGCAAACACTACGGAGATATCGATAGTCTTGAACATATCGGGCGGAATGCCGCAGTCGGTGAGGGCCTGTCGTATGCGCGCGATGCGTTGCTGGGTGGAGAGACCTCTTGCGCCTATCTGGTAGTCGTGTTGCGCGACCGCTTGAACCCGGCCTTGCGGCGCGTGATGGACGAGCCATGCAGTTTTATGCGAAATGAGAACAGGGGTATCCATTGGGGACCTCTCGCTCTGAGTCGATACCCAACTCTTATGTCCGTTGAGGTGGGGAAATATACCGAATGCGAGTAAGCCGACTCATGCACGGCGTGTGTCATATACAAACGTGTACACCACCCTCCAAAAACGACATTTTTTGACATCTTTGGAGGGTGATGTACATGTTTGGGATGTTGGGTTGGGATTGAACGTGATGGGGGTGTGGGTTGAAGAGGAGGGATGTCTAAATTTTGAGCGGAGCTCAAAATTTATTCGGTCGGCTTGCGCCGACCGCGCTGCGCTAAAAACGCGCCACTGGCGCGTTTTCTTTACGCTTTGCGCCCTGGCGGGTTCGAATCCCTCCTCCTCCGCCGTATTTGCTTGTAAGGGACTCTAAACAAAAAAGCCCCCGTTTTCGGGAGCTTTCTCAACCAAAATGGCGGAGGAGGAGGGATTCGAACCCTCGTGACCTTATACAGGCCAAACGGTTTTCGAGACCGCCGCATTCAACCACTCTGCCACCCCTCCGCGTGGGGTAAAAACAAAGCAGGCTCGAAGGCCTGCTTTGGAATTAACTGGCGGAGAGTCAGGGATTTGAACCCTGGAGACGCTTTTGACGCCTACACGATTTCCAATCGTGCTCCTTCGGCCACTCGGACAACTCTCCGTTAAATGCGAAAGTCAGTATACACGAGGAATCGCAAAGTGCAAACAGAAAAGTTGGCATTTTTTGAATCGCTTGGCTTCGTGACGGGATCGAGAAGGTCAAAAACGGGCTCTGACCAGCATGGCTGCATACAACAAATTGTTCAAAATAGGTATTTATAGACGACGTGGCAGCAATTTTAAAAATATTTGAACGGTGTTGTGAGCCACTGGTATGCATTTTGCGACCACAGCCTTGCAATGGCTGACCTGCAGTTTGATTTGGTTTGTCCCCGCAGCGCCGTATCTTGTCCACAGTTCCGTCAAGCATTTGGTCAGCATTTGGTTGGAAGACGCATGAAACACCGTGCGAGTATGGGCATATGTGGAGGTCATGAGGTTGTAGCTGCATATTCTTGCAGCCTGGGAGGTTGAAAGATATTATTACCAAGTCTTTTCCTGCTTCAGGCGCACCTTCACGACCTGAAGCCACATTTGCCCAGAGGAGGTGACAATATGAAGGCTTATGAACTGCTGTTCTTTGTTGACCCGTCGCTCGACCCCGAGACTCGTCTCGCTGTTATGAAGCGTATCGATACCACGATCGCTGAGGGCGCTGGCAAGGTCGACTCCGTTGACGAGTGGGGCAAGCGCAAGCTCGCCTACGAGATCAACGACCTCACCGATGGTGACTACACCCTCATCAACTTCCACGCAGATCCTACCCAGATCGCCGAGCTTGATCGCGTCCTGCGCATCACCGACGCTGTGGTCCGCCACATGATCGTCCGTCGCGACGACCAGGAGTAAGACTGTCGTTTTGGACTGGGCTTGTGCCCCAAGAGGAAGTAGTGAGTTATGAGCATCAATCGAGTGAACATCACCGGTAACCTCACCCGCGATCCCGAGCTGCGCGCCACCGCCGGCGGAACCCAGGTTCTGTCCTTTGGCGTCGCCGTGAACGATCGTCGCCGCAACGCGCAGACTGGCGAGTGGGAGGACTATCCCAACTTTGTCGACTGCACCATGTTCGGCACCCGCGCCGAGGCCGTGAGCCGTTTCCTGGCAAAGGGAAACAAGGTCGCGATCGAGGGCAAGCTGCGCTACAGCTCTTGGGAGCGCGACGGCCAGCGCCGGAGCAAGCTTGAGGTCATCGTCGATGAGATCGAGTTTATGAGCTCCCGTGGTGGCCAGGGTGGCTACGACCAGGGCGGTTACGCCCCCGCAGCTCCCGCGCCCGCAGCACGTCCTGCCGCACCGGTGGCTACGCCGCCCGCGGTCGACGTCTACGATGAGGACATCCCGTTCTAAGGGTTGTTCACCTATTTTTGAGTGAGAGGCGGCTTCGGTTCGCCGAAGTTGCCAAATGAAAGGTATTTTGACATGGCTAATGATTTTTCTGCACGTCAGCCGCGTCGTAAGTACTGCCAGTTCTGCAAGGAGAACACTGAGTTCATCGACTATAAGGACACTCAGCTTCTCCGTAAGTACATGACCGACCGTGGCAAGATCAAGCCCCGTCGCGTCACTGGCGCTTGCACGCAGCATCAGCATGACATCGCCAACGCCATCAAGCGTGCCCGCGAGATGGCTCTCCTGCCGTACACCGTCCCCGTGGTTTCCTCTCGTGGCAACCGCGACCGCGGCTAAGAAGGGAGACGCATCATGAAGGTTATTCTTCTCGATGAGATCAAGGGCAAGGGCGGCGAGGGTGACGTCGTAGAGGTCGCTCAGGGTTACGCTGAGAACTTCCTGTTCCCCAAGAAGCTCGCTGTTGCCGCCACCAAGGGCAACCTCAAGCAGCTTGACGAGCGTCGCAACAACATCGCCAAGCGCGAGGCCGTCCGTCTGGCTACCGCCAACGAGACCAAGGCTGCCCTCGAGGGCAAGCAGGTCACCGTCGACGTCAAGGTCGGCGACGAGGGCATCCTCTTTGGCTCCGTCACCGCCGCTATGATCGCTGACGCCATCAAGGATCAGCTCGGTATGGACATCGACCGCAAGCGCGTCGAGCTCGGTAAGCCCATCAAGGTTGCCGGTGCCCACACCGTTGCCATCTCGCTGTACCGCGAGATCAAGGCCGAGGTTGTCGTTCTCGTCGGCGTTACCGCCGAGGAGCTCGCTGCCGAGGCTGAGGTCGAGGAGGCCGCTGAGGTCACCGAGGCCGAGACCGCCGAGGTCGAGACCGAGGCTGCTGCCGAGTAGCATTTGCTGCAACGCAACAATCTTGTTCTAAGAAGGGCGCTCTGGGAGACCAGGGCGCCCTTTTATTTTTTGCGCTGGGGGAGTGTCGTGGCAGCCATTGAGATGCGGTCCCGTGTATGCGTTGTGTTAGACCGCTTTGGATACTGGGACTTTTCCTATAATCTTTCTTGCTTAGATAGCAGGCGAAAGCGAAGGAGCTCCTATGGTCACCAAGGATGATGCGTGTTGGATAATCGGCCTTTCCGCAGGTGCGGGCATCGACGTATATCTTGATGGCGGCTGGGGCGTCGATGCGCTTGTCGGGCGTGAGACCAGGGCCCATAACGACATCGACCTGTTCGTTCAGCGCGGGGATTACCAAAGGTTCGTGGATCTAATTGCTGATGAGGGGTTTTCCGAGGTGGCTGCATCTTTCACCACCGAAGATCACACGGTGTGGCAAGACGAGGCGGGGCGCATCGTCGACCTGCATTGCTTCGATTTCGCCGAGAATGGCGATATTCTGTATCAGGGAGATCGTTTTCCCGGGGAGGTCTTTTCGGGGAGGGGGCGCATCGGCGAGGTGGAGGTGTCGTGCATCGACCCCGAAAGCCAGCTGTTGTTTCACTTGGGCTATCAGCATGACGAGCACGACGTCCACGATGTCATGCTCCTATGCCGTGAGTACGGTTTCGACGTTCCCGAAGAATATCGCTAGCTGTTGCTATTTGCATCGGGGCACGACTTCAGCGCTTGCCGCAGATGCGCTGCGCCAGACCGCCCTGGACATCACGCCACGCCGTATATGGCCCTCCGCGCACGCGAGTCCCATTTCGCCTGCTTGATCCAGTACTCGTAGAACGGATAGGGGGTCGCCTTGTACTGGCGCCAGGTCTTCTCGTACGTGCCGCGGGCCGCCTGCCTCACTATGAGCTCGGTGAGCTCGTCCGCGCTCCTGCGGACCTTGAAGCACCATGTCCACTTGAACCAGGCGAGGTAGTTCTCGAGGCGTCTCGTGGAGACGCCCCGGAACCTGCCGATGAAGTGCCTCATCTGGGAGTGGAGGCTGTTCACCCTGTTGATGGCGTGCTCCTCCCTCTTGCTGGCGATGTGCGCGCCGACGCCGAGGGCGGGCAGGACGCGGCGGTACACGTGAGCCCGGTCCGTCGAGATTATCGCGCCGACCGCGAGCTTGTCGGCGAGCAGCTCCCTGGCCGCCGCCTCGTCGAGGCCGCCCCTCCCCGCGATCTCGTAGAAGATGTCGCCGGCGTCGTTGATGAGCACGCATATCTTCTCGTGCCCGTCGGTTCCCTGCGACCTTGTGCGGGGCTTCCTGGGCACGCCGGACTCCGACCTGGAGCGGTTTCCCTTAAAGCTCTCCCTGAAGAAGCGCTCGTCGAGCTCGGCCCCGCCGCCGGCCTCCACGCGGAAGGCGGGCATGCGCTTGGCCATGGCCTCGAGCAGCCTGTGGCGCATGAAGAACGCCGTCTTGAGGCACACGCCGCACTTTTCCGCCGACTCGCGCAGCGGGAGCATGTCCACGTGGCACTCCGCGAACCTCATCCAGGCCGACCTGTCGAGCTTGGTGGTGGAGAAGATGCGCATGGTGGCGTCGGTGAAGGTCCTGGCGCACCCTCGGCAGAGGAACCGCTGACGGCCGCGCCCGTCTCGCCCCCTCTTCACGTAATGCGGGGAGCCGCACCAGGGGCAGGCTCTGTCGGGATCGTCTTCCGCCCCCTCGCTTGCCGCGAGGTCGAAAAGCTCCGCGTCTATCAGCGCCTTGAGCGATCTCAGGGCCCTGCTCTTCTCGGCAGCCGTCATCTGCGGGAGGAGCTGCCTCGTCAGCTGGGTGAGCACGTCTTCCATTGCAACCTCCATCTCTCCTGATGATGGAATTGTCGCAACCGGGGCCCCGTCGCGTGTACTGCGTGCAGGACACTTATCCAAAGTGGTCTAACACAACGCGTGTATGGGACCGTTCGCCCGTTTGGTTCGGTGATGATTGTTAAGGCGCGCCTCGATTTAAAGCTGTGGCTGATACTATGGATGCTCGCAAGCGATATGAATGAGGATGCTCATGGCATATGACGATAGGGAGACATGGCTGACGGTCGAGGACCGCGGCTCCAAGTTGGGTCTCCCCCAAAACCAAGATGCAGAGGCCAACGTACTGGCCGCCATGCTGCTATCGCCCGAGGTGGTCGAAGAAGCCCAGGTCGAGCTGCAGCCCGATGACTTCTACCGGCCCATTCATAAGACCATCTATACCGCGATGGTCGATATGTACAATAGTCGCATTCCCATCGACTCCATCTCGCTGATCGATTACCTGCGAAGCATCAACAAGCTCGATGCCGTGGGCGGCGAGGCGTACATTTTGGAGCTGATGGGTCAGACCCTGTCGCTCGTCAACTGGCAGCACCATGCCGCCATCGTTCGTCGCGATTCGATGCTGCGTGAGCTGATTGGTGCCACCAACGAGATTAACGCGCTGGCCTACAACGCCCCCACCGATACCAAAGAGATCGTGGAGCTGGCCGAGAGCAAGCTGCTCAAGGTTACGGCGCGCGAGGTTAAGTCGAGCTACAAGACACTGACCGAGTTTATGGTCGAGGCCTATAACGAGGCCGAGGAAGTGTGCCAGGCCGGTGGCCAGGCAGCGGGCGTGCCCACGGGCTTCCCCTCACTCGACCGCATGCTTATGGGCTTCCGTGAGGGCCAGCTCATCATTATCGGCGCCCGCCCCGCCGTGGGTAAGACCTCGTTCGCTCTAAACCTGGCGCTCAATGCCGCCGCTGCAGGCTACACCGTCGGTTTTTTCTCGCTGGAGATGTCGGGCAAGGAAATTGCCCAGCGCCTGATTTGCGCCTATGCCATGATTTCGATCAGCGATTTTCGCATGGGTCGCATTAGCCCCGAGCAGTGGGCCAATATCAACGAGGCCACGCAGACCTTGTCCAAGCTCGATATTCTGATTGACGATACGCCCGGCACCACGGTGACCGAGATTCGCGCCAAGAGCCGCCGCATGCTCCACAACAAGGAGAAGGCCATCATTATCTTGGACTACCTGCAGCTGGTGAGTCCTCCGCCGGGACGCCGTTCCGAGAGCCGCACCGTCGAGGTCTCCGAGATGTCTCGTGGCTTAAAGATTATGGCCAAGGAACTCAAGATCCCGCTGATCGCGCTGTCTCAGCTGTCGCGTCAGGTCGAATCCCGTACCGGCAAGCGCCCGCAGCTTTCCGACCTGCGCGAATCGGGCTCCATCGAGCAGGACGCCGATATCGTCATGTTCTTGGACCGTTCCGCCGACGAGGCTGAGGCCTCGCGCGACGACCGACCCGACGAGGGCGTCACGCGTATTGTCGTGGCCAAGAACCGTTCGGGCCCGATCGGCGACGTCGACCTGATGTTCCTGCCGGCATCCACCAAGTTCTATGAGCTTGATGGGGCACATGCCGAGGAGTAGGACAGGCGCCCGTTGCACGGGTATACTGGGAATGTTTTGTGCTTCTGCGTGCCGGCGTGGCGCGTAGACAGTCCATGAATGTAAGGAGTAAACATGCCGTCAACCGTTTTGGTCGGTGCCCAGTGGGGCGATGAGGGCAAGGGTAAGATTTGCGACCTGGTCGCCGGCGACTTCGATGCCGTCGTGCGCTATTCGGGCGGTAATAACGCCGGCCACACCATCGTCGTCAACGGCAAGAAGTACGGCCTGCACCAGGTGCCCTCCGGCATCATGTATTCCGACCATGTGTCGGTGATCGGTAACGGCTGCGTCGTCAACCCCAAGGTTGTCCTTGAGGAGATCGACATGTTCGAGGCCGACGGCATCACCACCAAGAACCTCAAGATCAGTGGCAACGCGCACATCATCATGCCGTACCACATCGATCTGGATGGTGCTTTTGAGCAGAAGCTCGGCAAGAAGAACATCGGTACCACCAAGCGCGGCATCGGTCCGTGCTACCAGGACAAGATGGCCCGCATCGGCCTGCGCATGCAGGACATGCTGGACGAGGCGTTGTTCCGCGATAAGCTGGAGACCGCTCTTGCCCGCGTGAATCCCGAGCTCGAGCTCATCTACCACCTGCCCACCTACACCGTGGATCAGATTTGCGACGAGTACCTGCCCATGGCCGAGCGCCTGCGCCCCTACATCACCGAGACGAGCCTGCTGCTCAACAACATGATCGATGAGGGCAAGGACCTGCTGTTTGAGGGCGCCCAGGCGACGTTGCTCGACATCGACCACGGCACCTATCCGTACGTGACGTCTTCCAACTGCACCGCCGGCGGCGCCATCACCGGCTCCGGCGTGGGCATGAAGAACGTCGACCGCGTGCTGGGCGTCATGAAGGCCTATATCACCCGCGTCGGTTCGGGCCCCATGCCCACCGAGCTTTCCTATGAGTCCGAGGCCGGTCACACGCTGACCGAGGAGGGCTATGAGTACGGTGTGACCACCGGTCGCCGTCGTCGCTGCGGCTGGTTCGACGGCCCCATCGCCAACTACGCCTCACGCGTCAACGGCCTCACCGATATCGCCCTGACTAAGCTCGACGTGCTTTCGGCCTTCGACACCATCAAGGTGTGCGTGGCCTACGACGTCGATGGCGAGCGCTACACCAGCGTGCCCGAGCATCAGGTGCGCTTTGAGCATGCCAAGCCCATCTACGAGGAGCTCCCCGGCTGGAAGTGCGACATCACCGGTTGCCGCAGCTTTGATGAGCTGCCGCAGGAGGCTCAGGACTACGTGGCGTTTATCGAGGATCTGGCACACACCCGCGTGACGTTCATTGGCGTTGGCGCTGGTCGCGAGCAGATCATCAACCGATTCTGGAAGTAATCGGGACTATTTGGTTATTGCGATATACCCCTTTGCAGCCCGGACGGGCGGCCGAGGGGTATATTTGCTTGCAAAGGGCTCGCGCGGAGCGGGCCATTCATCCATAGAGGAGGCACCCTTGAAGGCGGACACTCAAACCATCGACATCCTGTTGTTGGGCAGCGGCGGCCGTGAGCATGCTTTGGCAGCTAAGCTCGCAGCATCACCGCGCGCCGGCAAGCTCTACATCGCGCCGGGCAACGGCGGCACCGCGAGCTGTGGCGAGAACGTTGTTCTCGACGATTGCGATCCTGCGGCCGTGGCGGCGTTTGCGCAGAGCCACGGATGCGGACTCGTGGTAATTGGCCCCGAGGCTCCGCTCGTGGCGGGCGTGGCCGACGCCGTGCGCGCGGCGGGTATTCCCTGCTTTGGCCCGGGTGCCGAGGGTGCCCAGATGGAGGGCTCCAAGCTATTCTCCAAGCAGCTCATGGAGCGTGCGGGCATTCCGACGGCAGCCTATGGTTCGTTTACCGACGAGGCTTCGGCTCTCGCCTACGTGCGCGAGCAGGGCGCTCCGCTGGTCGTGAAGGCCGACGGCCTTGCCGCGGGCAAGGGCGTTATCGTGGCGACCGAACTTGAGCAGGCCGAGGAGGCCGTGCGCGAGTGCTTTGGCGGCACCTTTGGCGATGCCGGCAACACCGTGGTTATCGAGGAGATGCTCGTTGGTCCCGAGTGCTCGCTGCTCGCCTTTACCGACGGCAAGACCGTGCGCCCCATGGCCACCTCGCAGGACCACAAGCGCGCCCTCGAGGGCGACAAGGGCCCCAACACCGGCGGCATGGGCGTCTACAGCCCGGTGCCCATCGTGACCGACGAGGAGCACGCCACCATGGTGGCGGTCATGGAGCAGACCGTTGCCGAGCTTGCTGCCGAGGGCATCGACTACCGCGGCTGCCTGTATGGCGGCTTTATGCTCACGCCTTCCGGCCCCAAGGTGCTGGAGTTCAATGCCCGCTTTGGCGACCCCGAGACGCAGGTCGTGCTGCCGCGCCTTAAGAACGACCTGGTTGAGGTCATGCTCGCCTGTGCCAACTGCGAGCTCGATCAGATTGAGCTCGACTGGCGTGACGAGTGGGCTGTGGCCGTTGTCCTGACGAGCGCGGGCTATCCCGGCAGCTACGAGAAGGGCAAGGTCATCACTGGTATTGAGGATGCCGAGGCCATGGAGAACGTGACCGTGTACCACGCGGGCACTGCCGTGGTGGACGGCCAGCTCGTGACCAATGGTGGCCGCGTGCTTGCCGTGACCGCTCTGGGTGACACGTTCGAGAACGCTCGCAACCTTGCCTACGAGGCCTGCGAGAAGATTGCTTTTGAAGGCAAGACCCTGCGCCACGACATCGGCCTGCGCGCGCTGCGCGGCCGCGACGCCTGGGATGCCTAAAATCCGAGAGGAATGAGACGGATGGACGAGAAGAACGAAGAGCTCGTGGATGCGCAGATCGTCGAGGAGGACAGCCGCATGTATGGGCACGCCGAGGGCGAGCCTGGTGGCGAGGTCGCTGACGAGCCGGCGCTGGTGTTGGGCGACGACGACCCGCACGATGTCGAGCTGCACGAGAAGATTCTTTCGGAGGAGTGCGCCTGGAAGGGCAAGATCCTCGACGTCCACCGTCTTGAGGTTGAGCTGCCCAACGGTCGCCGCAGCGCCCGCGATATCGTTCGCCATCCGGGTGCGGCGGCCGTTGTGGCGCTGACCGAGAGCGGCAAGATCGTACTGGTGCGTCAGTACCGCACCGCTATCGACCGCGTGACGGTCGAGATTCCCGCCGGCAAGCTCGATCCAGGCGAGGACCCGCTCGATTGCGCCAAACGCGAGCTGCATGAGGAGACGGGCTTTAGGGCTGGTCGCATTCGCTTTTTGACGTCGATTGTCACGTCCTGCGGTTTTTGCGATGAGATCATCCACATCTACTTGGCTACCAAGCTCGAGTTTGATGCGCCCAACCCCGATGATGACGAGTTTGTCAACGTGGACCTGGTGCCGCTGCACGAGCTGATCGACGCCGTGCTCGACGGCAAGATCGAAGACGCCAAGACCGTCGTGGGCGCCTTGGCCTGCGATAGCATCGCGCATCGCCTTGGGGGTGCGGAGCTCTAGGTTACGCGGTTTTACCAAACCGCGTAACGAGTCGACGCTGCAAACGCCCCTAAGCGGCAATCTGCCTTTCAATCGTCGCTCGCGTACCGAAGTACGCGTCGCTCCTCTTTCAAGGCACCTTGCTCGCTTAGGGACGTTTTCGCTGACGCTGCCAGAACATCGGCGTTATGCTTGTTGGGACGCTTTGTTTTCAGCCTGACCGGTTCAACCGGATTTCTCACGCTATTTATTTCTCTTCGAGGATTGCATGTTTAAAAGGTTTCTCTCGTATTACGAGCCCCAGATGGGGCTTTTTGTTGCCGATACTGTTTGTGCTCTGGTGCTTGCCGCCATTGACCTGGCGTTCCCCATTATCCTGCGCAATTTGACCGGTGGGCTCTTTACTCAGGGTCAGGCTGTCATTATGCAGGCGCTCGGCATGATTGCGGTGGGCTTGGTGCTGATGTATGCCGTCCGCTGCGCCTGCCGCTATTTTGTGAGCTATTGGGGTCACGTGATGGGTGCGCGCATGGAGTCCAAAATGCGCGAGGACCTGTTTGACCAGTATGAGCGCTTTAGCTTTGCGTACTTTGACCGCAACAGCTCGGGCGATATGATGAGCCGCGTGGTCAACGACCTGTTCGATATCTGCGAGGCGGCACACCACGTGCCCGAGTGGATCATCATCTGCGGCATCGAGATTATCGGCTCGTTTGTGATCCTCTTTACCATCGCCCCGGTGCTGGCGCTCGCTATGGCCGTGGTGACGGCGGCGTTTGCGGTCATCATGTTTTGGCAGAACATGCGCATGCGCGAGGTCTTTAGCGACAACCGCAAAAAGATCAGCGGCATCAATGCGCAGCTGCAGGATTCGCTGGCGGGTATGCGCGTGGTCAAGAGCTTTGCCAATGAGGAGACCGAACGCTTCAAGTTCCGCGCCTCCAACAATCGCTATCTTTCGTCCAAGGAGAACATGTATCACGCCATGGGCGTCTATACTGCGACGTATGGCCTGCTCTCGGGTGTGCTCTATGTGATCGTGGTACTGCTGGGCGGCTGGCTGGTCGCCCAGGGACAGCTGCAGGCGGTCGATATGGCGACCTTTGCACTCTATATTTCGCTGTTCTGCACGCCGCTCGAGACACTCGTCAATTCGGCCGAAACGTATCAGAAGGCCATCGCCGGCTTTAAGCGCATGGACGAGGTGCTCTCGACCGCGCCGGATATCCAGGACAAGCCGGGCGCTACGGATCTGCAGGTGACTGCCGGCGCCGTGGAGTATCACGACGTGTGCTTTAACTACGAGGACGTTGAGCTGGGCGAGGGCGATGCCGAAGAGCGTCCCGTTATCGACCATATGAATCTGTCCATCAAGCCCGGGCAGACCATCGCTTTGGTTGGCCCTTCGGGCGGCGGCAAGTCCACGACCTGTTCGCTGCTGCCGCGCTTTTATGACGTGGCTGCCGGATCCATTAGCATCGACGGCCAGGACGTGCGCGATGTGACGCAGCAGAGCCTGCGTCGCGCCATCGGCCTGGTGCAGCAGGATGTCTATCTGTTTGACGGCACGATTGGCGAGAACATCGCCTACGGCAAGCCGGGCGCTACGGCAGGAGAGATCGCCGAGGCCGCCCGTCGCGCCAACATCGATGCCTTTATCGAGTCGCTTCCACAGGGTTATGACACGGTCGTGGGCGAGCGTGGCAGCCGTCTTTCGGGCGGTCAGCAGCAACGCGTTGCCATTGCGCGCGTGTTTCTCAAGAACCCCAAGATCCTGATTTTGGACGAGGCGACGAGTGCTTTGGATAACGAGAGCGAGGAGGCGGTGCAGGAGTCACTCGAGGAGCTGGCACGCGGCCGTACCACAATCATCATTGCCCACCGTCTTTCGACCATTAAGCATGCCGATGAGATTGCGACCGTTGAGCATGGTCGCGTTGTGGAGCGTGGCACGCACGAGGAGCTTCTCGCCCGTGGCGGCACTTATGCCCGTTACTATCGAATGCAGTTCGAAGGTGCGCGTGCGCACGAGCTCGACTGATTGATATGACAGGAAGTTTATGGCTGACAAGAACCCTTTGACTCCGGAAGAAGTGACGGAGTTATTCTCCGAAATCGATGCATCCGGTGTCTTGGATCCCACGCTTGCCAAAAAGCGCACCGAGCGCATGCGTGAGAAGGAGGCTGCGGCCAAGCGCGGTGACAAAGCGGCGCTAGCGCAGCTGCGCAGCGAGGACCGCGCGAGCCAGGCAAAACATATCGACCCGCTGTCCGAGGACGACCCTTCGGGCTCGCAGGTGAGCCATACCATTACGAAGACTGCCATGGCCGTGGTCATTGGCATCTTGGTGCTGATTGTGGGCATGCAGATTGGCTACGGCGTGATGCGACGCCTGAACACCGCCAACCTGTCCGAGAGCGTTTCGGTGGATACCGTTTCGACGGCGCTGAAGGGCGGCCTTGAGTGGGGCAACGGCTTTACGCAGTTCCCGCTCGACTTTACCGTCGATGAAGCTGATGAGCGTACGGGCACGGTCGAGGTGACGGTGTTGGACACATCGTCTGCCAACGAGCTCGAGCTGCTGTCCAACGGGCAGATTCAGGCCGCTGCGCTTGCGACCAACGCGCTGCTCAACGATAAGATCGACCGCGTGGTGTATAACGTTCACGCCTATATCGACGAGGATAGCAACATTCAGCACGATTCCTTCTTTGGCATGTTTCCCGCGCGGGGTCATCAGAGCGCCATTTTGACGTTTGTGTGGACCAAGAGCTCATCCAACGCCACGAGTATCGACTGGAAGATGCGCATCGTAAGCATGGACGACACCATTGCCGAGCGCATTCAAAAACAGGTGAACTCGGTTTCGTCGCTGATCGAGGACCCGGTGGTGAGCCAGACCAAGATTGACGAGGAAAAGGCCGAACGTGATCTGGAGCATCGTCTGCATGGCCGCGAGATTTTCCGCGGCGGCAAGCCCGACCGAACGCCGTCCGATCTGCTGGAACAGGACAAGAAAAAGTAAGACGCCATCATCCCGCGTGGGCCACAAGCCCCGCGGGATGATTTTTTAATCCTCGTCCCAGAAAAATCATTATGCATAGAAAGTCATAATTATCATTTCGTAAACATTTCGATGAAATTAACGCCATGAGGCATGCTTGCGGTTACAATACCGCGAGGCCTAACTACACACCTTTAAGCCGGTCCTGTGAGACCGGGAAGGAGAATTATGGCGAACAACCATACCGCGGGCGCTGGCGCCCGCACCTTCGCGCCCAGCGAGCTTTGCCAGCGTATGCTGGCCAAAACCAGCAAGGGCACCTGCGGTCCCTCTATCCTGTATCTTGAGGATGGGACCATTTTTTATGGACGTGCATGCGGCGCCGAGGGCACCGCGACCGGCGAAGTCTGCTTCAACACCTCGCTCGAGGGCTACTTTGAGGTCATGACCGACCCGAGTTATGCCGGCCAAATTGTAACCATGACCTATCCGCAGATCGGCAACTACGGTATCGACGAGACCGACGTCCAGTCGGCCTTCCCCGGCGACGCCGTGCGCTCTGCGAGCGCTCCGGCTATGCGCGGCATGATCGTTCGCGACATGTGCGCCACGCCTTCTAACTGGCGCTCGGCCGTCAGCGTGCCGGAGTACCTGCGTGCCTATGGCATCGTCGCTATCGAGGGCGTCGACACCCGCGCCCTGGTGCGCCACCTGCGCGACAACGGCTCCAAGATGGGCATTATCTCGACCGAGGTCTTCGACATCGACGAGCTTGCCGAGCGCTTGTCCGCCGCGCCCACGCTGGTCGGCGAGAACCTGGTCAAGACCGTGAGCTGCCCCGAGCCCCATGCTTTTGCCGCGAGCGACCTGCCCGCCGAGCATAATTTTGCGCTCACTGCCGCCGCTCCTGCCCGCCACAAGGTGGTTGCCTACGACTGCGGCGTGAAGCGTGGCATTCTGGAGGGCCTGGTCCGCACCGGGTGCGATCTCACCGTTGTGCCGTGGGATACGCCCGCCCAGCAGGTGCTCGACATGAATCCCGACGGCGTCTTTGTATCCAACGGCCCCGGCGATCCCGATGCCGTGGTGGAGACCTATGAGCAGGTGCAGCAGCTGATCGGCAAGGTGCCGGTCTTTGGTATTTGCCTGGGTCACCAGATGATCAGCCTGGCCTGCGGCGCTCAGATGGAAAAGCTTAAGTTCGGTCACCGCGGTGGTAACCAGCCGGTTATGAACCTGGTGAGCCGCCGCGTGGAGATTACCGCGCAAAACCATGGCTTTGGCCTGCTGTTCCCCAGCTTGGGCAAACTTGTCCCCGAGCTTTCCGGTGGCGAGACCGAGCACGCGGCCGATGGCGACCTGCGCGTCTGGGTGCGCCGCGGTATCGCGCCGGTCGTGATGAACGAGCGCTTCGGCCGCATTCGCCTGACGCATGTGAACCTCAACGACGGCACCGCCGAGGGCATCCAACTGCTCGACGCGCCGTGCTTCTCGGTGCAGTACCACCCCGAGGCCTCGCCCGGCCCCACCGATGCCCACTATCTCTTTACCGCCTTTACGCGACTCATGGACGGCGAGGAGAACTACCTGGACATCGACACCGCGAAGGACCGCCTCGCCGGCTGGAATTTCGCCGAGTCCGAGAACGCCGCGATCGAGACCGAGGAGAACTAGCATGCCTAAACGTACCGACATCAAGCGTATCCTCGTCATTGGCTCGGGCCCCATCGTCATTGGCCAGGCCTGCGAGTTCGATTACTCCGGCGCCCAGGCCTGCAAGGTCCTCAAGGAGGATGGCTTTGAGGTCATCCTGGTCAACTCCAACCCGGCGACCATCATGACCGACCCGGGCTTGGCCGACCGCACCTATGTCGAGCCCATCACCGCCGAGTTTATCGAGCGCGTGATCAAGAAGGAGCGCCCGGACGCGCTGCTGCCCACGCTGGGCGGCCAGACCGGTCTGAATGCCGCGGTCGAGCTGGCAAAGGACGGCACACTCGACAAGTACGGCGTCGAGATGATCGGCTGTGACCTGGCCGCCATCGAGCGCGGCGAGGACCGTAAGCTCTTTAACGAGGCCATGGCCGAGATCGGCCTGGAGGTCGCGCGCTCGGGCTATGCCTACAGCGTGGCTGACGCCGAGGCCATCGCCGAGCGTGTGGGCTATCCCTGCGTGCTGCGTCCGAGCTTTACCTTGGGCGGCGCCGGTGGCGGCATCGCGCATACTCACGAGGAACTCGTCTCCATCGTGAGCCAGGGCCTTGAACTCTCGCCTGCCCATGAGGTGCTGGTCGAGGAGTCCATCGAGGGCTGGAAAGAGTACGAGATGGAGGTCATGCGCGACCACGCCGGCAACGGCATCATCGTGTGCTCCATCGAGAACCTCGACCCCATGGGCGTACATACCGGCGACTCCATCACCGTGGCGCCGGCACAGACCCTCTCCGACCTTGAGTATCAGCGCATGCGTGTCGCCTCGCTCGCTATCTTGGAGAAGATCGGCGTCGAGACTGGCGGCTCTAACGTGCAGTTTGCCGTGAATCCTCAAACCGGCCGCCTGATTGTCATCGAGATGAACCCGCGCGTGAGCCGTTCGTCCGCGCTGGCCTCCAAGGCCACGGGTTTCCCCATCGCCAAGGCCGCCGCTCGCCTGGCCGTGGGCTACACGCTCGACGAGATCGTCAACGACATTACCAAGGCCACGCCCGCCTGCTTTGAGCCCACGATCGACTACTGCGTGGTCAAGGTACCGCGCTTTGCCTTCGAGAAGTTCAAGGGCACCGACCCCACGCTCACCACGCGCATGAAGGC
>CAUCNB010000033.1:0-23164 GCA_958444075.1 uncultured Collinsella sp. | reverse complement strand
TTCCGGCACCGCGTCCGGTCGGCGCGCTCGGCGGCGATACCGCTCCGGCGGCGCCGCACACCGGCAACGCCACGCCCGTAAGCGGCGGCGTGACCTCGGGCCCCGGCGGCATGATGCAAGCCGGCTCTGGCGCGCTGTAAAGTGTGAAATAGTCTGAATGAAGGGGATGTTCCAGCTGGGACGTCCCCTTTCTGGTAAAGGCGGCATTCATCCTAAATGCTATACTAAGTAAAGGAAAGCGTATAGCAAAAGGAGCCAACATGTCTATGTCGATACTAGACTCACGGCCGGTTCAGATGAACGTGCGCATGGATCGCCAACTCAAGGATGCCGGGGACGCCGTTTTGGCACAGATTGGCATGACGCCGTCGCAAGCCGTTCGGACACTTTGGGAGTATCTGGTCGTTAACGGACATATGCCCTCGAAGGGAGACGCGGCGGCTCCAGTTTCTGACGGAGTGGAGCCCCGGCGCATGGAGTCAAGGGCCGCGCAAGGCAGCCATATCGTTCGCGATTCGTGCCTCAAATACGGCATCCCCATCCCTGAGTTCTCGGGAGACTATGACGACCTCTATGAGGAGGCCATGGCGGAGCGCTATCCCGAGTGGGTGGAACTATGAGCACAGAAGGCGTCCTCAAGCTGTTAATCGATACCAACGTATGGATGGATTATTTTTCTGGCAGGTCCGACCGTACGGCAAATGTCGCCCATCTGATCGAGATTGCCGACGCCTCGGAGCGGATTGCCCTGTTTGCCTCGTCGCTTTCGGTCAAAGACGTTTCATATCTTGTCTCGGCGGCAATCAAGCAGGAGTGCCGAAGAAAGACTGGCTCACTGAGCGATAACGCCATTGCGGCGGCAGACGAAACGGCCTGGGCATGCGTTCGACAGATGCGCGAGCTAGCCCTCATCGCCCCGGTCGGTGCAGATGAGGTCTTCGACTCCTTTGTGTTCAAGTATCATCACAACGACTTTGAGGACGACCTGATACTGGGCGTCGCTAATCGCATTGATGCCGATTACGTCGTGACGGAGGACAAAAACCTCATTAAACATACCAATGGCGTATGCATAAACGTTGATCAAGCTTTGAGGTTGGTTGAAGGGTCCAACGCCCCTTCGGTGCGGCCCGTCTAACCTGCTTTATCTTAATAAAGTAGCGTTTCCCCGCCGTTAGCCGATGATGCGAGGGCGCTCGGCGTTTTCGACTGGTTTATGCACGCAAAGTCTGGGAATATACAAGGCGCATGTCTTACTGTCTAACCAGTTGCGCCAAGGAGGCACCATGGATTACAAGATTACCGGCTACGAGCCCGCCCAGCTGTTCCATTTCTTTGAGGAGGTCAGCGCGATCCCCCGTGGGTCTGGCAACGAGAAGGGCATCAGCGATTTCCTGGTTGCGTTTGCCAAGGAGCGCGGCCTCGATGTGTACCAGGACGAGGTCTACAACGTCATCATTCGCAAGCCCGCTTCTGCCGGCGCCGAGAATGCCCCGACCGTGATGCTGCAGGGCCACATCGATATGGTGTGCGACAAGTTGGGCTCTGTTGAGCACGACTTTACGACCGACGGTATCGACCTGGTCGTCAAGGACGGCGTCCTCACCGCTAACGGCACCACCCTGGGCGCCGACAACGGTATTGCTGTCGCTCTGATGCTTACTGTGCTCAACGACGATTCGATTGCTCACCCCGCCCTCGAGTGCGTATTCACCACCGACGAGGAGACTGGCCTGGTCGGCGCCGAGACGCTCGACAAGTCCCAGATTAGCGCCCGCACCATGATTAACCTTGACTCCGAGGAAGAGGGCGTTGCCACCGTCAGCTGCGCCGGCGGCGTCGTTGTTACCTACACCTGCCCCATCGTGCGCGAGCACAAGACCGGCAGCACCCTCACGCTCGACATCTCCGGCCTACTGGGTGGTCATTCCGGCAACGATATCAACCTGGAGCGCGGCAACGGCAACCTCATCATGGCCCGCATCATCGACCGCCTGATGGTCGCCGGCGAGCCCGCCATCGTTAGCTTTAACGGCGGCACTAAGGACAACGCCATCAACCGTGAGTGCAAGGCCGAGCTGGTTTACGCCGACCACGCTGCCGCCGAGGCCGCGGCCCAGATCGCAAAGGACATCATCGCCGACGTCACTGCCGAGCTCGAGGTCTTCGACCCCGGCTTTACCTGCACCGTCGAGATTGCCGACGACGCCGAGGTCGAGGCCATGGATCAGAAGTCCGCGCTTGCCCTCATCCGCGCCCTGCGTCTTGCCCCTAACGGCGTGATTCGCCGCAACGTCGCCACCGACGGCTCCGTCGAGGTTTCCTCCAACATCGGCGTGGTCGCCACTTCCGACGACCAGGTCAAGATCATGCTGTCCCCGCGCTCCTCGATCACCTCGCTGCAGAACGAGTTCAAGGACCGCCTGCAGACGCTGGCCGATGTCTTGGGCTTCGACGCCAAGTTCGAGTTCGAGTATCCCGGCTGGAGCTATGCCGAGCATTCGCCGGTCCGCGACGTTTTTGTCGAGAGCTATCGCGAGCTCTTTGGCTCCGAGCTGCGCATCGAGTCCATTCACGCCGGCCTTGAGTGCGGCCTGTTTGCTGAGGCCCTGCACGGCCTGGACGCCATCGCCGTGGGCCCGACGCTCTCCGATGTCCACACCCCGGACGAGAGCATGGAGCTCGCTTCTGCCGAGCGCTTCTACGAGCTGCTCATCGACGTCCTCAAGCGCCTCGCTGCGTAAAGGTTGCTTTGGCTAAGCCGCTCTAAAACGGCTGGCTATGAAAACGGCCGCCTGGCGTAATGCCGGGCGGCCGTTATTCGCTACAGTGCGAGGATCCCAAGGTGCTCAAGCAAGATCTTAAGCCCGATGAGGATGAGCACGATGCCGCCCACGATGGTGGCAGGTTTTTCGTAGCGCGCGCCAAAGGTGTGGCCGATCGCTACGCCGGCGACGGAGAAGATAAACGTTGTGACGCCGATAAGCGATACAGCGGGAACGATGTCAACCGAGAGCGCCGCAAATGAGATGCCTACGGCTAGGGCGTCGATTGAGGTGGCGATGGCGAGGATCAGGTACTCGCCCAGGTCAATCTTTTCGGCATCCTTGCCGTCGCCTTCATTCTCGTCCTCGGTAAAGGCTTCCCACAGCATTTTGCCGCCGATAAAGGCCAAAAGGATAAAGGCGATCCAATGGTCGATGGGTCCGATGATGCCCATGAATTGACTGCCAAGCGCCCATCCGATTACGGGCATGCCGGCCTGAAAGCCGCCAAAGAACAGGCCGAGCACCGCGGCGACTTTAAGGTCGATCTTCTTCATGCCAAGGCCCTTGCAGATGGATACGGCAAAGGCGTCCATCGAAAGGCCAACGGCGAGCAGCACGAGCTCTGCGAGTCCCATAGTCTGACTCCCTCTCTGCGGGCGGGCCCGCGTGTACCTCTTGGGGGAGTAACAAAAAAGACCCGTGGCGTACGCGTTGCGCGCACAGCCACGAGTCTCGTTCATTAAGGCAAGCCAGGCCGCATCGGCCAGTGTGTTGACTTGCCGCGCCACCGGAGGCGAACCCGATCACGCGACTACTCCCTCATTTATGCGAATCCCGATGCTACCACATAAGCAGCTCATTTGGGTTGGGGCTCTTTTGACTACCCCAGCGGTGTTCGCTCATTCTGTAAGCATCGGATTTCGCAAGCGCTGCGGGGGCAAACCGTGAGAAACTATTTAGCGTTTATGGAGCGTATACGATGGGAGCGATGCCTTGGATAAGAACGAGCTGCAAAAGCGTATGGAACAGGCCATCCGCCTGACGGCACCTGGTCAGCCGATCCGCACCGCCCTCGACATGATCATCGCCGGTCACCTGGGTGCCCTTATCTGCGTCGGCGACACCGAAAACGTGCTCGCTGCCGGTAACGACGGCTTCCCACTCAACATTTCGTTCACCTCGAACCGCCTGTTCGAGCTCTCCAAGATGGACGGTGCCATCGTTATCGACGGCGACCTCACCCAGATCCTGCGCGCCAACTTCCACCTCAATCCCGATCCCTCGCTTGCCACGAGCGAGACGGGCATGCGTCACCGCACTGCCGCTCGCATGTCGGTGCTCACCGATGCCATCGTGATCTCGGTCTCGGCCCGTCGTGCCGTCGTCAACGTGTACGTTCACGGCAAGAGCTATGAGATCCAGCCCGTCACCACCATCATGAGCTCGGTCAACCAGCTCGTCGCCACGCTCCAGACTACCCGTCAGTCGCTCGACCGCTCCCTACTGCGCCTGACGGCCCTCGAGCTCGACGACTACGTTACGCTCGCCGACATTACCGGGATTTTCTCGAGCTTCGAGATCATGCAGCAGGCAAAGACCGAACTTAAGGATTGCATTGTCAAGCTGGGCAACCAGGGCAAGCTCGTGCAGATGCAGCTCGAGCAGCTCGCCGGCTCCAGCATGGATACCGAGTACGACCTGATGATTCGCGACTATGCGAGTGATTCCTCCGAGGCCAATGCCGAAAAGATCCGCGCCAACCTGAGCCGTATGACGCCTAAGGACCTGTCCGACCCACAGCATGTGGCGGCGGTTCTGGGTTACGACGACCTGGACGAGGACTCCGTCATGACGCCGCTGGGCCTGCGCACGCTTTCGCGCGTGTCCGTCGTGCGCGACGGCGTGGCCGAGAAGATCGTCGACGAGTACGGCTCGCTGCAGGAGCTCATGGATGACATCAGCGAGGATCCGGAGCGCCTGGGCGACTTTGGCGTCAACAACCCTGCCATTCTTGCGGACTCCCTGTACCGCATGAAGGGTACCAAACAGGGGAACGCATAATGGCGCCCGTATGCGCCGTGGTCGTTGCCGGTGGCAGCGGCCAGCGCTTTGGTAACCCCGGTGGTAAGCAGCTCGTCAATGTAGCGGGCCGTCCGCTTATGAGCTGGTCCATCCGCGCATTTGACCGTAGCAATAAGGTCGGCCACATCGTCGTGGTTTGCCCTGCCGAGCGTCGTGCCGAGATGCGCCGCCTGGCCATCGACCCGTATTCGTATAACACGCCCATCAGCTTCGCCGATGCCGGCGATACCCGTCAGGATTCCACCCGTGCCGGCGTGCATGCGGTTCCGGCGGGTTTCGAATATGTCGCCATCCACGACGGCGCCCGTCCGCTCATCACGACCGAGGCCATCGATCATGCGATCGACGTGCTTGTGGACGACCGCGCCCTCGACGGTGTCGTATGCGGTCAGCCCGCGATCGACACGCTCAAGATCGTCGACGGCGACAATATCGTCGAGACGCCGCCGCGTGAGCTCTACTGGGCCGCGCAGACACCGCAGATCTTTAGCGTCGACGCCATGAAGCGCGCCCACACCGCAGCTATCGCCGAGGGCTTTATCGGGACCGACGATTCTTCGCTGGTCGAGCGCATGGGCGGGCGCGTCCGCTGTGTCCAGAGCCCGCGCGATAACCTTAAGGTGACGGTGCCCGAGGACCTGCGTCCCGTAACCGCGATTCTGCTTGGTCGCATGGCCGAGGGAGAGGACCTTCCCCATGTTCAGTAACCTGCGCATTGGCCACGGCTACGACGTCCACCGTTTGGTGGAGGGGCGTCGATGTATCATCGGCGGGGTTGACATTCCCTACGAGCGCGGCCTGCTGGGCCACTCGGATGCCGATGTGCTCGCGCATGCCTTGGCCGACGCCATTCTGGGCGCCTGCCGCGGGGGAGACATCGGCAAGCTATTCCCCGATACCGACCCCGCCTATGAGGGTGCCGATTCGATGGTGCTGCTCGCTCGCGTGATGGACTACGCGCGCGAACTGGGCTTCGAGTTTGTCGATGCCGATTGCACCATTGCCTGTCAGCAACCCAAGATCACCCCGCACCGCGATGCCATGCGCGCCAACCTTGCCCATGCCCTGGGCGTCGACGTCGAAAACGTGGGCGTCGCCGCCACTACGACCGAAAAGCTCGGTTGGGAAGGTCAAGGCGAGGGAATTGGCGCCTGGGCCGTCTGCCTGCTACAGAAAACTGTTAAGGAGTAACGAATGCGTATCTACAACAGCGCTACCCATAAAAAGGAAGAGTTCCAGCCCATCGAGTCCGGCAAGGTCCGCATGTACGTGTGCGGCCCCACGGTCTACGACAACATCCACATCGGCAATGCCCGCACGTTCATCAGCTTTGACGTGATTCGTCGCTGGCTCATCGCGAGCGGCTACGAGGTCACGTTCGCCCAGAACCTCACCGATGTCGATGACAAGATCATCAAGCGCGCCAACGAGCAGGGCCGAACGGCCGCCGAGGTCGCGACGGAGTTCTCTGACAAGTTCATCGGCGTCATGCGCGCCGCCAACGTGCTCGATCCCGATGTGCGCCCCCGCGCCACCAAGGAGATCGGCCCCATGATCGCCATGATCAAGACGCTTATCGAGCAGGGCCACGCTTACGCCGCCGATAACGGCGATGTGTACTTTGCCGTGCGCAGCGATCCCAACTATGGCCAGGTCTCGGGCCGCAACATCGATGACCTTATGGTTGGTGCGCGCATCGAGGAGAACGAGGACAAGAACGACCCGCTCGACTTTGCCCTGTGGAAGGCCGCCAAGCCCGGCGAGCCCAGCTGGCCGAGCCCCTGGGGCGAGGGCCGTCCCGGCTGGCACACCGAGTGCGCCGCCATGGTGCACCGCTACCTGGGCACCCCGATCGACATCCACGGCGGCGGCTCCGATCTTGCCTTCCCGCATCACGAGAACGAGTGCGCCCAGGCCACTTGCGCCTGGCACCAGGGTTTCTCCAACACCTGGATGCACACGGGCATGCTGCTGGTAGACGGCGAGAAGATGTCCAAGTCGCTCGGTAACTTCTTTACGCTGGCCGAGGTGCTCGAGCAGCACTCCGCTGCCGCTCTGCGCCTGCTGATGCTGCAGACGAGCTATCGCTCGCCGCTCGACTTTTCTTGGGAGCGCCTGGAGGGTGCCGAGAACTCGCTCACGCGTATCGCCGGTACGGTCGAGAACCTGCGCTGGGCCGCGAACCATGCGACGGCCGATGCCGATGAGGCAGCATCCGAGGCGTTTGCCGCCAAGGCCGCCGAGACCCGTGCCACCTTTAAGGAGTGCATGGACGACGACTTTAACACCGCTGGTGCCATGGGTGCCGTCTTTGGCTTTGTGACCGAGTGCAACCAGTACCTGGAGCAGGCGGGCGACGCTGCCGACAAGGCCGCCGCGCTTGCCGCCGCCGATACGCTGGTCGAGCTGCTCGATACGTTTGGCGTTGAGCTCCCCGAGCCCAAGGTCGAGCTGCCGCTGGGCCTGCTGGGCGTTGCCGCCGGCCTGGTCGCCTACACGGGTGACGACGTGGACGAGGCCGCTGCCAAGATTCTCGAGGCCCGCGCCGAGGCCCGCGCCGCCAAGAACTGGGATCTGGCAGATGCCATCCGCGATCAGCTCAAGGACCTGGGTCTGACGATCGAAGATACTGCAGCTGGCACCCGTATCAAGACTCTCTAATCCCTGCGGGTTTCCCAAGCACCCGACCTTGCCGTTCAAACCGTCGCTCGCGTACTCAAGTACGCGTCGCTCCTCTTTCACGGCCATCTCGGACACTTGGAAAACCCGTGCCGACCGCCCGAGCCACGGCACCTTGCCTTTCAATCGTCGGGCATGACCTCAAGGTCTATGCCCTCCTCTTTCAAGGCAATCTGCCGCACCTCGGGCGGTCGGTCTATTTGTTTCGTTTGATAGTTGTATTTAGGAGGTCGCTTTATGGCCGACAATCGCAAGCGTGCGCCTCGTGGTGGCAAACAGGCTGCTTCTGGCTCGCGCCCGATTCGCCGCAATGACCGCGCTGCCGCTTCCAAGGGCCAGCGCGAGCGCTCCCAAGCCCAGGCTGCGCGTCCGCAGCGAAATCGCAACCGCGACAACATTCAGGTCCCCAAGGGCGAGTTTATCGAAGGTCGCCGTGCTGCCGCCGAGGCCCTGCGCACCGGCTTTCCCGTCAAGTGCGCGCTCATCGCCGAGGGCGGGGAGCGCGATGCTGCCTTGTCGCGCCTGGTCGACGATCTCAACGCCGCGGGTGTCCGCATTAAGTATGTGCCGCGCGCGCAGCTCGATGCGCTGTCGAGCCATGGCGCTCACCAGGGCATTGCGCTCGAGGTGGGCAACTTCCCCTATGCCGATGTTGCCGATATCCTCGACCGCGCGGGCGAGGGTCCGGCTCTTGTCGTCGTGCTCGACCACGTGACCGACGACGGTAACTTTGGCGCCATCGTGCGCTCTGCCGAGGTCGTGGGCGCGGCGGGCGTCATCATTGCCAACAAGCGCGCCGCCGGTGTGACCGTCGGCAGCTACAAGACCTCTGCCGGCGCCGTTATGCATCTGCCCATCGCACAGGTTCCCAACATCGCTCGAGCGCTCGACGACCTCAAGGCCGCCGGCTTTTGGGTGGGCGGTGCTTCCGAGCACGCCGAGGGCAGCTGCTGGGATGCTCCCTTCGAGGGCCGCGTTGCGCTCGTCATGGGCTCCGAGGGCGACGGCATCTCGCGCCTGGTGCTTGAGAAATGCGACTTTTTGACCAAGCTTCCCCAGCGCGGCATGACCGAGAGTCTCAATGTTGCCCAGGCGACCACTGCGCTGTGCTTTGAGTGGCTGCGCCGCAATGCCGGCGAGCTCATGGGGGAGGAGTAGCGCATGTCCAAGAAGAACCGCGCCAAGTCCAAGGCCAAGCGCTTTGGCGAGGGCTCGGCCAAGCCGATCGTTTCGGCCGCGACCTATGGTGTGGGCGGCAATGCGTTTGCGCAGGCCATCGCCGATCCGGTCTCGACGGTGCACTCCAATAAGCCCGAGCTGCTGGTGGTCGACGGCTACAACGTGATTCACTGCACGCCGCGCTACGAAAAGCTCGTCTACGACCATTCCGACGATCCATATTCCAGCGACGTCCACGATATGGCTCGTACTGCGCTTATCAACGATGTCGCGGCGTTTGCCCAGGGCCGTTACGAGGCCGTGATCGTGTTCGACGGCGCGGGCAACATCTCCAACGAGCGCCCCAACCTACCGGCCCGCGGCGTGCGCATCGAGTTCTCGCCGACGGGCGTCTCTGCCGATACCGTGGTGCAGAAGCTCTGCATCGAGGCACGCGAGGAAGGCCGCGCGTGCTCCGTGGTATCGAGTGACGGCACGATCCAGGCTGTCGTCATGGGGAAGGGCGTCACGCGCATCTCGAGCCGTATGCTGGTGGACGAGATCAAACAGATTGATAACGACGTTCACGAGGCCGAGGAGGCCCCGCAGATCAAGATGACTCTGGGCAGCCGCCTGAGTCCCGATGCCCTGGCCAAGCTTAAGGCCCTGCGCGGACGGTAGGGGATTATCCATAGAGACCCGTTTCCCAATTGGCCGGCCCGTTGATTTGTAATCAATGGACTGTGGGTTGCCGTCGCCAAAACGAATAGTTTTTGGTTTTGGCGAACGGATAAAACTATTCGTTCTGGCGAATAGTTTTGAGATGTGGTCGGTCGAAGGGCCTGTTGCGCCCCGTCTTCAATTCCTTTATCCTTAACAGGCTTCGCGCGAAAGCGCCAAGTGTGCCAGTGTGGCGCAACGGTAGCGCAACTGATTTGTAATCAGTGGGTTGCAGGTTCGATTCCTGTCACTGGCTCCATGAGAGTTTCGGGCTCTGTTCCTTATGGGACAGGGCCCGTTTCTAGTTAGGTGGTGCGCCATCGGGTTAGCGCCCATCCCGTTTTTGGTTTGTCTCGTCCTCCAGTTTGTCTAAATCTGTAACACCAAGACCGATATTCGGCATCTAACTGTTACAGATTGAGATGAAACTTAGGGTGTTTTAGGAATATCTTGATCTGTAACATGTAGAAGCGGAATAGGCCTCTTGCTGTTACAGATCGAGACAAGGGCGGGCGCGGATCTGGATGTCCTGCTCGAGCGTGGATTTCTGGACAGGCGAGCGAAGAAAATCTCCCGACCGGAGAACGAGCGTGGATAATTAACTTGGATAGGGAGCTAAGGTAAACACCGATTGTCTATCGACGGCTTTAGAAACAACGACCCCGATTTCATTGTGGAATCGGGGTCGTTTGTGCTTCAGGAATCCGAATGGATTAATCGAGCTCCTAAGGAACTTCTTGGGTTCTTGCTAATGGTCTGCCGAGGATGTCCCCAATGCAAACAGCGGGCATCTACTCAATATAGCTGGGGTTCTTCTTGATGATCACGCGTGCAGCGATGAAGGAGACGACGATGGCGATGATGGCGACAACGCATGCCAGCACGAAGTTGCCCATGGACCCATCGGGAGCGATAAAGATGAGTGCCGAAAGAAGGCCGGGGCATGCTCCCGCAACATACTCTTTCAGAACAAAGATGCCTGCAGGGAGTCCAGCGCAGAGCGCGCCGATTGCCGTTCCGACAAGCAGGCGGGGACGCTCGATGAGGCAACCGTAGAACGCGGGCTCGGTTACGCCACAGAGTGCGGTGACGGCAACCGTGGTGACCATACCCCTCTTCTCTTTGTTTCCCTTCATGGCAGTTGCCAGGGCGAGGCTCGTGCCGCCAATGCAGAGGTTCGAGATGAATCCAAAGATAATGGGTGCCCAACCGAGCTGCGCCAGGCTCGTAACTTCGATTGCGATGTAAGCCTTATCGAGACCGAGCATGACGAAATAGGGGTTAAGGGCTGCCAGGATCGGAGTAGCGATAAATGCCACGTTGTCCATAAGCCACGTGACGGCATCGCTCAGCGCGTAGCCCATCATGCTGCCGGCGGGGCCAAGGATAATCAGCTCGACGGGCACGACGATGATCATGGTGAGCAGCGGCTTCAAGAACAGTTTGGTAACGTCGGGAATGATCTTCTGAAGGCCGCGGTCGACAAAGTACATGAATACAACGCCCAGTACGATGGGCACTACCGTACTCGAATAGTCGTTTGTCGGGATGGGAATACCAAGAAAGTCGAGACCCTCGGCACCGCTAATGGACGAGCTGATCATGAACGCGCCCAGCAATGCGCCCATGATGGGCTGCATCTTCATGACGGCTGCGAGCTGATAACCAAGATAAACGGGTAAGAAGCTAAACGAAGCGCTAAAGATCGCCAACAGGACCTGGGCGGTTCCGCTATCGGTGCTCAATCCGCAATAATTGACCAGGAGATTCTTGATCGAAAGAATGAGTCCGCCAACGATGAGCGCCGGGACGATGGGCATGAATACCTGTGCAGAGACGTTCCCGAATTTCTCAATCAAGCCCATGGCGGTGTTACCGCTTTTAATGCCTTCTGCAAGGTCTTTGGCGGTTTGGGCATCGTCGGCAACCGTGCCACCGCCGACTTCGATTCCCGCGAAGTCGAGGAAGTCGTTGTAAGCCTCGGTGACGTTGGGGCCGATGATCACCTGAAGCTGGCCACCGCTGACTACTGCCCCGAGCGCCTGATCGGCCGATTTGGCGAGCTGGAGATCGATGATCGAGGTGTCTCGTGCGTCGATGCGAAGGCGCGTCGCACAATGAGTTACCGATGTAATGTTCTCTTTGCCGCCAACAGCCTTTAGGACTGTTTCGGACATTGCCTGATATTTCATCTCTTTCTCCTAACCTTCCTGCTCCTGATACTTCGAGATAAGGTCTCGGTACCAATACCAGCTCTTTTTGGGGGTGCGCTTCAGATTGTTCTCGAAGTCGATATGGACAAGTCCGTATCGTTTTTCGTAGCCGTTGATCCAGCTATACAGATCCATCGTCGACCAGAGGTAGTAGCCCTCAACGCGCGCGCCGTCGCGCTTAGCCCTCATCATGTGCTCGATGAACTGGCCCAGAAGCTCGATGCGGTCATCATCGTGGATCATTCCGTCTGCGTCTGGTTGCTCATAGGCGCCATGTCCGTTTTCCGTAATAAAGATGCGGGGCGCGTCATAGCGCTCGTGGACATCCATGATGGTTGAATACATGCAACCTGGGAGTATTTCGCGGCCCCATTTATTGCGGGGAACATTGCTGTCGCGGGCGCTTTCAAACAAGGGCGCAATGCATTTTCCTTCGACCTTTTTGCTCGAACCGCCCTTATTGTTCGCCGAAACGGCAAGCTCTCCACCGTGCCAGTCGGTTACATACTCTCGGCAATACACGTTGAGTCCAATAAAATCGACTTTACCGTCTCTGAATTCTTCTACGTCATTTGGGGATCGATAGAGCGAGACGCCAAGTTTTTCAAGGATTTCGTCCATTTCTGGCGGCAGTTGACCCTGAAGCGCTGGTGCCAGAATCATGCGATTGGCGAAAAAGTCTGCGTATCGAAATACGTCATCAGGTTGCTCGGTTGCCGGGTCGAGTTCGACAACGCCGCCATCGTGGACGGCGCCGATGATGCCGTCGTAGCCCATTTGACGATATGTTCGGACTGCGAGTGCGCTTGCGCGCATCAGGTTGTACTGAAACTGCATGTACGACTGAACGTCGAGCGATCGATTGGGGGGATAGTTGCCCAACATGTTTACGCAGTAGCTGTAGAAATGCGGCTCGTTAACGGTAGCCCAGATTTTGACGCGGTCTCCAAAGCGCTCAAAGCAAATCTTGGCGTATTTGCAGAACCACTCTGCCATGTCGTTGTTCAGCCATCCGCCTTTGCAAGCAAGCGTGAATGGTAGATCGTAATGGAACAGCGTAACGTTGGGCTCTATGCCATTTTCGAGGCAACAATCAATGACCCGATTATAAAAATCGATGCCCTCTTCATTCACTTCGCCGATACCCGTGGGGATGATTCGACTCCATGAAAGAGAGAAGCGATAGGTGTTTTGTCCGCCTTCTTTCATCATGCGGATATCTTCTTCATAGCGATGGTAGAAGTCGCAAGATACATCACCGTCAACATGGTTGATGTTCTTATTGCTTGTGTGGCTAAAGAAATCCCACTCGCCAAGGCCTTTGCCGTCTTCGTTCCAGGCACCCTCGCACTGATAAGACGCTGTGGCGGAACCCCAGAGAAACGGCATGTTGTTCACGTTGCCCATGAATCCCCTTTCCATCATTCAACACGGTGGATACGTGTGGCGGAATTACGATTAAGATGACGTCAACTGATTTGAATCATAGGAGAACGACCAAAGCTGTTTGATTCAATAAATGAACCATGATTTCGAGGAGAGCGGAAAGAGGGATCATGTGAATATCAATGACTTCGATGTGCTCAATCGCATTAGCTCCATCATCAACAGCGAGTTTGGGTCAAACGATGCCGCCATCGCTCGATATCTCATCGCTCACATTAGGCGTTCGAGCGAAATCAATGTTGCCGCTATAACCCGCGATGCATTCGTGACCCGTTCCGCTGTTCGTCGTTTCTGCAATCGATTGGGCTACCAGTCTCTTAGCGATTTGAAAGAATCATTTACTCAATCAGTCTTTCCAAGCGACTTAAGCCATCGAGAGGAGGAATTTGGCTACGAGGAGTACAGGGCAGAGCTCGACGTTCGCATGATCGAGATGTTCGCTGAGGTTGAAAGCGGCGTGTCCGATATCGCTATTAAGCACCTTGCCGACGAAATTGATGGCCATAAAAACGTTGAAATCTGGTGCACCAATAATGTGAGCGCCAATCTCGTACGATTTCAGCAGGAAATGTTTTATGCGGGCAAGATAGTTCGCATAGTTGCTGGGGCTAACGTCGCGGAATTGAAAAACATGGGAGACGCTTCGCAGTCATTGATAATTCTCGTATCGGTCTCCGGGCTATTTGCGTCACAGGCGCGTGAGTATCTTGATTGCCGTTCGGGCAGGAAGATTCTAATTACTGCGTTTAGCAACGATGACAAATCGAGCTCTTTTGACCGTGTATATCGTCTTGGTAATGCGGGAAACGGAATTGACCGACTCGGCGTTTATTCGAAATATGCCATGACTTATTTCTTCGACTTGCTATCGTCGTGTTACTTGAGTCGCTACCCCTGCACCAAGGGGGAGCCGCTCTATGGGTCTACTTTGGCCTGGCCCGAGTAGTTCGGCTCTATAGTTCTCCCGCTTAGTGAATGATCGTGGAAAATCTGCCACTTTGGCCTTGGAGACACGCCAAAAGTGGGAGATTGTCCACGCTCGATTTCAAACGGAAGAAAATCCACGATCGAATCTGCCGCGGAAGCCCGATCTCGACCTATATATAGGTGTAAATAAGCCGGTATCGAAGGTCGATGCTGTAGGCGTACTCCACTACGCCAAAGTGTTACCTTGGGAAATGTCACCTCTGTATCCAAAACCACTGTCCTTCACATCCAAACTCAATAAAACCGCAGGTCACGGCTATATAGATACGCCCGGAACCGTGTATCTAGAGGTTTTCGTTGACAGCCCCCAAGGTTGCATCGTATTATCTTTTTCGTTCGCGGGGGCGGCGGTCCAAAAGACCAAAGAACCTGCGGATACTTGAACGATTGGGAGTTTGCCCGAGTGGTTAATGGGGACGGGCTGTAAACCCGTTGGCTCTGCCTACATAGGTTCGAATCCTATAGCTCCCACCCGTCAAGTGCCTGTATAGCTCAGTCGGTAGAGCACTTCGTTGGTAACGAAGAGGTCACCAGTTCAAGTCTGGTTGCAGGCTCCATCCGGCGGTGTAGCTCAGTTGGTTAGAGCACACGGTTCATACCCGTGGCGTCACTGGTTCGAATCCAGTCACCGCTACCATAGGTAACACGGTGGCTTCTCAATAGTATGTTGAGAGGCCACTATGGTATAAAGGCAAAGTCCCGTCCGGGGACGACCTGTTTAGAGGAGGGCTTTATGGCCAAAGAGAAGTTTGAGCGCACTAAGCCGCATGTTAACATCGGCACCATTGGTCACGTCGACCACGGCAAGACCACGCTGACCGCTGCCATCACCAAGGTTCTCTCCGAGACCGAGGGCTGCAAGGCTGACTTCACTGCGTTCGAGAACATCGACAAGGCTCCCGAGGAGCGCGAGCGCGGCATTACGATCTCCGTCTCCCACGTCGAGTACGAGACTGCTGCCCGTCACTACGCTCACGTTGACTGCCCGGGCCACGCTGACTACGTCAAGAACATGATCTCCGGTGCTGCTCAGATGGACGGCGCTATCCTGGTCATCGCCGCTACCGACGGCCCCATGGCTCAGACCCGCGAGCACATCCTGCTCGCCCGTCAGGTCGGCGTTCCCTACATCGTCGTCTTCCTGAACAAGTGCGACATGGTTGACGATGACGAGCTCATCGACCTCGTCGAGATGGAGACCCGTGAGCTCCTCTCCGAGTACGATTTCCCCGGCGACGACATCCCCGTCATCCGTGGTTCCGCTCTGGGCGCTCTCGAGGGCGACGCCAAGTGGATGGACGCTATCCGCGAGCTCATGAACGCCGTCGACGAGTACATCCCGACGCCTGCTCGTAACAACGACCTCCCGTTCCTGATGGCCGTTGAGGACGTTATGACCATCTCCGGCCGTGGTACCGTTGCTACCGGCCGTGTCGAGCGCGGTGAGCTCAAGCTCAACGAGCCCGTCGAGATCGTCGGCATCAAGGATACCCAGAACACCGTCGTTACCGGTATCGAGATGTTCCGTAAGTCCATGGACTTCTGCGAGGCTGGCGACAACGTCGGTCTGCTGCTCCGCGGCATCAAGCGCGAGGACATCGAGCGCGGCCAGGTTCTCTGCAAGCCCGGTTCGGTTACCCCGCACACCAAGTTCACCGGTGAGATCTACGTTCTGACCAAGGAGGAGGGCGGCCGTCACACCCCGTTCTTCGATGGTTATCGTCCTCAGTTCTACTTCCGTACCACCGACGTTACCGGTACGGTCAAGCTCCCCGAGGGCACCGAGATGGCTATGCCTGGTGACCACATCACCATCGAGGGCGACCTCATCCACCCGATCGCCATGGAGGAGGGCCTGCGCTTCGCTATCCGCGAGGGTGGCCACACCGTCGGTTCGGGCATCGTCTCCACGATCATTGAGTAAATTAGCTCTCTGATATAGTTGACTTAGAGAACCCGGCACTTATATGGGTGCCGGGTTCTTTTCTGCAATGGATATTGAGCCGTTGCTGGTGTCGAGAGGATCGATAATGGTCCTGGATGCACCGTCGATTAGCTTTCGATGGCTTCATTGATGTGTTCCTAATATGAATGGATCCACCGAGAACCAATTGACTCGAGGTTTTCATTGACAGCACTTACGTGGAGCTGATAAAGTAACAACTCGTGCCCGTACGGGGCGGAAATGAAAGGTTCAGGATACATGCGTACTCTAGTTACTCTTGCGTGCACTGAGTGCAAGCGCCGCAACTATACGACCACCAAGAACAAGTCGACCATGCCTGATCGTATGGAGATCAAGAAGTATTGCCCCTGGTGCCGTCACCACACGCTGCACAAAGAGACTCGCTAGTCTCTAGTCATATACGCCAGTAGTTCAATTGGTAGAGCATCGGTCTCCAAAACCGAGTGTTGAGGGTTCGAGTCCTTCCTGGCGTGCCAGTCATTATTCCGTAAGCTCCCACTTGGGGGCTTACGGTTTACTCATGTATAAGCGCATTGCGCGGAGGTAACCCAAATGGCCAACAAGAAGAACAAGAAGAAGGCACAGCAGCAGGCGCCTGCCAACAACGCTGCCGCCAACTCCAAGGTTGAGGCCAAGAAGGCCGTTGCCAAGAAGAGCGAGAAGGCTGCGAAGTCTAAGAAGAACGAGAAGCCTGGTTTCTTCGCCCGCACCAAGAAGTATTTCGCTTCGGTGAAGTCCGAGATGAAGCGTGTCACGTGGCCCGATAAGAAGGAGCTCGTGAACTACTCGGTCGTCGTTTGCGCTTCTCTGATCGTCGTCGGCGTCGTCATCGCTCTGCTCGATGCTGGCTTTGGCGAGGCTCTTGCTCTGTTCTCTGGATTGAGGGGCTAAACCATGTCTAAGCGTTGGTACGTCGTTCACACTTACTCTGGATACGAGAACCGCGTTAAGTCCGATCTCGAGCATCGTATCGAGACTATGGGCATGCAGGACCGTATCTTTGATATCGAGATTCCTATGGAGCGCGTCACCGAGATTAAAGAGGGTGGCAAGCGTGAGACCAAGGATTCCAAGATCTTCCCGGGTTATGTCCTGGTCCGCATGGAGATGGATGACGATGCTTGGACGTGCGTTCGTAACACGCCTGGCGTCACCGGTTTCCTGGGCGGCAACGGCAAGCCCGCTCCGCTTTCCCGCGACGAGTACAACAAGATGACTCGTCGTCCCGGTAAGGGTGATTCGCCCAAGCGCACCTCGGTTGATATTCAGGTCGGCACGTCCGTCCGCGTCACCGATGGCCCGCTTACCGACTTTGATGGCAAGGTCTCCGAGGTTAACACCGAGGCTGGCAAGCTCAAGGTCACGCTGATGATCTTTGGCCGCGAGACGCCGGTCGAGCTCGACTTTAACCAGGTCGCTGTCATCGCTTAAGTTTTCGTACGTTCGCGCGAGCGTGCTTCTTCTGTGACTGCTCATCTCAGGAGTGCTTCTAACACGTGCGTGCTTACGATATAGCAAGTACTTCACACTCGTGATTCGAAAGGAATGACCATGGCTGAGAAGAAGGTTGCCAACGTCATTAAGCTTCAGATTCCTGCTGGTGCAGCTAACCCCGCTCCTCCCGTCGGCCCCGCCCTGGGCGCTGCTGGCGTGAACATCATGCAGTTCTGCCAGGCCTTTAACGCCGAGACGCAGGACAAGAAGGGCGACATCATCCCCGTTGAGATTTCTGTCTACGAGGACAAGTCCTTCTCCTTCATCACCAAGACCCCGCCGGCGGCTCACCTCATCAAGAAGGAGCTGAACCTCAAGTCTGGTTCCGCTAAGCCTCAGGCCGACAAGGTTGGTCAGCTCTCTCAGGAGCAGCTCACCAAGATCGCCGAGATCAAGATGCCGGACCTCAATGCCAACGACATTGACGCCGCCAAGAAGATCATCGCCGGTACCGCCCGTTCCATGGGCGTCACCATCGCTGAGTAGCGATTTCTTTAGGTAATGACGGGTGCTCCGACCGGGGCGACCGTTATATGTGTGCAATAGGGCACACGATACGATGTGGGAGGGCTCACGCCCGTTTAACCACAGGAGGTAATGCACATGGCTAAGCATGGTAAGAGCTATAACGCCGCTGCCGAGAAGATCGACCGCGCCACGCTCTACACCCCCCTTCAGGCTGCCAAGCTCATCAAGGAGCTCGACACCGCCAAGTTCGACGAGACCGTCGAGGCCCACTTCCGTCTGGGCATCGATACTCGTAAGGCTGACCAGAACATCCGTGGTTCCATCTCCCTGCCCCACGGCACCGGCAAGACCGTTCGTGTTGCCGTCTTCGCCGAGGGCGAGAAGGCCCGCGAGGCCGAGGCCGCCGGCGCCGACATCATCGGTTCCGACGAGCTCGTCGCCCAGATCCAGAAGGGCGAGATCAACTTCGACGCCGCTATCGCTACGCCGAACATGATGGCCAAGGTTGGCCGCATCGGTAAGATCCTTGGTCCCCGTGGCCTTATGCCGAACCCCAAGCTCGGCACCGTGACCATGGACGTCGCCAAGATGGTCTCCGAGCTCAAGGCCGGCCGCGTTGAGTATCGCGCTGACCGCTATGGCATCTGCCACGTGCCCCTGGGCAAGAAGTCCTTCTCTGAGCAGCAGCTCGTTGAGAACTACGCTGCCCTGTACACCGAGATCCTGCGCGTCAAGCCCTCTTCTGCTAAGGGCAAGTACGTCAAGTCCATCTCCGTGTCTTCCACCATGGGCCCTGGCGTCAAGGTCGATCCCGCTGTCCAGCGTGACTTCCTGGCTGAGTAACTGCTAGTTACTGCCTGAGCAAAGCAAGCATTGCTAAAGAAACCCGGTTCTGCCCTGCGCAGGACCGGGTTTCTTGCTATCGCGTCAAAACCGCCACAAAGGGGACAGTGTCCCCTTTGTGGCGGTTACCAGGGGGTTCTGGCGGTCGAGGACTCGATGGCCTCGTGGCGTTTGAGCTCGCGGCGCATGGTTTGCGAATTGAGCCAGGCTGCCTGCCAGCCACGGATGGGGTAGCGCGTCTGGTCGAGCTCAAACTGCGTATAGCCGCAGGCGTTGATGATCGTCGTTCCACACGCATGCTGCCGCTCGCGCTGAAAATCGTAACCGTAGCTTTGGTGTACATGCCCATGCACCATGTAGTCGGCCCCCCAGGACTCAAGCGCCGTGTTAAAGCACTCAAACCCTCGATGCGGCAGATCGTCCAGATCACCCATACCGGCGGCGGGTGCATGGGTAAGCAGAATGTCGCACCCGCCGACCATCCTAACCTTACGCGACAGCTTACGCATGCGCTTGGACATCTCGCGTTCGGTGTACATGTTGGCGCCGTCGCGATAACGCATGGACCCGCCAAGGCCCGCAATGCGAATCCCTCGGTACGTGTACACGCTGTCTTCCACGCAGATACATCCGCCCGGTGCATGACGTGCGTAGCGGTCATCGTGATTGCCGCGCACGTAGATGAGCGGTTTGTTGATGACCGTAACCAAAAACTCAAGATAGTCCGGGTCCAGATCGCCGGCGGACAAAATCAGGTCGACACCCTCAAAGCGTTCCTTGCGAAAGCACTCCCAAAGGCATCGTTCTTCGGTATCGGCTATGGCAAGGATTTTCATAGGGCAGGGACTTTCGGCTCATCGTCGAGCTGCGGAATGGTGCCCACCACGTTGTCCGCCAGCCAATTCATCTCGACAATCTGCGTGCTCGGCAGCGGAGGAAAGCCCTCGATCTGCACCACGCCGTCTTGGCTATGAAGCTCGCCGCCAAATGGATTGATGGAGCCCTCGACAATGCCGTTGCGGAGCAACTGCACGAGTTTGCGCGTCTGGTAGGGTAGGCCCGGAGCGTAACGGATGTCGATAACGCCGGAACTCATTCCGTACCAGTAGTTGACGGCGCGCACTTGGTTGTCGTCGCTGGTCTCGTCCCACGTGCCGTGCAGAAGGCTGCGAACGATAAGCTCGTAGTATCGGCCCCAGTTCCAGACCGGCATGGCGATGCCGACGACCTTGCCATCGACCAGGCGATGGAGTCCGTAGGCCGTAGGGTCTACGAGCGACTTTGACATGTCAGCGCCGGTCATGACGCTCACGCCTTCGCGACACATGGCTTCGGCAAGACCTCCAGCGGGCACATCGCCCCAGGTCAGGATAATTTGCGCACGGGGGTCGAGCAGCGAGGCGCCAATCGCAAAGGCGTTGATCTCGCTGAGTGCGCCCGAGGCGAAGACCGACGCGTGGTAGCCGATGCGGTGGTTGTCCGCCATGCTGGCGGCAAGGGCGCCCAGGAGGAACTTGGCCTCGTACATCTTGCCAAAGTACGAACGGACGCTTTGGTGGGGAAGGCCGATAGAGCAGTTAAGGAACCGCACCTGGGGATACTCAACGGCAGCTCTGAGCGTGTATTCCATCAGGCGGTGCGAGGTCGAGAAGATGACGTTAGCTCCATGTTTGACAGCCGTTTCCACGGCGGCGTAGAACACATCCGGATTATGACAGTCCTCGAACGCCTCGGTGCGCACGATACCGCCAAAGTGCTCATCGAGATACTGACGCCCTTGGTCGTGCAGGCTGTCCCAGCTCGACGTCGCACAGGGGAACTCATGGATAAAGGCGATGCGCAGGGGGTTGGCCGCCGAATAGACGGTCTTGCCCATAAAGAAGTTGAGCACGCCGGAGGTGGACTTGGCGGGTGCCTCTTCCTCATCGACGCTCGGCGCTTCGACAAGATCGACCTTGTCCTCGTCATTTTTGCCGGCAATGACCAGCTCGCGCCAAATCTTGCACAGGCGGTTTACGACGATGTCCGTCGGCGTATCCAGTAGACGGTCTTGGTTGTACACGTTGAGGTAGACGAGCATGGCGTCGGCGGGCGTAATGTCCAGATGGTCGCCGCCGGCGCGCAGGTAGGCGCGTTTAAAGAGTAGGAAGGTATGGCGCAGGTAGTCGACCTTTTTCTGTGGCCACTTTTCGACAAGGTCCTGGCCGAGCATCTTGGCGAGCGTCTCATAGCTTCCCTCGCGCGAGAACTCGATCTCGTATAGGGGGCAGACGCGCCAAAACGCGCAGAACTCGCCGTACAGGCGACTTTCGACGGAATCCCATTTTCCGGGGTAGAGCCGGGTGACCTTGGCCGAAACCGTCGGGGCGTCCAGGAATTTGAGGACGCTGACGCGCTTGTTGCCCTCCTGGACGTAGAACCGATGCATGAACTCGGTGACGATGATGGGGTCGCGATAGCCCTCGGTCACCTGGATGTCGTAGAGGTTGGACCACTTGCGGGCGAACTCGGTGTTAAACGGCAGCAGGGGCATAAAGTTGCACGAAAAGGCAGACTGACGGCCCTTGGTAACCGTGCCGACGACCATTTCGAGCGGAATGTCCCTTAGGCCGACGCTCTCTCGCTGACCTAAGGGGAGCTGGGCAACGAGGCTATCGAGGTCCGTAAGGTACGGGTGCTCGCTTTGGCTGATGGCGCGACGGCGTCCCTGTTCGCCGCGCTTGCGCGCTTGACGATAGGCCTCTTCCATGGTGTCTACTCCCTTAGTCGTTTAAACAACGATATGAACCATGGTACCACGATGCGAAACCACCACAAAGGTGCCTGTCCCCTTTGCGGTGGTTTTAGGCGATGATGGGGGCGATGGCGCGGATGCAGGCGTCGGCTGCCGTGAAAGTGGTGCTGTCGTCGCTGACGATAAAGATGATTTTGCCCTTGACGCCAAAGTCGCCGATCTCGCTAAAGAGCACGTAGGGTTCCTTGTCAAAGCCCGAGATGGGTGAAACGGCGACCTTGGTGGCACAGGCGAGCTCGTCTGCCAGCGCGTCGAGTGAAGCCCACTTGGACGTGTCCTTGACCGCGACGGGGACGGCCACGCGCCCAAAGGGCATCAAATGCACGAGCGTGTTCTTGGAGATGTTGGAGTTGGGGACGATGATGGTCTGTCCGCAGGCGTCCTCGATGGTCGTGTGGCGCCAAGTGATGTCCTGGACCACGCCCGACACGCCGCCGACCTCGATATTGTCGCCGGGCTTGATGATGCCCATAAAGGTCACTTGCATGCCGCCGATAAGGTTTGATAGCGTGTCCTGAAAGCCGAGCGAGATGGCGATGCCGCCGACGCCAAGAGCGGCGACGAGCGCGTTTGCGTTAATGCCAAAGCAGTTGTCGAGGATAAAGCTGCCGCCGATCATCCAAATGACGGCACGCGCGATGTTGATGAAGATGCTCGATGCGGGAAGCGGGTTGTCGTCTCGGTTGAGTAGGTGGCGCAGGGTCTTGGATGCCACCTTGGCGGCGATGGCGGTGACTATTACCAAGATGACGGCCCAGATGATGTTGTGGACCCAGCGCTGCTCAAAGAAATGAAGAATCGGTTCAAACAATTCCATGTAGGGAAAACCTCCTAATGATCATTCAACCATGATACCCACCAAAAAGCCCGTCCGATCACATCGGACGGGCCGATAACTTGAGATGGGGTGGCCGCGGTGGCGTAAGCTGGGCCGCCAGCGAGCACGCCGGCAAGGAGTGCGGCGGTCAAGCAAGACGGGGAAGGAGTCTTCTCATGGCAGTTTCCTTAGTTCTTAACCAGTGGTTCCTGCTGACGCTGGATTATCGACATAATATGCGAAAACCGCCGCAAGGGCGTCTGTCCCTTTGCGGCGGTTTTGACGTTTGCGCAGATAAAACCTGCCAAAATAAACCTGTCCCTTTTTGGTAGGTTTAGCTCAGCAGCATGCGGTCGTTGGCGAGCTCGCCGCCCGAGACCTCCTCGAACTTCTGCAGCAGGTCGGCTACGGTGAGCGACTTCTTCTCGTCGCCGGCCACGTCGTAGATCACATGGCCCTCGTGCATCATGATCAGACGGTTGCCCAGACGGATAGCGTCATTCATGTTGTGCGTAACCATGAGCGTGGTCAGATGGTTTTCGTCGACAATCTCCTCGGTCAGGTTGAGCACCTTAGAGGCCGTCTTGGGGTCGAGGGCCGCCGTGTGCTCGTCGAGCAGCAGCAGGCGCGGCTTGGTGAGCGTGGCCATGAGCAGGGTGAGTGCCTGGCGCTGGCCGCCCGAGAGCAGACCGACCTTAGCGTTGAGACGCGTGTCCAGACCAAGGTCCA
>CAUCNB010000032.1:0-23464 GCA_958444075.1 uncultured Collinsella sp. | reverse complement strand
CGGTCGCCATGGCGCCGGACGAATTAAACCAGTACAGGGAGCCGTTGCACTCGTGAAAGCCCGTCACCATGGCGTGCGTCGAGGGATCGAGCCAGTACCACGTACCGTTCAGGTTGAGCCAGCCGGAGGCGAGGGCGCCGGAGCCCGTCGCGTAGTACCAGGTCCCGCCGTCGAGGACCCATCCGGTCGCCATGGCGCCGGAGGTGTTGAACCAGTACGCTGAGCCATTGCACTCATGGAACCCAATGGCCATGGCATGCGTCGAGGGGTCGAGCCAATACCAGGCCCCATTGGTATAGAGCCAGCCAGAGTGCAGCGAGACCGGATTAACTGAATCCACATAGAACCAGTTCCCGGCAAACGAATTCCAACCCAGATTCCATTTAACGGATTCTTGAGCAGACCCATCATTGATTGAATCGGAAGGATTAAGAGTCGAGGAGACAGATTGCTGCTCAAAATCAGTAGGGATGGAGGAGCTTATGGATTCTGCGTTCGCGATATCAACCACACCGGGCCCAGCGAGCAGTAGAGTTGAAAGAATAATTAGGATTAATGATATTCGCTTTTTCCTTGCCATGCGCAGCCCCCAGTAGTAACCATTTTTTTCATAAACATAGTCTACAAATGGATAGCTTAGAGCAATATGTAATTAGAAAAAAGCAATTAAAGAAGAGTTGCTAGCCGAGCCAAGCGCCATTACTAGCAAAAGAGTATTGCACCCCATCGATTTCTTGAACACCCGTAGTCATAGCGTGCGTCGAGGGGTCAAGCCAGTACCAGGCGCCGCCGAGGTAGGCCCAGCCGCGCGCCAGCGCGCCGGATCCCGTCGCGTAGTACCAGGTGCCGCCGTCGAGGACCCACCCGGTCGCCATGGCGCCGGACGAATTAAACCAGTACAGGGAGCCGTTGCACTCGTGAAAGCCCGTCACCATGGCGTGCGTCGAGGGATCGAGCCAGTACCACGTACCGTTCAGGTTGAGCCAGCCGGAGGCGAGGGCGCCGGAGCCCGTCGCGTAGTACCAGGTCCCGCCGTCGAGGACCCATCCGGTCGCCATGGCGCCGGAGGCGTCGAACCAGTACGCTGCGCCGTTACACACATGGAGGCCCGTCGCCACGGCGCCGCCCGCCTCGGGATCGAGCCAGTACCAGGAACCGCCGGTGCGAATCCAGCCGGTCGAGGCGATACCGTCAGCGAACCAGTACCAGGAGCCGCCGACGAGGCCCCAGCCGTTAAGGGGGCCGCAGCTGCCGAAGTAGCGGCGGACGCCCTGCGCGTCCGTCTGGTAGCCCGTCAGCATGGCCCCCGTCCGGGCGTCGAAGCAGTAGGGCACGCCGCCGACGGATACGGGGCCGCGCGCCAGCGCGCCGGATCCCGTCGCGTAGTACCAGGTACCGCCGTCGAGGACCCACCCGGTCGCCATGGCGCCGGACGAATTAAACCAGTACAGGGAGCCGTTGCACTCGTGGAGCCCGGTAGCCATGGCGCCGCCCGCGTCGGGCTCGAGCCAGTACCACGTGCCACTCTGAAACAACCATCCGGTATACGCCTTGCCGTTGGAGGCTGCATAATACCAGGTGCTGTCAATTAGTTGCCAATGATAAAGAGAGACATCAACATACGCGTAGTTCATATCAACGTTGCCGTTGATTCCAGGGACTTTTCCGTTGCTCTTATACTGCCAAAAACTGTAATTGCCGGTATAGTCACATTGCGAGTTATATTGAGCAATCCAATGATCCCAAGAGCTACTCTTAAAAACAGAGTCAGTCAAAATGTTGTTAAACCAATTTAAATTTGCATAAATACCAGGCTCATATCCTGCGGCAGAAATCCTATTACAAAAAACCTGCGCCCTCGATGCAATTCCGGTTTGACGTCCATTTGCAATTATCGAGTTATCCTCAAGATCGTAATACACCGGCAATCTTGGATTATGCCCAGAAAGGCAATTGATCACCATTGATGCCTCATCAGCTGCCTGCTGATTATCAAAAGCATATGAATAGATATAGACGCCGTAGGGAATTCCGAGTCGCTCGCACTCAGAAATATTTCGATTAAATTGATAGTCAACTCGACCGCCCCAAGATGGAGCGCCAAATCCAACACGCAGAATAGCGAAATCGATAGCAGAAGCCTTAACAGCATTCCAGTCAATACGTCCTTGATGCTCACTGACATCGATACCCTGCGCCGTAGCCCCATCGGGAAGAATGTCCATGGACAATAAGGCTATTCCATCTTCTTCGGAAGAAGCATCCTCTGCAACCAATCGCCCATCCTCATAACGCCAGGAATTCTCAACTAGGGACCGCGCAGCTTCCGCGTTCGAGGGGAAAACAAACACAGAAATGGGCGCAAGGACCATCAGCACCAACAATGCCGAAAATAACTTAAGATGTTTGCTCATGTAAACCTCGTCATTCGTTCTTGTTTGCGTTTAGCTTACAGCATGGCTGTGAAAGATTTCCGAACATCCAACTGGACAAGATGCCATCTAGGACGACAAATAACTGCACGCAATACCACAATGTAAACAAGAACTTCCCAGCAGGGTGAAACCAAGGACTCCTAGTCCCTACTCTTAGCCCCAAAGAATGCCGACATCAGTTAGTTTTCAAACCAGATGTCAAAAAGGTAGGGGGCCCAGAGAGTCCCCTACAACTCGGAATTCTAACGAATCAGTATTACTTTCGATGGACTCAAAGCAGTCAAACCAGAAATACGGTTTCCATAACCGTCACTATGCCAAAACAAGTTTTCACTAGGCGTATTGCCCCAGAAAAAGCCAATGTGGCTATCGTCCGAATAGGGATTATACGGATTGAAGAATACGATGTCCCCCTTACGAGCCAAACCACTACGCAATAACTCATCAATAGAGTTGAAATAAGTCACGTTCGCGCATGTATCGATAGCGTAGCCGTACCAACGATACGCGTTTACACAGCCGCCCCTTCCGGGACCTCCACTCCAAGGGGAATGGCTTTGCTCAGCGGCAATGGGAGCTAAATTGCCGCCTGCCTTCATATATGCGTGCGATACAAATCCTCCGCAGTTCATACCGGTATACCCATCCCAGCGAGGATCACCCTTTGGATACATGCATGTTTCTTGGCTAAGATGTGTATCGTAGCGTGTTCCACGGTAGTAGCCGTCGTTTTCGTGCCTCATAAGCCAATTGACCAGGCTGGACCTATTAACCCCCAAAACAGAACCAGACGTATTCAACCATGCACCACTTGCATTGAAGTAGTAGTCAACGCCATCGATTTTCAGCCACCCGTTAGCGAACATGGCGCCCGAAGGCTGAAGCCAGTACCACGTACCGCCGTCATTAAGCCATCCAGTTTTCATCTTGAATGTGGAAGGGTCCATCCAATACCACGCATCGTTAATATATTGCCAACCAGACTTAAGGACACCATTGGAAGAAGCGTAGTACCAAGTATTGCCACTTTCGCCAGAAGCGTCTTTCGACAAAATCCAACCAGACGCCACGTTAACGGCACCATTCGCATCAGCATAGAAAACCGAGTCTCCAATATGAATGATACCCGGCAACGAAGACGAGTCGACGCAGACCGATGCTACAGGGGACCCGTCGGGTGCAATAGGCAATGGATCATTCAACGCACCAGAAGAATCCGCCCATGACATCCCGTCGCTCAAGTTGATCCAACACGAAGAAGCCATCGCACCGGAGTCAAAAGAATAATAGCGCGTGTCGCCTACCGTATATTCACCAGTGCGCATTGCGCCGGATACGTCATCAAGGTAATACCAGGCGCTTCCGGACTTTATCCATCGTCCTCGTTGAATAGCTCCGTTTGATGCGGCGTAATACCAAGTACCATCAGCAAGTGCCCAGCCTGTTGTCATGGCACCTGAACTCGTAAGGAAATAGGTGGACGAGCCCACTTGAACAAAGCCCGTAGACATAACATGGCTTCCTGGATCCAGGTAATACCAAGAATTCCCCAGAAGTAACCAGCCTCCATGCAGCAAACCGTTGGAGTCAGCGTAATACCAGTTGTTGTCAATAAGCGCCCACTGGGAGGAGAGCATGGCCCCTGAACTGTTAAAGATATAAGAGGTGCCATTGCATTCATTCAGCCCGGTGACCATAGAACCGTCTGCAGGATCAAGCCAATACCAACGACCCCCATTCGAGAGCCAGCCCTTTACCAGAGCGCCAGAGCCGGAGAAATAACGCCAAGCAGAAGTAGAGCCTGTAGAATCTAGGTACCAGCCGACACGCATTGCACCCGAAGAGGAGAATCCATAAGTCGCACCCCCGACTTGGACCAATCCATCCCGAGCCATTCGACCTTCGTCGTCGAACCAGTACCAGCTACCGTTTATATATCTCCAAGAAGAAACAGCGATTGTTCCGTCGGACAAGCCCCAACGCCAAAAACCAGCCCCTTCTTCGGGTGATATCCACCCCTGATGCCAAACAATTTGATTCGAAACCTCAGAAGGGGTCTCATTATCCACCTGAGAGTTCTGCTCGACAGCGAAGGTCGATTCGCGCTGAGCATCAATGCCTGACTCGACAGAAGCAATAGCAACGTTAGATGCGGGACCTTCGTCAGTGTTATTCAAATCAAGGGCGTACAACATCGAGGGCGAACCCAAAAGGAGCCCCAAAGAAACAAGGCCCGAAAAGACCAGCACCCCGAATGACCATTTCTTCATAACAGCACAGTATCCAATCACGCAGTGGCCCCGTCACCTCAGGGCAACGGGGCCTCAATCAAAACTAGCTCAGTAATGTGCTAGCCAATTTGCTGACAGTTTTTGCACTCTCGTGAAGCGCCACGCCTCTGGGCCTCCTGAATAGAGATCTGCGAATAGCCCTTTGCGTCCTTGCCAACGGTACGGCACTTATGCGTATGGTAAACATCGCTACCGTTCTTATACCAAACTAAACCGTAGCCCGGAATCCACTTGCCGTCCTCGCCGACATAGTAGGAGCCAACCCAGGCATTCGTAGCCATGGCACCGGAAGACTGGAGGTAGTAGTCGCCGACCCAGGAGTCGTGGGCCATAGCGCCGGAACCGCTAAAGTAGTACCAGGCGCCGCCGACCTGACGCCAGCCGGTGGCCATCGCGCCGGAATCGTCGAACCAGTACCAAACTCCACCAACGTTAGCCCAAGAGTTAGAGGCCATAGCGCCCGAACCTCCGAGCCAATACCACGTGCCGCCATTGCTGAGCCAGCCGGTTGCCATGGCGCCCGAAACACTCGCATAGTACCAAGAGCCGCCTGCCAAGAACCAGCCGGTAGCCATCGCGCCGGAATCGCCGAACCAGTACCAGGAGCCGCCCAGGCTGCGCCAGCCATTAGCAACCATGGCGCCCGAGCCATCGAGGTAGAACCACGTACCGCCGATATTGAGCCAGCCAGTGACCATCGCACCGGAAGCGTTGGCGTAGTACCACGTCCCCGAAACGTTGATCCAGCCGGTCAGCATGACACCATACTCGTCGAAATAATACCAAGTTCCACCGATATTATGCCAACCGGTCAACAGTTCGCCTCTGGAGGTCGCATAGAACCACTTTCCATAGATGGAGTCATAGAGCCAGCCGCTATGCTGCATGCGGCCATCGGCGTTGGCACCAGGGGTGTTCAGGAAGTAGTTCTTGCCGTCAATCTGAACTCGGCCGTATGCCATATCATGGCATTCGGGGTAGAAGTAATACTTGTCCCCACCGATAGACTGCCAGCCCGACACCGCGATCCCGTCAGCGCCAAAATAGTACCAGACAGCTTCGTATTCGTTATGCCACTGGTTCGTGACCATGGCGCCAGTTTCGGGATCGAAATAGCGAAGGTTGCCGTCCTCGCACCGAACGAGTCCAGTCTTCGGACGACCGTCGGAACACCATTCCGTAATCGGTCCACCGCCTCCGCCACCGCCAGCAATATCAGCAAATGAGGGCGCCGGGGCAACCGTCATGCAGACAGCGGCAAATGCAACAACTCCCAGCACTGTTAGTCCGCGCCATCTTTCTCGAAGGTTTTTCATACGACATCCTTTCTCCGAGATTTAAGGCTCTCTTAAGTTATTTTTAAACTATCAATTCAGTATTTCAACGGGAAATCGATAAAAGGTGTCTTTGTGACTGCAATTAAATATAAGCCTTCACACCTTTACCGTTTCGTCAATAAGCTTCTAAGACAAACTGAGCGCATGAACGAACTGATTAATAAAAATCACAAAATACAAACCTTGGTCATCAATCACATCTACCGCGGGCCGATAACGCCCGCCTTATGTGCTGCGATACAATCAATCTCACTAAATGCCAAATCAGCAAGCCGAAGGAGCCAACGTGTTAACAATTCACTATGGTGATATGGAAAACGTTATCTACAACACGTCGGTTTACTTCGATAACGTCTATTCGCCCGAATGGTTTCAAGATGCTTTTGCGCAGAGAATTATTAAATCCATTGATAAGGGCAGCGTGGTTGGACCCGGCGCAATAAACACTAAGATCCTAGGCATTATCCCACCGGAAAGGCTATCGGGCGGAACTAAGACGCTGCTGCTCATGTACTTCATGCCTCAGAACATATACAACGCCACAACCTGTGGCGACAATTGCGCTTACTGGATTCTAAGAATCGCCGCACAGCATGATCTGACAATCAACCTCTACCATCTGATGGATTTTGGAAACGGCAAGTTCACGGCAACCGTTGCAAACACGGGTGATGTCGTTCACACGATGTTCGACCTTGTCCCTATAGCCGCAAAATGCCTAAGGAAGAACTCCTGACGCACGTTTTCGTTAGGCTCTGTTAGAGCAAGATTGACATACATATGTCATTACGGTGCCATATCGTTAGCCCCGTAGACCGCGACGATGGAGGCATCATGAACGCCGAGGACCTGGTAATCACCTTCAAGAGGGGCATTGCGAGCCTCAGCAGGACCGAACGCCGCCGGCTCCGCCTACGAGGCCGAGCGCTGCCCGCGCTGCGGGTTCGCCGCGATCGTGAAGAAGGGCAAATCAAAGAGCGGCGAGCAGCGCTACCTCTGCCGGGATTGCGGCAGGACCTTCGGCATGGGCAGCGGGCATATCTTGGGGACGAGCAGGCTCCCGAAGGAGACCTGGATGGCTTATGCCGAGTGCTTCGTTCTCATGCTGCCCCTGCGCGAATGCGCGGGGCGCTGCCATGTCTGCCTCATCAAAACAGCCTACACCATGCGCCATAGGCTCATCGAGTGTCTCTCGGCCTACTCGCCCTCGTTCAAGACCGGGCGGGGCTGCGGCTGAGAGCTCGAAGAGACCTACTTCCCCGAGTCGTTCAGGGGCAACCACACGAAGGGGTCATTTACGATGCCACGTCCCTCCCGACATCGTGGCAAGCAGGTGCACAGGCGCGGACTGTCGCGCGAGCAGATCTGCGTCATGACCGGCGTGAACGACTCGAACGAGACGTTTCTCGAGGTCTCGGGACGAGGCATCCTGTCGAGGAAACGCGCCGTGGACGTGCTGAGGGACCGCATCGCGTCCGCTTCCGTCGTGGCGACGGACAAGGCGTCCGCCTATGTCGACGTCCTCGCGGAGCTCGAGGTCGCCGCACACACGGCCCACGATTCCAAGGACCGTTCCGAGGGGACCATCAACCGGATCAACACCGTCCATTCGCTCCTCGATACCTTCATGAAGCCGTTTAAGGGCGTGTCGACGAAGCACCTCGGCGCCTACCTCGCTTGGTTCAAGTGGTGCCGGACCTTCATGGCGATCGATTCCGGCACCGCCGAGCGCACGGTTGCGCGACAGCTCGCCAACGGCGTGTGCAGGAGCCGCATCCGTGATATGTTCAACGTCCTGCCGCCCTACATTGACTACTGGACCGAAGCCGCCGCATAGAGACGGTAGAATGGTCGCATCGCGATATACGAGGAAGGTGCAGCCATGCCGTCGAACATACCGGCCACGACGATCCAGATCGACCCGGAGGCCAAAAAGGAGGCCAGGCCATCTTGGACGAGCTCGGCCTGTCCATTTCCACCGCCGTCAACGCGTTCCTCAGGGCGCCCGTCCGGGAGGGCGGGATGCCGTTCGAGATGAGGGTCAAGACGCCGGCGCCCGACGGGAAGACGGCGAGATAGCCGGCAAATCGACTTGGGGCGATAGGACCCTCACGATTGACCCGACAGATCTTGAGCACATCGCCCCCTTGCCGGATTCAAACCCGGCAAGGGGGCGATTATCTTGCAATTTCAAAAAGATGATTGGGGCAGAATGTCAATCATGGTCCAACAGAGCCAAATCAATCCAACAGTTTAGATAACGGGTAATGATTCGGGAACAGGGCGTTCGGCCGGATGGGACAGATAGATATGGAAAGAACGAACCCCTTCGGGGCACACAAGTAGAGACAAACAATGGGGTCGCTTCGAGAAGCGATGCTTTCGAAGCGACCCCATTGTTTGCACAATTGACTTAGGTGCTGAGACCAAGTTGAGTCAATCTTAGACTAACAGAGAGAAGCGCCGCCCAAGTCATGTACTATCCGCTCCAACTCGACAATGTAGGACTCAACCAAATCATCCGATGGCGAGACTTCTGCTCGAATAATGTGGTCCCATTTATACAGGAAATTTTCAACCTGTCGATCTGAGTCATTCTTCCACAGTGGAGCAAGTGCAATCAACGCCGCATCAAAAGGATTGGAGGAAAAATTATCAGCATCAATATAGCCACCCATACCGGCCCTATCGCAGTCATATACACGTCTAACTATTCTCTCCAATTCAATAGCCTGATTATGATTCATAAAATCACCTCCCTTTCTACTCTTGATACCCCAAAATAGAGAGGAAAAGAGTTTCGATAACATTTATCCGGTTGAAAATCATACACAATCGCTAAACATCGGTTGATTTCCGATCTCAGCCGATCGCATTGAACCAATAGGCCGTTCCGGCAGTTATCCGAACGCCCCCGCGGACCCAGTGGGCCCCGGGGGGGGGCGGCGTTTTCCCAGTTGGAGGAACGGTGGAGATGTGTTTCGATTGGTTCGGTGGCCATGCTTCGCCCTCCGCCTGACACCGCTTCCCAGACCCAGTCGGACGTTCGGTCCGCCTATTCCGTTTTACCTTAAGGCTAGGCCAGCGGGGTATCGCCCATCTCGGCGCGCGCAGGCTCTATGAGCCCCGGCGTCAGGTCGAGCATGTCGACGGGTGTTAATGATCACTAAAAAGAGGTCCGCGTGATCGCCGGCAATCGAGCACCGTGAGCACTGAAACTGAGCAGTTTGAGCAGGAGGGCCGTACCCCGGGAACCGGGAGCGCGGCCCTCGCCATACGGTTTCCCCGGGCGGGCACTTTGGCGAGGCCGCCCGGGAAGGACGGGGAGATGACCGTGCCCCTGGACACAGTGAATGATATACGGTCGACGGAGGCGGCCGGGCGCCCGGGGTTCAAGATAGCCCGGGCACTTCACCTGAGCCGCAACACCGTGGCGAAGTACGCCGACATAGAGGACATGTCACCCGCCGCGACGATACCCCAAAGGAGGGCCAGGCCGACGCTCGAGTAAATCTGAATCTACCCCATCCCCTCATCTATCGCCACGAGGAACTTAACCACTTCCCTAGTATGCACGCGAACTCCCGTCCGAACAATCGAATGACCCACCATAGTATCCGCGGCCCCCAAACAAGCAGTGAACTAGAACCGGACAGGAGAAAACAGTTCACACAATTTAAGAAAGAAGCTTGACAGCATTAGAATGCAAAACGGCCGAACCGCAGTTCTTCCAATTGGATAGAAAAAGACACTGTAGAAAAACCTAGTAAACGAACCAGGAAATACGGAAACAGAATCAGCGTTGTGAACAACAAAATGATGAGCCATTACCGTCCACATAAGGACAATGCGAAGTAATTCGATACGGGAATCTCGTATTTTTACCATAATGCCCCCAAGTAAAATCAATGCCTAATAATACCTCGACCTAGAAGCGTTCGAGAATCTCCTCGGCATTCTCTCGCAGATAAATATCTAGGTCCGGCACGGCAAACTGCACGTAGCCCCTCTGTGGTGCCTGAATAACCTCTCTTTGTAGCAATTTAGCCCTAATAGAGCTGATCTCATTGGTCTTTTTACCCATGCGCTTAGCAATCTCAGCTGATTTAGACTGTTGTTTGTCCTCGCACATCGCCAAAAGGTATTTGATATCGTTAGGCCCCAGTCCAGAAATCGCGGGCTCGTGAACAACATCGTGAAAACGAGCCTCTGCCAGCGCAATGCCTTCGGTGACGTCGCGCTCGCTCACGATGGCACTTTTGGCACGATGCAAGTTGGCGCGCTGCCAAATGGAGTAACCAACCAGTTGCACCAGATAGGCATAGCCCTTAGTGGCCTTAGCGGCTCTCGACAGAAGATTGTCCTCAATGGTCAAGCCAGTCGCGATAAAGCTGTCGCCCATAGAGAGCGCTACCTCCACCTGGTTGATAGGCGCCAGATCTTCGGGGAGGGCACGACGCAAGAACGTAAGCGCCTTGCCGTTAATAAGATCCATAACACCGGCGGGTAAACCAGCAAAGGCAAGTGCGATATCTACTTTTTCCCCTATCAAAAGCTGAACCGTAGACGCAATGGCACGCATATCGTCAATCGGGGCGTCCTGAACTTCATCGATGGCAATAAAAAGGCCCTTGGATGACTTCGCTGCCGAACTCAGCAACTTTCTAAGGCTCGACTCTTTGGGCGCAACGTCGACTTTCGCGGAAACAAAGCCGGCGTTTACGCCGACCGAAGCATTAGTCGCAAGGGAAGAATCAGCAACCTGATCCCTCAAGTCCAGCAATAGGTTAGGGCCAGCAGAGACAATAGCGGTCTTCCATCCAAGCTCTCGAGCACGATCCCTAAGATCACAGAGCAAAACAGTTTTTCCGGAGCCCCTCGGTCCAGCAATGCGCATGAGCCTCGCAGGTGCACCAATTCCCGCATTCAAACTCTCAGTAAACTCAAGGGCAATATCATCACGACCAATTATGCGCGGAGGCTCAGCGCCGGCAGTGGGACGAAACGGGTTATGGAATGCTGTAGCGCTCACTTGTTTGCCTCTCAAGACAATCGATTATCGGTCAATCTTAGCTTTATAAGTTTATCGTAGACTATATCGGATTATATCCAGTTGTATAAGTCTGTATAAACGTATCGCGGAAGTATCGAGCTATCGTGAAGTATTGCAGCAAATCGCCTAGACGTTGCTATCTTCTCAGCTCATATCGAAAGTAAGTTGAGGGCTTCCTAATATCCATTATTTAAAGCGAGAAAAACTCGCTCTCAGCGGATAAGTTCGGCCCCAACCACGGATCACCCGTTAAGAAGAACTCCGGCCAGCGCTGCATGAACAATGCCTGCTCGCGCTTCCAACGGCGCAACTTTTCCTCGTTGGCCTCTTCCCTGCCGCGCGAGGTGAACTCATAGTGATACAGCTCGGCATAGGGCGTAAAGATGGTGCGGTAGCCGGCCTCCCACACGCGAAGGCAAAAGTCAGCGTCGTTAAAACCGACGGCGAATTCCTCGTTATAACCGCCGACCTGCTCAAATACGTCGCGTCGCACCATCTGACAGGCGCCCGTCACGGCACTAAAGTTGCCCGGGCGCACAGCGCGGGCAAGATAGCCCTCGCGCTTTGCCGAGAAGTCCTGGTTGGCATGGGCGAGTGCGCCACGCACGCCAACCACAATGCCGGCGTGCTGCACCAGATGATCGGCAAAGTAGAGCTTGGCGCCCACCACGCCCGCATCGGGACGCTGCAGATACCCCATCATTTCTTCGATAAAATCGGGGCTTATGACCTCGGTATCGTTGTTCAGCAGCAGCAGGTAGTCGCCCTTGGCATGCTCCACACCAAAGTTGATGATCTGGGAGTAATTGAACTCACCCGGCCAGTACACAACGCGCGCGATGCCCTTGCCTTCGGATGCAGCAGCCACGCGTTCCGGCAGGGTTTCGTAATATGCAAACGTCTCCGGGGCTTCGCTGTTGTTCTCCACCAAGACGATCTCGTAATTGGCATACGTGGCTTTCTGGGCGATCGACATCACACAGGCGTCGAGCGTCTCAATGTGATCCTTGGTCGGAATCACAATGCTCACCAGCGGCGCAGGCTCTGGCAGCGCATAGCGCATGCGGTAGACAAACGGTGCCTCGGTCTCCACGACCGTTCCGTGAACGCCCAGCGAGTCAAAGTGGCGCTGAAGGGCAAGGCGCCCGGCTTCAATAGCATACGGCTTGCTATCGGCAGAGCCATCGGCAGTTGAACCGGGATGCACGCGCCAGTGATACAGCACATGTGCAACGTGCTCAAAGCGCGCGCCGGCTGCAAGGCAGCGAAGCGTCAGGTCGTAATCCTGAGCGCCCGCGACGTCTTCTGGCGACATGCCAATACGATCGATGAACGCCTTCTCCACCATCAGGAAATGCGTCACGCAGTTATGGCTATAGAGCAGGTCGACGTTGAGCCGCGTCTTAAAGACCGGCTGGCCCCACTCCCCCGTTTTCTGGAACATGTCCTCGTCGCAGAACAGGACCTGGGGACGCTCGCCCTTGGCAGCCTTGTTCAGCGCGGCAACATAGTGGAATAACGCGTCCGGTTCCAGAATGTCGTCATGGTCCAAGAACGCGATGTAGTCACCCGTCGCTTGTTCAATACCAGCGTTGGTGTTGACCACAATGCCGCCGTTGCCGGACAACTCGATGCGGCGAACGCGCTCGTCATTGGCGTCGGCCGCAAGATTAGACACCGCATCCCATTCGGGCGAGGCATCCATCAGCAGCAATTCCCAGTTGTCATAGCTCTGGGCTAGCACCGAGTCCAGCAGCTCGCGCAGGTAGACCCGATCGGTCTTGTAGCACGGCACCACAATGCTCACGAGCGGCCTATAGGCAAAGGCCGCCGAAGCGACACGTTGGCACGCCAAATCGCCCGGCTTTGCGCGATGCTGCTCAAACCAACGTCGATAAGCTGCGTCGTCTGCACGCGCGTCCTTCATGCGGTTCCAGCTGTCGTCGACCATGCCGTTGTACAGGCGGCCATCCATAGCGCAAAACCCGCTCTGGATCTGCTCTGTGGGATCGCTCACAATCGCGACAAAATCTCGTATATCCTGAGGCATCTCAACGCTCAGATACGTTTTATTGACGCGGCAACCGTTGCGCTGGGGAACATCGACCTGCGACTCAAACACATGCACGGTGGCATCGATGGCGTTCATATGCGTATCGAAGATCTGGAGCTCAGGTATGCACTGGGGGTCTCCCGCCCAGGTAACCTCATAGCGCCACACCGCGCCGGCGTCTGCCGGCAAATAGCGAATGGCATCGATCTCGTAGCGGCCGCAGTGTTCGCCACGCTGCGCATCGCGGATAAGCGCACACAGCGCAGGCTTTGCTTTGTAGTTAATCTTGGATTCCAGCTTGGCCACGCGGCTATCGAGGCGAATGGAGCCCAACCTTTGGCCACCGGATGCAAAAACGACATCCATCGACGAGCCATCCAAAAACGGAAGCACCAAGACGGCGAGCTCGCGCTCGTAATCGGAAACGGAGGGGCAAAGCGCCAGCACGCGGCCATGATCGACCGGGAGCACCAGCGACGGCACGCAAGAACCGCTCGTCGTCGCATGGGCAAACGCTTGAGAACCCTCCCGCTCAATAAGCGCGGCGACATCCTGACCGGCAAAACGAAGCAACACAAACAGACGGCCCTGACTGCGGCAAAGTGCCAAACGTTTGATACTCATCTACACTTCTCGCTTTCCCAGGGCGTTCGCCGCCATGCGTTTGCAGGCACCCAGGCGCCCAAACCTCAAGACGTCGTAATCGAACATGAGCTTTTTGCATGCACGGGCATTGGGAGCCTTGCCGGTAAGCGCCGCACGCACCATAGCAGCAACAGAAGAAGCGCATCGTGCGAGCGCGGCATCACTACCCACGGCAGAACCGTCAAGCGCCACGGCGACGGCAGCAAACACCTTGCCGCAGCCCGAGCTCAGTAGCCTGAGTGCATCGTACAGCACCAGATCACACAGGAAGTACGCCAGGTCATCGGCGTGCTGAGCATCGAGACCGTCGCGGCGCCAATCTGCCAGCACCGCGGAGTAAATCTTCACGTGCTCCAGCAGACGTGTCTCGTCGTCGTAGCGCATGGTGTCCATGAGCGAACCCTTGCGCGCCACGCGGTAGTCATACAGCTTGTTCGAGATAAGCGCGGTCTTACGCGAACGACCGTACGCGGCAAAATCGAAGACCTGGTCCTCGCCATACTTAACGGTTTCATCGAACACGATCCCGTTACCCAGCAAAAACTCACACTTGCAGGCGGTGCGCCATGCAAAGGGGCGAGATGCTTCCTTAAACAGCAGGTCGGAGCTATAGCCCTCAAACGACACATCGCGCGGGCTCAGCACATAGTTAAGCCACGGATACCCCGCCTCCAGCGGATACGGGTTCGCGCCAAAGGTCAAAACGTCACAGCCCTCGCGCTCAAAGGCATCGACGATCACGCGGCATGCATCGGGCGTAAAGCGGTCGTCGGAATCCAAGAACGCAACGATAGGCGCCGTGGACGCGGCGATGCCCGCATTGCGCGCGCTCGACAGGCCGCCGTTTGGCTTATCGACCAGCGTAAAGCGCGCGTCCTTTTCGCAATAGGCAGCCGCGATATCGCGCGAACCGTCCGGCGAGCCATCGTTGACCAGCACGCCTTCCCAATCGGGCATGTCCTGCGCAAGCAGGGAGTCCAGGCACCAGGCCAGGCACTCCTCCACGTTATAGATGGGAACGACAACGGAAATCTTGGGGGTAACCATAATCGCTCGCTCCTACTGTGCGGCCGGAACGTCATCGGGATGCGGGTTGTCGCCGTAGGCGCGCTGATACGTCAGCACGCGCCAGACCAGCGGCAGGCCGCCTATCTTAAAGTAATGCTTAAACGTATTGAGCTTGCCCGGCTTCTTAAAGTCAAAGCGCGAATCGATATAGGCGCGGGGCGACTTGATCATCAGGCGCAAGTCGGTCTCGCCACGCGGATCGAACAGCGACAGGTCAAAGCGACCGGCATCCCAATCGGACTTGAGCTCGGGAGAGGCCTTCTCCCAAAACTGCTCGCGCAACTCATCGACCAGGCGCTCATCATTCCAACGGTACGTATCGACCTTCATGCGCATTAAAATACCCTGAAGCTGAGCCTTAAGCTCGGGGCGTTCATCCAAAAAGCGCTGCATCTCGGCATATTCGTCGCACACGCAAAACACCTTGTTGGGCGAATTAACGGAGCTCTTCTCGTTATCCTGGCGATAGCACAAAATGGGGTCCGCGATAAACGCGGCACGCTCGGCGCAAGCCCAAACCTTAAAGTTAAAGCCTGCGTCCTGATACGAGGCACCCGGCGTGGGAAGGAACCGAATCTGATTGTCGTTGAGAAACTCGCGCCGATAGATAGCCGACCAAATGGAAGGTTTGCGGTAGAAGATGCCCGGGCGATCGACGGGGCGATACGCGGCGCCCGTCATATGCTCGTCGATGATCCCAAACAGCTCACGGCGCTCGCTGGGCGTGGACCAATACAGGTAAAAGTCGCCCTTTACCACATCGGCATGCTCAGCATCGGCCTTGGCGACCAGCTTTTGGAGCGAATCCTCAAACATAAAGTCGTCGGACTCAAGGATGCCCACGTACTCACCGCGTGCCATCTCCAGGCCGCGGTTCATCGAGTCGCCGTAGCCGCTGTTGGCTTTGTCGATCATCTTGACACGGGGGTCGCGCTCCATGTACTCGCGGATGATATCTGGCGAGCTATCGGTGGAGCCGTCGTTGATACAGATGATCTCGATGTCCTTGAGCGTCTGCGCCACGGCGGAATCGAGGCACTCGCGCAGATAGCGCTCGACATTGCAAATGGGGACAAGCAGCGAAACTTTAGGGGTATCAGAGTTCTGCAAGAGAACCTCCTGTTGAATAGCGTGTAACAGGGTTATTTTAGCAGCCGGGTTGCGGCGGGCGACAGCGCTTGGAATTAGATAAAGCGCTCCAGGCAGGCTTTGAGACCGCGAGTCGAAAGATAGAACAGCGTTGCGTCTGCCATCGAAACGCCCGAGGTCGCCGCAACGAGCTTGTGGGCAACACGGCGAACGGCGCCCTTAGCAGGCATATCCGCCCACTCCGTTCCCAAAAACGTCGTGAGGTCCATGTTGACGCGAGCCGCCACGCGATGGAAGTCATCGGCATCCAAGCGCGCCAGGTCGAACACAATGAGGTCCAAAAACCAAGTTATCAGCTCACCGGGACACAGGTCCAAAAGACCGTAGGCCGACCAGTCCTCCAAGACCTCCTCGAGCATCCTCATGTGGGCGTCAAGCTTTTTGGCGCGAGCCTCGGCACTGTTGAACTCGTGCGTCGCCGATTCGCTCTCCATCACGTAGTGGTAGAACTTGTCCGGCATGACAACGGTCTTGCGGGCAAGCGCATAAGCCGCAAATTGGAAGACGACGTCCTCGCCCAAAGCCAAACCGGGGGCGAAGCGAATGCCTTCGCGATTAAGCAGCTCGCGCGAAAAAGCCGCACGGCAGGCATAGGGCTGCGCATTCGAATGGAACAGCAGTTGGGAATCACGGGCGCCGAAGGTACCAGCTTTGGGGCTCATGAGTTGATGGACGCGTTTGGGGGCAGCATCGGCAGGTTCACAGACGCCGCCAAAAACGGCGGCCTCGGCATCTGCAGACTCCATGGCATGCAGCACACGCTCGACCGTCTGGACATCGATGTAATCGTCGGCGTCCACAAAAAAGACGGTCTCGCCCTCGGCGGCATCGATACCGGCATTTCGAGCACACGAGACGCCCGCGTTTTCCTGGTCAATCACCAGTACGCGATCGTCGGCCTGCGCGATCTGGCGCAACACGTTCAACGAATCATCAGTCGAACCGTCGTTGACGCAGACAACCTGAATCGAGCGCTCGGACTGAGCCAGCAGCGAATCGAGGCATCGCTGAATGGAGCGCGCAGAGTTGTAAACGGGGACGACAATGGTAGCTTTAGGACCCGAGGCCTCTCCCATGCCGACCTACCCCTTCAGCGATTCGATGAGGAAGGCGGCGACCACGCCTGGGCCTCCAACCGAGGCGTAATACTTAGCACGCCCCAAGGCACCATCCGTCGCAAAGCTCGGATGCTCGTCAACCCAGCCCTCAGGATCTTTGAGGATGGCAGCGAGATTCGCGCGCTTCCACGGCTTGAGATCGTCAAGCGAAAACTCCCCCGCGTCCAAGGCCGCCTGAAATTCCTTGGCCATCTGCACCAGGAACTCCTTATAGAACTTAGGCGCCAAGCGCACATAGTTCCACATATACGAATCGTACTTAATGAGCTGATTGAACTTGAGCATGCGCGCGACGTCATCACCTGCGTGGTCGCGGGCATAATCCTCTCGAATCCAACGCTCAATCTCGGCATACTCGGTATTGACGCAAAAGACCTTAGCCGAAGAATTGACCGAGGAATTCTCGTTGTCCTGGCGATACGACAACACGGCATCATGCAGGTAAACAGCCTTATCGGCGCACGCGATCACCTTAAAGGCGAATGACGTGTCCTGAAAGGATGCCCCCGGAGTCGGCAGGAACTTGATACCGTTGCGCTCAAGAAAATCACGACGGTACACGGCCGACCAAATCGACGGTTTTTGCTTAAAGAACTGCGTCGTATTGCTGGGATGCACCGGTTTGCCACAATCCCTTGCCTTAAACATCTCGTGCAGCGAACGGCGCTCCTCGGGCTTAGACCAGTAGAAATCAAAGTTCGCCTTCGCAAAGTCGGCATTATTGCTATCGGCGGCCGAGACAAGCTTTTCGAGTGCGTCGGGCGCCATAAAGTCATCGGACTCCAAGATGCCAACGTACTTGCCACGCGCCATCTCCAGACCGTGGTTCATCGAGTCGCCGTAGCCGCTGTTGGCCTTGTCGATCATCTTGACGCGCCCATCGCGCTCCATATACTCGCGGATAATCGCCGGCGAGTTGTCGGTCGACCCGTCGTTAATGCAGATGATCTCAATATCCTTGAGCGTCTGCGCCAGGGCGGAATCGAGACACTCGCGCAGGTAGCGCTGAACATTGTAAATGGGAATAAGCAGCGACAGAACAGGGCTGCCAGAGGCGTTAGTAGACAAATGTGCTCCTTAGGAAATACCTGTCGTTTCATGGTATCAAAGGGTCAGCGCGCCAGCGGACGTTTATATAATCTATGGAGCCTCTTGCGGGCAAAGTAGCCGCACGTCATGCGGCGGGCCCGTAGCAGGTTCCTGCGTTTTATTCAAAGCTTGCCGTCAAGGTGCGCCGAGCCTTTACAATAGGACAGTCCCAAGGACGTATTCGATAGCTTCCGCGCAGCGCTCGCGCGCCGCGCGTGAAAGGATATATTGCCCCATGCCTTCAACCCTTCCCGCCCCCATCGATAAGCTCGCCATCGTTGTCGTCACGTACAAGCGCCAGGAACTCCTGGCCAACTTGTTCGACTCCATGACCGAGCTCACGGCAACGCCCTGGCGCATCGTGATTGTCGATAACGAGAATTCGCGCGAGACCGAGGCCATGTGCACCGCATTTAACGAGCGCCTCGCCAACCTGTGGGGCATCGACACCGACCAGCCCGATTCACAGGGTGGCACCGACCGCGTTATATACGCGCCGCAGCTTGAAAACGGTGGCGGCGCGGGTGGCTTCTCCGCCGGCACCAAATGCGCCTACGACCTGGGCGCCCAGTGGTTCTGGGTGATGGACGACGACGTGCTCGTCATCCCCGAAGGCATCGAGCGCTTGGCCAAGTGGACCGACTGTTACGACGTCATTCAGGGTTCGCGCCTGGACTTTGACGGCGGCGCCTTCTTTTGGCAGTACCAGCTCATCCTTTCGCTCGGCATCCCTAACCCCATCGCCAAGTGGGATTTGGGACCCGAGGGCTACCGCACCATGAACCAACTGTGCTTTGAGGGCGGCATGTTCTCGCGCCGCGTGGTCGACAAGATTGGCCTGCCCGACGCGCGCTTCTTTATCTACGGCGACGATGCCTGCTACGGCTACGTGGCCAGCCAGCACTTCCCCGCCGCCGTGGTTGCCGACGTGGTGCTCAAGCGCGCCCGCGCCGTCTCTAACTGGGATATCGCCGGCAAGCGCCAGCTCAACTCCACGAGCGACACCAACCGCTACTACATCATGCGCAACCGCGGTTATCTGGCACGCTACATGCAGATCTACGGCGACTACCACCCCGTGCTGTTCCGTCTGGGCAATGCCGCGACCTTCTGCAAGGAGTTCATTCGTCTGGCAGCAGTCGACAAATGCTTTAAGACCGGCATTCCGGCGCTGCGTCGCGGCATGAAGGACGCCCGCAAGATCGTTAAGGATCCCAACTGGAAGCCCATGCCGCCCCTGAAGGACGCCGAGTAGTAAAGGGCTTTCGCCCGCCGCTACAGTCGTTGACACACCACGGACACACGCTGACCGTCAAAACCAAAGCCCCAACGCATGCGCCCGACGGCGGGGCGCGGCACGCGGATATCATCGATGCCGTCGCGCTCTATGTCGAGCAGCGCCTGAACCGCTAACAGTTCCAGGCCCAGGGCATCGACGCCAGGGTCATACAACATGTTGATCGTAATGAGCGGTCGCTCATCGAGCATGCCGAGCGTGTCGGCCACGTCAAACACCCGACCGGTGGGAATCACCTGGATATCCCAGCGATCCGAGACGCCACTTCGCTTGGAGCTGGGATTGCAATAGCCGGACAGTCCAAAGCAAAGCCCCTGCAGCGCCAGATGATAGGCTGTCGTCATATCTGATTTGTCCACATCGATGCCCAGATCGCCGATAGCACAGCTCAAAGCTTGCTTTACAGCGTCCTCGTCTCCTCGACACAACCCGTCATGGAACGAGTCGATAACTCCAACGTCCTCAACGGCGCACTCAAACCATTCCAGAATTACAAGACGGAGCGCCTGACGCACTTCGTTGTTAGGCAGGCGCAGGGAACGAAGGCACGCGCCGTCCTCCGAATGCCCTGTCATGTCCGTCGTAAGAAATCCAGACAGATACAGCGCAGTCCAGATAACTTCGGGCTTGGCGGCATCGACCTCCTCGGCATGCACATGCACTGGCGCCTCAATAAACCCATGCGGCTCAACCAAATCGAACAATGCGGACAGGCGCATGAGATTCCAGTCACCGACGCATGCGCTCAGACGGTCGGCGTAACCATACAGATCCGCCCGAACGGGCGCGACGCAATCGCGCTGTGCGTAGTCCACCACGCGCTCCGGGCTCGAGCAATAAAAACCACCAAACAGATAGCCCTCGAGCCACTCACGCGCGTCATCCAGACAGCCGTTGCGACCGATGCAATCCAACAGCACTTGGACTTCGTCGTCCGAAAAACCGAACCATCGATCACACCAACTCGACAACGCTGTCGCCGACCGATAGGAAACCCCACGTTGGGACAACGCAAACTCGGCATGACCGGGGCGCTCGCCCATCAGACACGTCAATCGCAACGAGTCGCCGGCATCGGCAATGGTGTCGAACAACATTCGGCTGAGCGACTCTAGGGAATCCACGCTACCGTCGTCCTTAGCGTCCAAACGCTTTGGACATACCGCGTCGTAGTCGTCTATCAGAAGAACAACCTGCTCATCGAAAGCTGCCTGGAGCAGCTTGATAAGCACGCCAAGCGCCGCATCGATCTCCTTATCGCTGGCCACCCCACGCGCCGCCCTCTCGATAAGACGGACTTCACGTCTTGACAGATCAGGTGCGGCAAGCAGCGGCAGCAATCGGGCGCACTCGTTCGCGACAGCGCTGCGAATAGCCGCCGCAGCATCGGCGTCGCGCCCCGCAGCGGCAGCTGAAAAGTCGAGCGTGATGACCGGATAACTCGCGTACTCATCACGATAGCGACCGCCGCCCGCCTGCCAAATCTGGGTACCAGCGAACAGGCTTCGATCCGGCAGCCGGTGATCAGGTCGTTCCAAATAGCACTTGAGCATCGATAAATTCATGCTCTTGCCAAAACCCTTGGGCCGACAGCAAAACGCAACAGGTGCTTCACTGTCCAATATATCGGCAATAAACATAGTCTTATCGACGAGCAAACACCGATTGATTGCATCGGAAAAGTCGTGTGCATCAACCGGTAGAGCTGCGCTATCCGCATGATTGAGCAACCGTGCACCAAACGCATGAGTAAAACCACAATTCACCTGTTCAGACACCGTAGACTCTCCTTCTAACGCAGCACGATGCCCATTGTAGCGAGCGGGTAGAGCGCAACAATATCGACATGCAAACGTTTCGGGCAGCGGTAGCAACAGACCCCCGAGGGGGCATAACAAATCGTTGCACAACAAAAAAGGGGCCCGATGCCGCCGCACCGGACCCCGTCCCAAACTCTTATAGAAAACGATCTGGAAGATTACTCCTCCGAGCCGTCCTCCCCAGAAGCCTTCTTCTGCTGATCGAGCTTATGCTTACCACTTACGATAGACGTAGCGCCCAGTGTGGCCAAGCTTGCACTGGCAAGGCTCGCCATCACAATCAGATCGCCCGTCTTGGGCATGTTGCCGCCCGAAGACTTGGTAGTTGTAGTCGTCGTGGTCGTGGTGGTCACCGTTTTGGAGTCATTTTGCTCCTGGACCTGGTCATCGGTGTTGCCCTTACCGCTGTCCTCGCTCTGCTGCTTTCCGTCCTCAGTCTTGCCTTTGCTCTTGTCTTTCTCCTCAGATTCAGACTTCTTATCCTCGTCCTTCTTCTGTTCGGACTTGTCGCTCTTCTCCTCAGAGCTAGAACCCTTATCGGATTCGGTCTTCTCGGAAGCCTTGTCCTTGGAGTCGCCCTTTGCGGCTTCGATCTTTTCCGTGGAAACCTGATCAGAGTTGCCCTTGTTCTGGGTCGAGCCGTTATTGACGCCAGCCATCAGCGAAGAGCCCAGCGTAGAACCAAGCTGCTCGGAGAAAGAAGGCTTCTTGTCCGGCGAAGCAACGGGAACGTCCGGCGCCTTATTCGAGTCATCCTTGGAAGCATCGGAACCAGGGGTTGCGTCAGAGCCGGAGCCGTTGTTAGAGCCGGTGCCAACGGACGAATCGATCGAGCCGGTGGATGGGTTAGAGGTGCCAGCGCCGGTCGAACCAGAAGCGTCGCTGTCCGTATTGCCGGCAGAGCTTGAAGACGAATCGCCCGCAGCAGAGCCGTTTGAATCGGAGCCGTTCGAGGTGGAGCCGTTGTTGGTAGTGCCATCAGCAGAGCCATCACCGTCAGCACCGGTCGAGGGCGCATCCATCCTGTCATCGTTGGCATCGTCGCTCGAGTCGTCATTCGAATCAGGCGTCGGCGAGGGCGCCGGCGTAGGTTCGGGCTGCACGGGCGTCGCAGCGGCAGCGGCCTCGTCCTCGGCGATATAAACCAAACAGTCCTTCAGCTCGTTGCGGTAGCGGTTCTTCCAGCCCTCATGATACTGGGGCTGGCTCGAATACTTGGTCGCCACGTTATTGACCACACTGTTGGAAAGCGCCGTCACAAACTCGCGATCAGTCATACTGTTAGAAAGGTTTGCCCAACGGAAGAAGTCCCTGCAACCACCGGTGCCGCACATGTTGGTGATGCTCCACACCATGCCCTTAACGCAATCGGCACGGCCCGAAATATCAATGCCCAGGCCGCTCTTGAGCCACGCCTCGGTCACCGCATAGTACGAGTTGTACGCATACGCATCCTGCAGAGCCGAGAACTCAACAGGGTCGGTGTTATAAGCACCTTGGAAAGCCTCCTGCGCAATACGGCCCAACTCGGTGAGCTGGCCGTTCTCGTACATGGCATTGCTCGTGTTGGAAATCTCGCTGCCGCGATCAATCGCATCCTTGAGCATGCTGTATTTTTCGGGGTTGTAGTTGTAGGCCTGCTTCATAAACGGAATGAGCGACCATCGACGGTCGAACTGGTAATAACCCAGCGCGTTATAGCCGTCGCCATACGAAAAGCCCTGGTTATAGTTGCCATGGCTCTCGTACTTGGTAAAGTACTTCATCTCGGGGGTCACGTTAACAAACGAAACGCCCTGGACCGACCTCAGCACGCCCGAGAAGGACTGCTGGGTATAGAGACCCTTATCGATATCGGTCGCATCCGAGGCAACGCCCGGCGTGGGCTCCTCGGCAGCGGCGGGTGCCGGCACGGAAACGGCGCCAAACGAAAGCGCCAGCGTCAGGCCCGCGACAATAGCAGAATGCTTGCGCTGCATAAGATCCTCCCTGCATTGGTGTAGTTAAAGTGCAGTTTGCAAAGATAGAATTAAGTATTGCAGCTCACCCGTTGTTGCACAACAACCCCTCGGTAAACGGCAACAACCCTCCGCGAAATCTTAAGGAATT
>CAUCNB010000031.1:0-24147 GCA_958444075.1 uncultured Collinsella sp. | reverse complement strand
ATAACGACCCCGAGCTGTTCGCCCACATTGCGCCCGCCTTGTCCGAGCTGCAACTTGTGGACGAGCCGCTGCTAATCGCCGAGGATTTCGCGTTCTATCAGCGCCATCTGCCGGGCGTGTTTTTCTTGCTGGGCACGGGCGTGCCAGAGGGACAAGAAAACCCGATCGACGCTGATGGCTGCCCAGCCTATGCCACAAGCGCTCTGCATACCGATAGCATGCTCTTCGACGAGGAAATCCTACTCAAGGGCCTCGATGTCTACAAACGATTGCTTTTGCTTGACTAAGGCGTGAAGGACTATTTGTTCTAGAAAATACGAACAAACGTACGATATAATAGAGATGTAAGTCTATAGAAACGTTTGACGTTGCTAACGTAAGGCGATACTATGATTGCATCGTATAAAGATGAGGATACCGAACGCTTTGCCATGGGTGTGCGGGTCAGGAAGTTCGTGCCCTTTGAGCGTGTTGCGTTGAGGAAGATTCGCCAACTGCAGGTTTGTGCTTCGCTTGATGATCTTCGCGTTCCACCGGGCAACCGCCTGGAAGCTTTGAAGGGCGATCGTGCCGGGCAATATAGCATCCGTGTTAACGAGCGCTATCGGGTCTGTTTTGAGTGGAGACAGGAGATGGCTTGGAATGTCGAAATCGTCGATTATCACAAGTGATGAGACCTCGGCCGATTTGCTGTCGCCAGTGACTCCTGGTGAGCTTCTCAAAGAGGAGTTTCTTGTTCCCATGGGCATTTCTCAATATCGCCTTGCGAAAGAGACCGGGATTCCGGCTCAGCGTATCGGGCAGATTGTCTTGGGAAAACGTCGCGTGACGGCCGACACCGACCTCCGTCTTTGCCGTTATTTTGGCCTGACGGATGGTTATTGGCTGCGCGCTCAGATGGCGTTTGACCTTGAGGCCGAGAAAAGGCGGATCGAACCGGAACTCGATAAGATCGTTCCTGTTCAGCAGGCCATCGCACTGTAGTGCTCAGAGATGATGGGGGTGGCGCGGCGATGAAGCGACGCCGACAGTCTGCCGTATATAGTCCGGGTGGATGCGGGTGCGGTTTGCTGCTGCTTCCGGTCATCGCTGTGAGCATTGGCGTGATGTTTGCGCTTGCTGGGCTTGCCGCGGCGGCGCTCGTGCTGTTTATCACTGCCATCGGCGTGACGATTTGGCTCTGCCGCAATCGCGGGCAACGCCGTGCCGACGGTAAAACCAATGTCGGCTGGGTCGTATTCCTGATCATTGCGTACCCGCTGAGTGTCAGCTACCTGGTGTTCTTTGCCCTGTTGATGATCAGTGCCTTTACCGGGAAATCCGTCACGGTGGGTTGATCACTGCTGGCAGACGGTCACGCAAAGTGCGTTTGCTCGGCGTCTGGATAGCTGCATTGGCCGTTTACCGCAACCTTAGCTCTCAGCTATTGAATTCAAGTTCAATCCTTTCTACGATGTGCTGTGTGCCGGCGCGGTAGCCGGATCGTAGGAAGGATGAATAATGGCAAAAGAGGGAAAGAAGCCGATCGGCAAGATTGTCCTAGGCGTCATCGTGGTGCTGGTTATCGTCGGTGCCGTGGGCTCTATGGGTGGCAATTCAACCGATTCGTCTGCGAGCGATTCGGCAAAACCTGACGAGGCGACACAGCAGGCTGAGGAGCAAAAAGAACCGCAAGAACCGTATACCATTGCTGACGAGGCTGAAGACACCTCCAATCAGTTTGCCTATAAGATAACGGGCACGCTGACCAATAACACGGACAAGGAAAAGAGCTACATTCAGATTGAGTATGTTCTGTATGATGCCGATGGCAACCAGGTTGGAACGGCTCTTGCAAACACCAATCATCTGAAGGCGGGCGGCTCCTGGAAGTTCGAGGCGCTGGGTACGGTGTCTCCCGACCAGGTTGCTAGCTGGGAGCGTTCGGACGTAAGCGGTTTCTAGCATGTTGCATGCACTGGGGGAGGTGAAGTCGTATGCCCGATAAAAAGCTGACGGAGGAGTTGCTCAATGAGCTTCTCGATGCACCGAACATCGATGGCTATATCAGGGAGCACGACTTTGCCGCCCCGTCGCTTTCGGACTACCTGAAGCAGCTGCTGCAGGAAAAGGGCTTGGAGCGCTCTCGCGTGGTTCGTATGGCCGATCTCAATGAGACCTTTGGCTATCAGATCTTTACCGGTGCGCGTCACCCGAGTCGCAATAAGGTGCTGCAGATTGCCTTTGCGATGGCGCTGACGCTCAAAGAGAACAACCGTGCGCTGACGGCTGCCGGGGTGAGCGTCCTTAACTGCAAGGATCGCCGTGATGCGATTATCATCTTTTGCATCGATCGCGGGTGCAGCCTCCAAAAGGTCAACGAGGAGCTGTATCGCTTTGGCGAGGAGACGGTGAGTTAGCGGCTGATATCTGAGCCGGCGGAGCTGCCGAACAAGGATGCAAACGAACGGGGCGCGGATGCCATGGGGTGTCTGCGCCCTGCGCTATGATGGAGGCTATGGATACTCAGACCCCAACATATTTCGATGACGAGCTGACCGCAGCGCTTGCCGAGCACCTGGCGTCGCTCGATCGCGACGACAGCTATCGCGTGGAGCGTGTACTTAAGCGCTCGTCCGTTGAAACAACCGAGCTCGTGTACTTTGAAGGAACCGGTGGTGGTTCGCTCGGCCCCTTTGTCCGTAAACGCATCGATGCCTCGGCTCAAATCGGCGGGGCATACGAGCGTCTGTTTGCCGCTCAGCGGGCAGGCAGGCGTTTTGAGCACCTGCCCAGAATCGTCGATTGTCGTCGTGTGGGCGACGAGCTCAACGTGGTTATGGAATACATCGAAGGGGAGACGCTCGGGGTGCTGGTGGACCGTCTGGGAGCCACCCCCGATTATGCGCGTGAATTGTATCCTGCCCTATGCGATGCCGTGGGCGAGCTCCACGCCGGTTTTGCAATGGCGGGGGAGACGTCGGCGCCGGTGATCCATCGCGACCTCAAACCGTCGAATATCATCGTGACGGGTGCGAACTGTACGCTCGATGAGGGCCTGACGTTTTCGTCGCTGGTGATTATCGACTTGGGGATCGCGCGCGTATGGCGCGATGGTGCCGATGCCGACACCGTCAAGTTTGGCACGCGACCCTATGCGCCGCCCGAGCAGTATGGGTTTGGGCAGACGAGTGTGCGCAGCGACGTCTACGCACTGGGCGCCCTGTTGTTCTTCTGCTTGACGGGAGTCGACCCTAAACCAGGGCTCGACATGCGCGAGCAATGCGAGATGCGCGGCATTCCTGCCCCTCTGGCCGATGCCATCTGCATGTCGATGGCGCTCGACCCGGCCAAGCGTTTTGCGAGTGCGGAGGCATTGGGACGGGCGACGCGCGCGGCATACGACCTGAGCCGCCCCGTGCGGCCTTCTACACCTGCGCCTGTCCGTACTCCGGCCTCGGAGACGGTGTTGACGCTCCAAGGGCTCCAGAACCCCGCAGGGCTTCCTAGGCCTGCCGCCTCCGCTGCATGCGGTCCGCTCTCTCGCGTTCCGGAGTCTCTGGGGCGCATTTGGAATACGCTTGTCTGCTTCTCCCTACTTGTGTTCTTTGCCGGAAGTCACTTTGCCGTCTTTCACCCCACGGGAGCAAACCAAAGCTACCCGACGTGGTTTCTCATAATCGAGTATTTTTTCTTTGTCGATGGCCTTATGGTGCTTATGCATTTTGCGCTGCTCGATAAGCGCCGTCTTCGTCGGCGATTCGTACTGCTCGACAGCTATCGCGGCAAGAAACTCGCGAAACTCTGGCTCAAGGCATTGGGTGTGCTGCTCCTATGCATGATCGTCATAGTCGCGGTTGCCAATGCGACCGGCGTCGTCGATACCTCCGCTACCTAAAAGAAAAGGGCCCCATTGGAGCCCTTTGCAGTTGCGCTTAGATGCGGTTCATCTGAGCGGCGACTTTGTTATACCAGTCCTGCCACGTGGGCGGGCAGTACTTTTTGGCCGCTGCCGGAGTAAGGGTGGAGCCGTAGTTGGCACCCAGATAGGCAACGTGAGCGGAGATGCCCTCGCTCCAGCTGCCAAAGCTGCGCCAACCGCCGCCACGGGCGCTCCAGCCCCAGGCGTTGTAAGAATTGGCGCAATAAGCACCCTTGGTGCTCTCGATACAGGCGATGGCGGGGGACCAACGGGGGTCGACACCGGTATTCCAGGCGGCGACGGCAAAGTTATAGCCCTGGCCTGCCATGGGGGAGCCGGCAAGATAATTGTCGATGCGGCTCGTCCACTCATTAATGAACGAATCGTAATCGGAACTACCGGTATTGGAGTTGTTCACCGTGGTGTCTATGGTGGTGTTGGTGTTGGTGGCCTGGCTGCTGGAATTGTTGCCGCTTACGCCCTCGCCCGAGAGCTTCTCGGCGGCAGCGGCCTTATCGGCCTCAAGCTTGGCAAGCTCGGCGGCATTTTCCTGCTCGGCTTTTGCCTGTGCCTCGCTGCGGAGCTGCTGGGCCTGCGCCAGCGCATCCTCGGCGTTTTTCTGCTCTGCCTCAAGCTGTGACTTGGCCTGCTGGAGCTCGGCCTTGTTCTGCTCGAGTTCGGTTTGCATATTATTGAGCTCTTCGATCTCGTCGACGCTCGAGCTCGTGATCTGGTTGGTGTATTTGCAGGTCGTGATGAACTCACCCAGGCTCTGCGCATTGACCAGGAAGCTCACGATGGGATTGGTGCCCTTCTGATACTTGTACAGATCGCGCATGGCGGAGCTTGCCTTGGCCTGCTGCTCGGGAAGCTTAGCCTCGATTTCCTCGATGCTTGCCTCGTTGGAGTCAATCTGCTTTTGCAGGTCATCGAGTTTGGTGCGGGCGTCGTTGTAGGCGCTCGTGGCGGCTTCGATCTTCTGCTGGGCTGCGGAAAGCTGGTCCTGCGTTGCCTGCGAGGCGGCATACGCCGCAACGGGGGAGAGCATCGGCGTGGCCGTCAGCGCAACGGCGAGCGCGGCGCTCGTGATGATACGAGCCGGCTTCGACGCAATGAGCGCTGCGGTGCGATGATTCGAATGCTGCATCCAGTCCCTCTGCAATCAATCGTAGGTTATGGTTCGAACGGTATTCTACTACTGCTTTCGACCTCAACTTGAACCTTAAAGGTTCCAAAGGGTCAAGTTGAACTTGAGGCTTTGGCTTTGACCTGCAGTTATGATGAATTGTTGAGAAACCATAGAGTTCAACTTTAACGTTACGGGGGCCTGTTTGCGGACGGGCTTTCGGTCGTGAAAGCTATCTCAACAGGGGGTTTGCGGCTACAAGGCCCCATCGCGGTGAGTGCGGCTTTATGCTGGACGATCACGTCGATTGCCATAGATACGGTGGAGCTTTGGGCGCCGGCGGCTTGGCACGCTAGAATAAATCAGTTGCGCAAAGACCGCCCGTTGTGTGGGCAGTTCATGATAGGAAGTTTCCATGGCATTGCAGTTTACAGAGCGCGAGTTCATTCCCGTGCTGCTCGGAGGCGACATCAACGCCTATTCGGTGGCGCGCGCCTTCTACGAGGAGTACCAGGTCAAGAGCCTGGTCTTTGGCAAGTACCAGACGGGTCCCGCGTACCGCAGCCAGATTATCGACTACACGCCTAACGTGGATATCGATACCATGCCCGTGATGCTCAGGACCGTCAACGGCATTGCCCAAGCGCATGCCGATAAGACGATTGTCCTTGTGGGCTGTGGCGATAACTATGTTGCCCTCGTGGCTCAGGCCAAGGATGCCCATGAGTTGGCGGATAACATCGTCGCGCCTTACGCTCCCTATAGCATGCTTGAGCAGTGTCAGAAGAAGGAGATCTTCTACGAGCTGTGCGAGAAGCACGGTGTGCCCTATCCGCATACGTTTACCTTTACTGCGCAGATGCTCAACACGCAAGGAGAGGCACCTGCCGAAGTGCTCGACCAGATTGACTTCCCCTACCCGATGATCCTGAAGCCTTCTGACGGCATCATGTGGTGGCAGCACGAGTTCGAGGGCCAGAAAAAGGCCTATGAGATTGCCGACCGTGCCGAGCTGGAACAGGTCATTCGCGACTCGTATGCCAGCGGCTACACTGACGACCTGATCTTGCAGGATCGCGTGCCCGGCAACGACGAGTACATGCGCGTGCTCACCAGCTATTCCGACCGCAACGGCAAGGTGCGCATGATGTGCCTGGGTCACGTGCTGCTCGAGGAGCATCAGCCTCACGGTGTCGGTAATCACGCCTGCATCATCACTGAGCCCAATGACGAGCTTATGGGCGGCGTGCGCAAGTTGCTCGAGGACCTTCACTTTGTGGGCTATTCCAACTTTGACGTTAAGTACGACGAGCGCGACGGCTCGTTTAAGTTCTTCGATTTCAACACGCGCCAGGGCCGTAGCAACTACTACGTAACCAACAGCGGCTTTAACGTTGCCAAGTATGTGGTGGACGAGTATGTGTTCAACCGCCCGTTTGAGCCGGAGTTTGTGACGGCGCAGGACGAGGCGCTGTGGATGGTCGTCCCCATGGGCGTCGTCGACAAGTACGTCAAGGATCCCGAGCTGCGCGCTAAGGTGCATCGTCTGGACAAGGAAGGCAAGGGCGCCGACCCTTCGTTTATGAAGGGCGACTTTGTCTTTAACCGCTGGCTGCGCATGTGGCACACCAAGCTGCGCCACTTTAAGCTGTTCAAGACGTATTACAAGTAGATGAGTGCGGCGCCCGTCCGGTTTACATCGGGCGGGCGCGGGTATGATACGCGCAATTGCGCAAGCGTCACCAAGGAGGCGGCGATGGAAAAGCTGGGAGTTATCGGCGGCATGGGCGCCGAGGCCACGTCGTATTACTACGACCAGGTGGTGCGCCACACGGCTGCTGCCTGCGATCAGGAACATATCGACATGGTGGTGCTCTCCAAGTCGACCATGCCCGACCGCACACTGGCCATTAAGACCGGCGAGCATGCCAAGCTGCTGGCGACCATGAAAGAGTGTGCCCAGGCACTCGAGTCGCTGGGCTGTGCGCACATTGCCATTCCCTGCAACACGTCACACTACTTTTACGACCAGATTCAGTCTTTTACGAAGGTGCCGATTATCCACATGCCGCGCGAGTCGGTTCGCTATGCCCTTGCGGGTGCGGTGATGGGGGAGTGCGAGTTCGACCCCAACCTGAGTATGCCGGCCGAGCCGGTGCACAAGATCGGTATCATGGGAACCGACGGCACCGTGGGCGCGGGCGTCTACGGCCGCGAATGCGAGGCTGCGGGTGTCGAGGTTGTCTATCCCAGCGAGAAACGTCAGAACGATGTGATGTCGCTTATCTACGATGATGTGAAGGCCGGACGTGAGCCCGATATGGATAAGTTCGACCGCGTGATGTGGGAGTTCGCCCGTAGCGGCTGCGACCGCGTCATTCTGGCCTGCACCGAGCTATCGGTGCTGCAGAAGTACCGAGAGATGCCCGAGATTACCCTCGACGCCATGGATGTCCTGGTGCGCGAATCCATCATCCGCAGCGGCGCCCCCTACCGCCTCTAGCTTCCGACCTGCCAAAAAGGGACAGGTTTATTTTGGTAGGTTTTATCTGGTGAAACAGTAAAGGCCTCGGCTCGTTTGGTGCGAGCCGAGGCCTTTTGCGTTGGGCGGTTGCTGTCGGTGGTGAACTAGAACAGGAAGCCGATGGCGATGAGGGCGATGCTGGCGACGAGCACGGCGATGTCCAGGCCCTTGATGGGGTAGCGCTTGTACGAGCTGGCGCGTGTACGCAGATAGAAGCCGCGCTGTTCTGCCGCCAAGGCTGTGGCATCGGTCTTGCCCACGCTCGAGATGAGCAGTGGCACGCACAGTGGCAGCATGAGCTTAAGCTTCTTGATGGGGTTCTTGGTGTCGTACTCGACGCCGCGTGCGGTCTGCGCCTCCATGATGGCGTTCATCTCCTGACCAAACACCGGCACAAAGCGCAGCGCCGTGGTAAAGGTGAAGGCATAGCGATACGGTACGTGCAGCACCTCGACGCAGGCGTTGGCAAGGTCGTTGAGCTTGGTCACCATGAGCATGAGGATGAGTGGTAACGCCACACCCAGTAGGCGCAGACAGGCCTTCGATCCTGTGATGAGGCCCGTGTCGGTGATAAAGCCCCACACCACGTTGCCATCGCGCATAAAGGCCAGCTGGAGCACCAGCATGATAAGCGCGAGCGGGATCAGCAACTTGAGCAGCGAGAACAGACGGTCGACGACGCCGGCATAGGCACCCAGTGCAAGGGTGAGCACCAAAAAGCCCAGCAGCGCCACGTAGGTGTCGGACAAGAAGATGCCGACGATGATGGCGGCGGCGAGGCCCAGTTTGACGACGGGGTTCAGGCGATGCAGCAGCGTATCGCCCGGCATGTAGTCGATGACGTTAACCACGGTGGACCATCTCCTTGGTAATGCGAACGACATCGGTGACCTCGCTCACCTGCGCAAAAGCGGGCGAGACGGAAGATGCCAGACGGCGCGAGAGTTCAATAACCTGGGGAGGCTCCACGTAGGCACGCCGCATGAGATCGATGTTCGAGAATAGCTCGTGCGTGCGGCCGCGGTCGAGGATGCGACCGTCGGCCATTACTACGATACGCTCGGCAAAGTCGGAAACGACTTCCATGTCGTGACAGACCATAATCACGGCGCATCCGCGCTCGGCCATGGTGCGCACCGTTTCCATGACGGTCATGCACTCGCGGTAATCAAGGCCGCTCGTGGGCTCGTCGAGCACGACGATCTTGGGCTCAACAACTACGACGGAGGCAAGCGCCACCATTTGTCGCTGGCCGCGCGAAAGCGAGAAAGGTGCCTCATCGGCAGGCAGGCCAAAGCGGTCGATAACGAGTCGAGCGCGACGCAGAGCCTCGGCACGGTCGATGCCGGCAAGCTCTAGGCCAAAAGCGACCTCGTCGAGTACGGTATCCTTGCAGATCTGGCGGTCGGGGTTTTGGAAGAGGGTTGCGACTTCGCGGGCGATGCGGCTCGTGGGAACGGCTGCGGTGTCCAGCCCCGTGACGCGCACGCGGCCCGAGGCGGGCTTGAGCAGGCCTGTGAGCAGCTTGGTGAGCGTGGTCTTGCCGGCACCGTTTTGGCCGACGATGCCCACGAGCTCGCCAGGATAGAGCGTCAGGCTAAGGTCGTGGACGGCGGCGCCGCCATTGGGATAGGCAAACTCAACGTGATCGAAGGTGAGCACGGGCTCGGCGTCCTTGGCATGAGGGCGCAACGACGGTGCATGCGGGGAGCCGGCGGGCGCCTGGGCTTCGCTGGCCGCGTGTGCGGGGTCGACGATGCCCGAAATCAGGCGCTCGGCCTCGTCGACATCCAAGCAAGGGGTACCGCTTACCAGGCCATCGGCCTCGAGGCTATTGAAGATACGCGTGACGCGAGGGCAGTCGACGCCGATGGCACGGAGCTCGTCGGTATGCGCGAAGACCTCGTGTGGTTCGCCCTGCAGCGAGATTTCGCCATGGTTGAGCACGAGCACGCGGTTGCAGTACTCCGAGAGCAGGGCGACCTTTTGCTCAACGACGACGATGGTGATTCCAAGTGTGCGGTTTGCCTCACGCAGCGTCTCGAAGACCAATGTGGAGCTGGCGGGGTCGAGTGCCGCGGTGGGCTCGTCGAGAACCAAGACGCGCGGACGCATGGCGAGGATGGCGGCGATGGCTACCTTTTGCTTCTGTCCGCCCGAGAGGGTGGCGATCTCGCGGTCGCGCAAGTCGCCGATGCCGACGGTCTCGAGCGTTTCGCTCACGCGCTGCTCGATCTGGTCGTGGGGAACGCCAAAGTTCTCGAGGCCAAAGAGCATCTCGTCCTCGACGACCGAAGCGACCATCTGTGTGTCGATATCCTGCAGCACACTGCCGACGATTTGCGACACGTCGGTGAGCGAGGCTTCGCAGGTGTCGTGGTCGTCTACCATGACGGCCCCAAAGAACGTGCCGGTGTAGTGGTGGGGCACGGCACCCGACAGGCAGGCGGCAAGCGTGGACTTGCCGGCGCCCGAGGGCCCGATGATGCCGATGAAATCTCCCTTGTTCACGCTGAGCGAGATGTGGCTGAGCGCCCGCTCGGTCTGCGTGCCATAGGAGAACGAGACATCGTCGACGTTGATGATCGTTTCCATGGATACCTTTCATAGTCATTGGGGACGTTCTTACATGACCAGTCGTTTAAGAACGTCCCCAAGAACTAGTTGTTTGGGACAGTCTTTGCTGGTGGAGCGTTGGGGTGGCTCGTAAAGCCGGGCAGGTTAGTTGAGCTTCAGAGCCTTCTGGATGGGCAGGTAGAGGGCACCGACCAGAATGGCGTTAAAGACGGCGGTCATGGCGACGACGGGCAGCATAGCGGCGGCGAGCTCGCCGACCACGCCAAGCATGGCCATCTTGATAACCATGAAGATGACGCCGGAGACAAAGGTGGTCACGAAGGTTGCGACGATGGCGACGGCAGGCTTGACCTGACCGTTCTTGCCGGCGGCGTTGACGACGCCGGCCATGAGCATGGCGGCGATGCCCTCGGCGGCAAAATCGACGAACGGCGAAGTGGTGGTGATCTGGATTACGGCAGCCGAGATGAGGCCAATGACGAGCGCCTGGCCGATGTTGGGGCGAACGACCAGGATGGTGAGGCAGAAGGCCGAGATGATGAACTCGGGGCTGATCATGCCGCCCGAGATGCCCGAGATTGCCTTGCCGACGGTGAAGTTGAGGATGAAGCCGGCGGCGAGCAGGATGGCGAGCAGGACGAGGGCGCGGACATCGAGTTTGCCGCGGTCGGCGGTCTGGACGGTGCGGGGCTGGGCGGTGGTGGTGTTCTGAGACATGGTGAAAATCCTTTCGGAGGGGAAGTGCAAGAGAAGAAAGCGGAGGCGCGTGATGCGAATGCGATCGGGCTCGAGATGGAAAAAGGCCCCCGGTCGAAACCGGAGGCCTTCCAATCACCTAGAGCGCAAAAACAGGCGTGAGGGACTCACTGTCGACCGATCGTATTCGCATCACGCCACCACCAGTTGTTGAGAGACTTCATCGTGTTCTTCATGTCGGTGGCTCCTTTCGTGATGCCGTGGCGCGGTCGCACCTAGTTGCTGTTGCGCTGCACTATAGCACAGCGAAGTGTGTGCGGGGAAATCTTTTTTAAAAGGATTTCAGGCGGGTTTCCCGTCGGTCAAAAAGGCGGGTTAAGTGGGCGTGGTGACTCATGTGCCCCGCCCGCTCAGCTAAGACGTTACTCCTTATTGCGACGGTAGAGGAAGTAACCGCCCGCGGAGATGACGGCAACGCCAGCGATGGCGAATGCAGCCACCATGCGGCCATCAAAACGATCGCCAGTGGTGGGCAGGCCGCCCTTGGTGTTCGTCTTGTTGGTGGTTACCGTGGTCGTGGTGTCCGACTTGCCGGGCTTCTCGGGCTTGGTGGTGGGCTGCTCGGGCTTAGCGGGCTGTTCGGGCTTAGCGGGCTGCTCGGGGGTACCGGGCTGTTCGGGAGTTCCGGGCTGATCCGGGGTCACCGGGTCGGTGGCAAGAGTGTCCTTGGCATAGGTGATGGACACCTTGAGGCCGTTGGTCTCAGTGTTCAGGTCGCTCGGGGTGAAGGGCGTGCTGAAATCCTCAGCCTTCAGATAAGCGCGCATCTCCTGGAGAAGGGCCTTGCACTTGACGTAGGTGTTCTCAGTGGCAGCCTTGCCGGCCTTGTTTGCCAGGGCGGTGCGGCCCTCAGTGGTGGTCTCGGCCTGCATAGCAGCATCGACCTCAAGGTTCTGCTCGATGAGCTCGTTCTGGAGAGCGTCGAGGTAGGCGCGAACGCCGGTGCCGAGCTGCTCGCGGTGCTCGTAGCAGAGGGAACTAATGTCCATGAGGACGTAGTTGATGGAGTTCTCGGGCTCCTCGTTGTTCACGATGTCCGTCTCTTCGCAGTGATCGTAGGAGACATCCTGATTGCTGAAGTAGGGGCTGACCTCGGTGAGCAGTGCAGAGTACAGAGGAATAGCGACGGAGTAGGCGGCGCGGGAGAGCATCTCCCACTGAATGGTCGCGATCTCGGGGTCCATGCCCTGACGGATCTGGAAGAGGTTGGTCTCGGTGCTTCTTTCGGTGCCGATGGCGTAGACACCGTCGGTGTTGGCGTTGAGGCCGGGGACATTTTCGCCGCGGTTGCCAAATGCACGGATCATCTCAAAGGTGTTCCAGTCGGACTTGCCGGGCTTGAAGAACAGGGGCTGGATCTCGCTGACCATGGCTCCGATTTGGTCGGGGCCTTTTTCCGGTTTAACCGTGACGATGTCGTAATCCGCACCCTTGGTCAACGGGGCCATGAAGTAATCGCGGCCCTGGACATAGCGAGTCCACTGATGAACGCCGGAATCGGCGACGCTTTTGCCATAGGTCTTGGCAACGTCGAACTTGCCGTCGGTGTACTCGGCGAAGCCATTTTTCTCGGGCATGGTCTGGATGCCCTCGGAGTGGAGGCAGTTCTCGGCGTCATCAAGGTTGACATCGTAATTGAGTCCGCCGATGTTGGGGTTGAGTGAGGCGACGTCATCGGCGAGCTTCATGGCGATCCACTGGTGGCCGGAAAGTGTGGCAAACAGCCAAGTCTCGTTGCTGTCGGCGATGATAATCTGATCGTTGCCGTTGGCGCCCTGCTCGTCGATGATCTTGCCGAGGAGCTCGACACCCTCACGTGCTTTGGCACTTTCGCCTAAGATAACGCTGCCGTAGCTATACTCGCCAATGCCAGTGTCGGTCAGGGGGTCTGCCTTGGCGGCTTTATCGTTCATGTTGGTGGTCAGCGTTGCGGAGCAGGACACGCCCTTCTCGTTGATGCCTGCCTCAGAGTAGGCATCATAGCGCCCGTGCCACTGCGAAGGATGATCGCGCACGTAGCTATAACGATATGTAGTCTTGGTCGACCTGTATGAGAAGTCGGACTCGTCTGAGCCGTAGGTATACCCGGGGGCATGCGACGGCTCAATGCCAAAGTGCTTGAGGTAGCGCGGGCCAAAGTCCTCGGCGCGACCATAATATGTGTTGCCGTCGGCTGTTAGGTTTTTGCCCATGTACATCTGCGTGCAAGCGAGTGCAGAGGTCGGCATGGACATGATGGTTGCAGCTCCAAATGCAAGGCCTATACCAAGCTTCTTGAGCGCGTTGACGGGATGAGTTTTACTCATGTTCCCTCCCAGCGTGCGAAAGCCCTCTGTCTCCAGAGGGCTTCAGCCAATAAATACACTCCCCAAGCGTAACGAATTCGAAACAATATACATTTATGAAAGATTTTTACTCGATAAGCGTAGTAAAAAATGCGATGAACGGTTAATTGTACTCATTTACTAGGTAATTTAATCTGCATATCGCCAGCAATTGATGTAGCTAAGTAAAGTGTCGCAAAAAATGATGGACCCCTCGCCGCCACGTTGTGTCATGCCGATGAGGGGTCCGGGTTTGCGCGTGCTGTGAAAGAGCGGCGGCTACTTCTTCCGGCGGTGAATCACGTTAATGGCATAGCCGACGAGCATGGCCAAAACGATGACGATAAAGCCAAGGATGGGGTTGTCGTTCACGGGGGTCCTCCTATTTTCCGAGCGGCGAGAATTCGTCGACGATGATATCAAGGCATTGCGGTAGCGCGCGGGCGCCAAAGACGCCGGAGTTGCTGGAAATGATCTCGCCATCAAACTGCATACCGAGCGACGGCGTACAGGTAATCTTGGCTTCCTTGGTCTGGATGATCTTAAACTGCGGGCGGCCGAGCACCTTGCCGGCGGGGTCGAGCGCGGCGGTGATTACCGTGGGAAGCAGCTGTACCGTGCGTACGGGCTCGATGACCGCGATGTCGACCATGCCGTCGTTCATGCGGCAGTTGGGGAACAGGTTGATGTCGTTTTGGATGACAGACGTGTTGCCCGCCATGCAGCAGATGCCGTCGAGTTCCTCGACAATGCCGTCATGCTCAATGGTGAAGTGCGCCACCGTGGGGTTGGGCGTGGCAAGTGCGGAGAGGAAGTAGGCGATCTCGCCGATGTCGTTTTTGGTGGGGGCGGCCTTCATCATGATCTCGGCGTCAAAGCCCGAGCCTGCGATGATGATAAAACCATGGCGCTTCTCGTTGCCGTTCTCGTCGAGCCAAAAGAGCTCGCCCATGTCCACCTTGACCGTGCGGCCGGCGCGGCATGCCTTGGCGAGCGCCGCCGCCTCGGGGGCATTGCCGATGTTGTTAAAGAACAGGCAGGCCGTGCCGGAGGGGAAGACGAGCGTGGGGACGCCGCATCCGCGCATCTGGTCGAGCACGTTGGAGACAGTGCCGTCGCCGCCCGAGACGACCACGCGGTCGAACTCGCGAACGTCTGCCACGGCGTCCTCGGGCTCCATGCCATCGCCGATAAAGCGCATCACGACCTCGTCGCCGCCCTGTGCAAGGGCGTGCGTGAATGCATAGATTTCATCTGAGCTGGGACCCGATGCCGGATTGTGGATGATAAGGCAGCGCATACTTACGTTCCCGTTCTGTGACTAACCGAGTATAGTTGTAGGGCAATGCCGATATCCTACCCGTGTTTTTCGGGCCTAACCTTATTCGATGGGTTGATATGTACATTTCCACACATCAGGCTCTGGTCGACTTTTGCCAGCGCGCCCGCGAGTTCGACGCGATCGCCGTCGACACCGAGTTTTTGCGCGAGCGCACGTTTCATCCGCGCCTGTGCCTGGTCCAGATTGCCACCCCCGCCGAGAGTGTCGCTGTCGATCCCCTGGTAATCGACGACCTGTCGCCGCTTGCCGAGCTTATGGCCGACGAGAGCGTGACCAAGGTCTTCCACGCCTGCTCGCAGGATATGGAGGTCATGCTTCATACCGTAGGCGTGCTGCCGCGTCCGATTTTTGACACGCAGGTGGCCGCCGCCTTTTTGGGCGAGCGCCAGCAGATTTCCTACGGCGCGCTCGTGCAGACGTTTTGCGGCGTCTCGCTGCCCAAGACCGAGTCGCTGACCGACTGGTCGCGTCGCCCGCTGACCGATAAGCAGATTGAGTACGCGATTGATGACGTCAAGTACCTGATTGTCGCGTACACCGAGATGATGAGCCGCCTACGCGAGCTGGGCCGCGTGGATTGGGTGCTCGATGAGCTGCGTCCCCTGGCCGACGAGTCGCACTATCGCGCCGATCGCCACGAGGCGTTCCGTAAGGTCAAACGCATCAATTCGTGCAGCCGTCACCAGTTGGGCATCGCGCGCGAGCTCGCCGCCTGGCGCGAGGACCGCGCCGAGCGCCGTAACATCCCGCGCAAGTGGGTCATGTCCGATGACACGCTGCTTGCGCTCGTTAAGCGCAATCCTGTGCGCGTTGAGGAGTTCCGTAGCATTCGCGGTACCGATCAGCTGGGGGAGCGCGACGTGGACGGCGCGCTCATGGCCATCAAGCGCGGCGCAAGCTGCCCGCACGATCGCCTGCCGCTCATGGTGCGCGGGCACCGTCAGATCTCGCCGGAGCTGGAGAGCGTGACGGATCTCATGTACGCGCTCATCCGCCTGGTTGCCGAACGCTCGGGAGTGGCGACCTCGGTCATTGCCTCGCGCGATGACCTGGCCGACTATATTGAGCATCCCGAGCAGAGCCCCCTGCGTGAAGGCTGGCGTTTTGAGCTTGTTGGTTCGCGCCTGGACGATCTGCTCTCGGGCAATATGGGGCTGACGGTCAAAGATGGCAAAATTGAATTGCTATAGGTATATAGTTACGCGGTTTTACCAAACCGCGTAACAGCTCGACGCTGCAAACGGCCGAGAGCGGCAATCTGACGTTCAATCGTCGCTCGCGTACCAAAGTACGCGACGCTTCTCTTTCACGTCACCTTGCTCGCTCTCGACCGTTTTCGCTGACATTGCCAAAACATCGATGTTGATTTGCTGGTCAGTCGAGTGGGTAGAATGCCTCCAACGTGTAACTCGATTCGGAGGAATTCGCATGCCCTATTATTATGGTTACGGCTTTGGCATCGACCCGCTGTACCTGCTGGTTGTTCTTGTCTGCACGGTGCTTGGCCTTGCCGCACAGAACTATATCAACTCGACGTACAAAACCTGGTCCAAGGTTCGCTCAGACGGCGACACGGGCGCCACGGTCGCTCGCCGCATGCTTGACGCCAGCGGTTGCAATGCCGTGGGTATCAAGGGCGTTGCCGGTGAGCTCACCGACCATTACAACCCGCAGGATAACAATCTGTATCTCTCGGATGCCAACCGTTCGGGCGGGTCGGTCGCAAGCGTTGCTGTCGCTTGCCACGAGGCAGGCCATGCCGCGCAGCGTCAAAGCGGTTACGCCATGATGAAGGTACGCACCGCTTTGGTCCCCGTCGTCAACTTTACCCAGAACACCTGGACGATCGTGCTGCTCATGGGCCTGTTTATGAACATAGCAGGGCTCACGACCCTCGCGCTGATCTTCTTCTCGTTTAGCGTGCTATTCCAGCTGGTTACGCTGCCGGTCGAGATCGATGCCAGCCGACGTGCCGTGGCGTATATTGAGCAGTCGGGTATGAGCTCCACGCAGGTCAACGGTGCCAAGAAGGTGTTGACGGCAGCTGCGCTCACCTACGTGGCCGCGGCGCTCACCTCGATTATTCAGCTGCTCTACCTTATGGCTCGCTACAACAGAAACTCCAACCGATAACAAATGGGACCGACGGGCGCCGTGGGGATTTGTGTCCCCGCGGCGCTGTACTATGTGTTGGACTTGAATTAGCGCAGGGCCGGAGCCCATGTGCACGATGACGAAAGGGGGCTGCGTGGCAGGCTGGAATCTAACCGGCAACGCCGTTTCCGCCGAGTTCGACGGATCGGACGAGCAGGAGCGCAAAGAGCTCAGCGTGAGCCAAGCGGTGGAGATCGCCGCCGGCGCGCTCGATGCCATTCCGCAGCTGAGCGTTTTGGGTGAGGTCACTGGTTTCCGCGGCCCCAATGCCCGAAGCGGCCACTGCTACTTCCAAATCAAGGACGACTCGGCGGCCGTCGACTGCATCATTTGGAAGGGCGCCTATCTCAAGCGCACCTTCGATTTGCGCGATGGCATGCAGGTGAGCTTTAAGGGTAGCTTCAATCTCTACAAGCCTACGGGTCGCATGAGCTTCGTCGCCCGCTCGTTCTCGCTGGCGGGGGAGGGTTTGCTGCGTCAGCAGGTGGCTCAGTTGGCTGAAAAAATGCGTCGCGAGGGCCTGATGGACGAGGCACGCAAACGTCGCATTCCGGTGTTTTGCTCGCGTGTGGCGGTCGTCACCTCGCTTTCGGGCGCCGTCATCGATGACGTCAAGCGCACACTGCGCCGTCGCAACCCGCTTGTCGAGCTTGTTTGCGTGGGTGCCAAGGTGCAGGGCGAGGGTGCGCCGGCAGAGCTTATTGAAGGCTTGCGCCGCGCCGCCGCCATTACGCCGGTGCCCGATTGCATTTTGCTCGTGCGTGGCGGTGGCTCCTTCGAGGACCTTATGACACTTAACGACGAAGGGCTCGCCCGTGCGGTGGCGGCCTGTCCCGTGCCCGTGGTGACGGGCATTGGGCATGAGCCCGATACCTCGATCTGCGACATGGTAAGCGACCGTCGCGCCTCCACGCCCACGGCGGCGGCCGAATCGGTGGCGCCGGCTATGACGGAGTTGGCCGATGTGCTCGGGGCGCGCCATCAGCGTCTGGGTGCCGCGATGGCATCGATGATTGGGTCGGCCCAGGTCGACCTGGAGATGCTCGATCAGCGCGGTCGCCGTGCCTGGGACACCCATACGGCTCGTCTGGGCGACGCGCTCGATGCAGCCGCGCGCCGCCCGTGCCTCAACGACCCAACGTTTATGGTCGAGCGCCGCGAGTCCGAGCTTGCCTTGACGGCCGATCGTCTGTCCGGCGCCATAACGCGCTCGGTTGGGGCCTTCCGCTCCAACTTCGAGCGTCTGCCCGAGCGCTTGGTCGCAAGCACCTCGGGGCTCGATGGCAAGCGCCATGCGATCACGCTTGCGAATTCCCGTCTGGAGCATCAGGGACGTACGATGCTCAATAAACCCGCGTCCGACCTGGGCCGTGCGGCAGCCTCGCTCGATGCCCTGTCGCCGCTCAAGGTACTTGCCCGCGGCTATTCCATCGCGTACAGCGATGATGGTGTGGCTACGAGCGCCCAGACCTTTAAGCCGGGCGACGCCATCCGCGTGCGCATGGCGGACGGTAACGTGTCGGCAACCGTCAACGCGGTCGAGTAGACCGCGTTTCACAGTGATAGACCCTTAGGAAAGGAAACAGATATGGCAGAGAAGACCCCGGTCGAGCAGCTTACGTACAAGCAGGCCTCGCAGGAGCTGGAGCTCATCATCCGCAGCCTGGAGTCGGGCGATATGGAGCTCGAGGAGTCGCTCGAGAGCTACACCCGCGGCGTCGAGCTCCTCAAGAGCCTGCGCACCCGCCTGTCCGATGCCGAGCAGAAGGTCTCGGTGCTCCTTAAGGACGTCGACGGCAACGACGTGCTCGCCGACGGCGAAGCCGCCAACACCGACGACAGCCTCTCGTTCTAACCATTCCGACCAAATATAATCACCTTGGTCTGTGAGAAAGGAACCAACCATGTGCGATTGCATCTTCTGCAAAATTGCCAGCCACGAGATCCCCTCGACCGTTGTCTATGAGGACGATCAGGTCATCGCGTTCGACGACCTTAACCCCCAGGCGCCGGTCCACACGCTCGTGATCCCAAAGAAGCACTACGGCGACATCGCCGACAACGTGCCGGCCGAGACCATGGGCGCCATGGTTCACGCCATCCAGGAGGTCGCCAAGGCCAAAGGTCTGGAGGACGGTTTCCGCGTCATCTCCAACAAGGGCGTCAATGCCGGCCAGACCGTCATGCACTTCCACATGCACGTCCTCGGCGGCAAGAACCTGGGCGAGAACCTCATCTGAGGGCGCGTAGCCCGTCGACTTGGCTGCCTTTGGAGTAATCTATGCAGCTTTCTCAACTCGAATACCTTCAAGCGGTAGCGAACTATGGCGGCGTGCGCAAAGCAGCTCGCGCCGTTCATGTGAGTCCGCAGGCCGTTTCGTCGGCAATCAAAAAGTTGGAATCTGAGTATCAGATTGTTTTGCTCGACCGATCGGCGGGGGAGGCTGTTTTGTCTCCGGCGGGCAGAGAATTTGCACGTCGTGCACGCGTGATCTTGGCACAAGTCGACGATCTCAAAAAGTACGCTCAATCGAGGGGCGACGGCGTTTCGCCCGATGGCCACTTTCGTCTTTACGCCCCCTGCCTTCATGGACGGGGGCGCCTTTTTGCCGAAAAATGGTATGACTCGTTTGAACGCTCGCACCCTCAGATTCATCTTGATGTGTGGCATCAGCCAACGGCAACATGCTTTGAATCACTTATACTTGGAATTTCGGACGCGGCTATCTCATTCGAGGAACCACGGGACAGCGTCCTTTCTTCAAAAAATTTGGGTGAAAAAGAGCTCAAGGTTCTTTCGTGCCCAGCGGGTCATCAATCTGTGGGCGCCATGACCATTCGCGAGTTACTGGGCGGCAGGCTCGCTGTTCCCATTAATTTGTCACCCTGTCTCAATGCAATCAATCAATGTCCCGAAGCCCAGCTCGTCAATTTTCGCTTCCGTGATGTTGAATACGGAAGCAGGGCTCAGACTGAGTTTCTTCAAGCCGGGGGATTGATATTGAGTTTGTCTGGGTCCTCTCTCGCATCGGATGGGTCAGAAGTGAGTGAGTGCTCCATTGAAGGTTCGCGTGATGTAACCTTGCCTATCTACTTTTGCTATCGGCAAAATTCCTGGACTGATCGACACCAGACGGTTTTTCTGCACCTATTGCGTCATCTTGCTTCGTGAAATTAATTGGCTTCGAGACGTCAAGTGATTATTGACGCCTTGTAACACATAGCTGACAGCTTTGCCCTCATGCTTTTCCAAGATTCCGATTTAGATTGCTGACTCTTGGAGGGCGGAGCATGAAAAACCGTACGGTTTTGCTTTATATGACGTTCGTTTTTCTGTCGAACTTCAGCACCATCTTGTATTTTCTAACTGTCTACCTTGAGTTCGTCGGGCTTTCGATGGTAGCGATTTCTAGCATGATGATTGCATATCAAGTGAGCAAGTTCATCCTTGAAGTTCCCACTGGCTATATTGCTGATAGGTTTGGACGAAAGACTAGCGGTCTCGTTGGCGTTGTGGGAATGCTTGGATACTACGCCGCCCTGCTTCTCGTCCGTTCTCCTCTGCTTTTAATCGGCGCGTTTGCTCTCAAAGGTTTTGCCGTTGCATGTGTGAGCGGATCCATAGAAGCGATTTACATTGCCAGCGTCTCTCGGGACCAGCTCGTAAGACTTAATGTCGTTGAGCGATTTGTTTTCTATGCCTCTTATGCCATCTCCGCTTGTGTGGGCGGCTTCATTTCGTCTGTCGGTGCATACCTCATTGGTCTTTCGGCAGATATCATCGCAATGGTGTTGACGTTGGTTGTCGTTATCTGCATTCCTGAGATGCGAAGAGGGGGCACTGCGGCGACACCTGAGCGTGGAATGACCCCGAAGATGATCGGTGCTGCTATTACGGGTAATGGCATTCTTCGGTCAGCGTTCATCATGGATTGTTCTCAGGCATTTGCCTTCGTCGCCCTGGAAGACTTTTTCTCACTGTTGCTTGCAGGCCGCGGAATGAATGCCGTCGCTTCGGGCGTGACCATTGCAGTCCAGCTCCTTGCCTCCGCCTCCATAGGGTTTATTGTTCCCAGTGTGATTGCTCGTGTCGACAAGGGCCGTTTTGCGCGTATTTGCGGCATCATTCGCTTAGCATTGACAGCTTTGTTTTTGATTCCCCTTACTCCGGCTAATTTGCTGCCCGTGTTCTATGTGCTTCAGACGGTTGCGTACTCGTTGTTTGCCCCAATCAAATACTCAGTTTTCCAAAATGCTGCCGATTCTTCGATGCGCTGTTCACTGATTTCGGTTCAAAGCCAGATGGTGGCGGTGGGTGCCGTTCTTTTCTATCTGCTCAACGCTGTGTTGAGTAGCGTTGCGGGCATTCGAGTCGTATTGCTTGTTGCGCTCGGGATTTCTTCCCTGGTGTATATCCCCGAGCTATTTCGTCTTACAAGTCAAAGGCCGTGAGTATTTGGGCATCGATAACTTATATATCAACGCAATAAACCCGAGCGCGAGGGCGTTTGGGTTTATTATTGAAGCGTATGTAACCTGGCGGCGCCACACCGCCTGTTAGTAGGGAGACACATGAACGTTCTGGTCGTCAACGCAGGATCTTCGACCCTTAAGTATCAGGTCATCGATACCAAGTCCCACAAGGTGTCCGCAAAGGGCTCCTGCGAGCGCGTCTGCTTTACCGGTGGTACCTTCACCCACGCTGCCAACGGCTCCAAGAAGGTGACCGAGAACATCGAGTTCCCCGACCACAAGGTCGCCATCGAGGTCGTCCTGAAGGACCTCGAGGCTAACGGCGTCAAGATCGATGGCATTGGCCACCGTATCGTTCAGGGCGGTTGGTACTTTGGCGATTCCTCCCTCGTCGACGAGGACGTCCTCGCCAAGATCCGCGAGGTCGCTCCGCTCGCCCCGCTGCACAACAACCCCGAGGCCAACGTTATCGAGTACTGCCTGGAGCAGTATCCCGACCTGCCCAACGTCACGGTCTACGATACTGCTTTCCACTTCAATATGCCCGAGGTCGCCAAGACCTACGCCCTGCCCAAGGACGTCTGCGACAAGCTGCACATCCGTAAGTACGGCGCCCACGGCACCAGCTACCGCTACATCTCCAAGAAGGTTGCCGAGATGACCAACGGCGAGGCTCGCAAGGTCGTCGTGTGCCACATCGGTTCCGGCGCTTCCCTGTGCGCCATCGAGGACGGCAAGTGCATGGACACCACCATGGGCTTGACGCCGCTCGACGGTGTCATGATGGGCACCCGCTGCGGCTCCATCGACCCGGCCACCGTGTGCTACCTGCAGCGCGAAGGCGGCTACACCTTCGACGAGGTCGACGAGATGATGAACAAGAAGTCCGGTCTTTTGGCTGTGACCGGCGGCAAGACCAACGACTGCCGCAACGTCGAGGAGCTCGCCGCCGCTGGTGACCCCGAGGCTCAGCTCGCCTTCGACATGTTTGTCTACAAGATTGCCGCCAAGGCCGCCGAGATGGCCACTTCCATGTGCGGCATGGACACCCTGGTCTTTACCGCCGGCATCGGCGAGCACGCTCCGGCCGTCCGCGCTGGCGTGGCCGACCGTCTGGCCTTTATGGGCGTCAAGATGGACCACGCCCGCAACGCTCTGCGCGGCGACGGCGCTTGGTGCCTGTCCGCCAAGGATTCCAAGGTCAAGATCTTCGTCATCCCCACGGACGAGGAGTTCATGATCGCTTCCGACGTCGAGCGCATTGTCAACGGCAAGTAATTGATGCAAGGGGAGGGGACTGGATGGCCTTGTGCCGTTCAGCCCCCTTTTACGCTCTTTGAGCGAAGAGTTTAATAGCTATTTATTGGATTCTGATAACTTCTTATTAAGGGTACGGCCGCCTTATAGGTTTGCCGACCGTACTGTAATCACGAAGGAGTCTCATGAACGTACTTGTTGTCAACGCCGGCAGCTCGAGCCTTAAATATCAGCTTTTGGATACCGATACCCGCGAGGTTTTCGCCAAGGGCAACTGCGAGCGTATCGGCTCGGAGATGGGCATCTTTGGCCACTCCGAGAACGGTGGTGCCAAGCTGACCGAGGAGATTCCTTTTCCCGATCATCGCTGCGCCATTGCGCGCGTGCTCGAGGAGCTCGAGAAGACCGACTTTACAATCGATGGCATCGGCCACCGTATCGTTCAGGGTGGCTGGCACTTCGATGATTCCGCGGTCGTCGACGATGAGGTCATGGCTAAGATTCTTGAGGTTGCACCGCTCGCCCCGCTGCACAATTACGGCGAGGCCGCGGCAATCGAATATTGCCGCGAGAAGTATCCGGAGCTGCCCAACGTGGCCGTCTTCGACACCTCGTTCCACATGACCATGCCCGAGGTTGCCTACACCTATGCGCTGCCCAAGGACGTGTGCGACAAGTACCACGTGCGCAAGTACGGCGCCCACGGTACGAGCCACCGCTACGAGTGGATGATGGCCAAGGAGATTCTGGGCTCGCGCTGCCACCGCCTGCTCTCGTGCCATTTGGGCAACGGCGCCTCGCTTGCCGCCATCGAGGACGGTGTGTGCCGCGACACCACGATGGGTCTCACACCGCTCGACGGCCTGATGATGGGTACCCGTTGCGGTTCCATCGACCCGGCCACTGTGTGCTATCTGCAGCGCGAGGGCGGCTACAGTTACCAGGAAGTCGACGACATGATGAACAAGCAGTCCGGTCTGCTTGCCATCTCGGGTATCTCCAACGATGCCCGTGACATTCGTACGCGCGCTTCCGAGGGTGACGAGCGCTGCCTGCTCGCCTTCGATATGTTCGCATACAAGGCCATGCAGCAGGCTGGTTCCATGATTGCCTCCATGGCGGGCGTGGACACCATTACCTTTACCGCCGGCATCGGCGAGAATGACTGGTCGATCCGCAAGGCCTTCTGCGACTGCTTTGAGTGGCTGGGCGTGCGCATCGACAACAACAAGAACCGCGAGGCCGTGGGCAACGGCCCACAGGTCATCAGCGCCGCCGGCTCTTCCGTCACGGTCATGGTCATCCCCACCGACGAGGAATACATGATCGCCCACGACGTCGAGCGCCTGACCGCGAACAACTAGCGCTCATTTGCATACGAACGAAAGGCCTCCCGAGCAACAGCTCAGGAGGCCTTTTTGCTGGCAGGAGGACGCGGCCGTACTCCGCCTTGCAAATCCAAAGTGGTCATATCCGTAAAGCTTGCGAGTCCAGTAACGTCACCCATTCGCTCAGATCCTCAGCCCCAGCTCGTAGCCAAGCCGCCGTCCACTCCAGATTCCCTGAATACTACGTAGCGGCAGGGACCCTACAGGGCAAAGCTCTGAAAACATTCCGCAGGACGCAAGGAGGCTCCGCCGCGCGAAGCGCGCAGCGGAGCCTCCTTGCATGTCCGAGGACGTTTTCAGAGCTTTGCCCTGTAGGGTCCCGAGG
>CAUCNB010000030.1:0-24300 GCA_958444075.1 uncultured Collinsella sp. | reverse complement strand
GGCATAGACCTTCTGGTCATGCCTTGCCTTTTGAATGACAAATTGTCGCTCTGGGCGGCGCGCAGCGTCGAGCCGTTACGCGGGTTGGTAAACCCGCGTAACTAAACACGCTCCGCGATCTCGTGGATCAGATAGTCGGTCTTTTCCCAGCCCAGGCACGGGTCGGTGATCGACTTGCCAAAGACGCCGCCGTCGACCGGCTGGTTGCCATCCTCCAGGTAGGACTCGATCATAAAGCCCTTGACCAGTTTGGAGATGGATTCGTTGCGGCGACAGCTGTCGAGCACTTCCTTGCAGATGCGATACTGCTCCAGCGGGCGCTTGCCCGAGTTGTCATGGTTGCAGTCGATAACCGCCGCCGGGTTGGCGTAGCCGGCGTGCTCGGTATAGCGCTCGGCAAGGCGCTCCAGGTGCTCGTAGTGGTAATTGGGGTAAGTGCGACCGTCGAGACCGATGTAGCCGCGCATGACGGCGTGCGCGAGCGGGTTGCCGTCGCACTCGACCTCCCAGTTGCGGAAGATAAAGCTCTGGTGCGCCTGGGCGGCGTAGATGGAGTTGAGCATGACGGTAGTGGAACCGGCTGTAGGATTTTTCATGCCCACCGGCACCGAAATGCCGCTCGACACCAGACGGTGCTCCTGGTTCTCGACCGAACGCGCACCCACGGCGACGTAGCTCAACAGGTCGACGAGGTACTGGTAGTTGGACGGGTAGAGCATCTCGTCGGCAGTGAAGAAGCCAGTCTCCTCGATGACGCGCAAGTGCATGTGGCGAATGGCCTTAACGCCTTCGAGCAGATCGTCGGGCGCCTCGGGATCGGGGTTGTGCAGCAGGCCCTTGTAACCGGTGCCCTTGGTGCGCGGCTTGTTGGTGTAGACGCGCGGGATGATGATGAGCTTGTCCTTGACCTCCTCGGCGGTTTTGGCCAGGCGGTTCATGTACTCGAGGACCGAGTCCTCGCGGTCGGCAGAGCACGGTCCGATGATGAGCACCTTGCGCGCGTCCTCGCCGGTAAAGACCTTGGCGACCTCGGCGTCGAATGCCTGCTTCTTAGCAGTAAGCTCAGCGGACAGCGGCATTTCCTCGCGGATCTCCATGGGGATCGGCAGCCTGCGTTTAAATTCCATGGCCATGCGGGGCCTCCTCAATCAAAGAAGTCTAAGCTTGAATCGTCGAATGCTCGGCATTATCCGCTGTCGCACGCTAAAGTGCAAGCACGACCAACCAAAAAGGGAATGGATAACGCGCGGGTCGCTTACCACGAGAGTGGATAATCTCCCGTTTTTGGCCTAGGATCGCGCTGAAAGTGGGAGATTATCCACTCTCGTCGAGCAAGCGTCCGAAAATCCTCGCTCGTGGCCCCTTTTCCTCCGTCCCCGAGGGAACGGGACTCGTCTGCCGAATGATTGATGCGGCGACGGCGCGCCCATGTCACACTCAGAGGTGGCCTGACCCACCTTGGAAGGAGCCTCCATGAGCCTTGACAACGTAACCCTGCGCGCCGCCACGCTCGACGACCTGGCTGGCATCGCCGCCATCTACAACCAGCTGTGGTGCAACACGCTGCGCAACCGCGGTGACGTCGAAGCTGCCGATTTCTGCGCGCGCTTTAACATCACCATGCAGCTACAGCGCTCACCTATCGCGCTTGTCGCCGAGGCCGAGGGCCGCATTATCGCCGCCTGCTGCATCGGCATCTTCGAGGACGGCAAGCCGCGTACCAATCCCACGTGGGTGCCCTGCTACGACGAGATGTTCGCCCAGGCAACCGAGATGGCAAAGACCGCCGACGCCAAGCTCGAGGGCTCGCTCTTTGGCGACAGCCGCGAGAAGGCCACGGCCGACCGCTTTGCCGCCACGGGCAATGAGTATGCCCAGGGCCAGCTCAACCTCATCATCATCGTGCCCGAGTGGCAGGGCAAAGGGCTCGGCCGCGCGCTCATCGACCTTGCCCGCGCCGAGCTCGCCCGGGCAGGCTGCACCAAGTTCTTCCTGATGAGCGACTGCAACTCTGACTGGCAGTTCTACGAGCACCTCAACATGAAGCGCATCCTAGAAGATCACAGCCAAGACACCGGCGACGGCTTTATCGTCTACATGTACGGAGGCGACACGCAGGATTAGCCTGTGTGCCGCCTCATGGGCTTTCTCCAAGACAGCCCAAACCGGTCAGCCATACCAAATAGAGACCTGCCAAAAAGGGACAGGTTTATTTTGGCAGGTTTTATCTGGGAAAACACCAAGGCCGCCGCGAGGGAACTACTTTCCCTCGCGGCGGCCTTCTAACAGCAAAAACCAAGTGAGTAGATTTTTTGCAGGAATCCGAGCACACGCCAAATCGCCACAGCGCTGACCTGCAGTTTTACCGAGCATTTGTCGCGATGTGCTCGGTAAATCCAAAAAAGTCTACTCACTTGCATCTGAGGCGCACCGGATCGGCAAAAAACCGCCGCGAAAGGGATCCGGACCCTTCGCGGCAGTTGTTAATACGCCGAACTTGTTATCGCAAAAGCCAATCACGCGCCGAGACCACGCTACAGTCTTTCGACTCATACGTTGAATCCACGCGGGCCACAACATAGCGCGCATCTTTTGCAATGTCGATCTCATCGCATACAGCCTGTAAATGGCGGGCGTACTTATCGTGATACGTTCTGGATGATTTTATTTCGATAGCCTTGGGACTCCCTGAGTTTGTGCAGTCGAGCAAATCGATTTCTCGCTTGCCGTCGTCCCTATAGAAATACAACTCGGGATTCTCGCCCACGTTGAGATGGCTCTTCGCCGTTTCGGAAACGATGAGGTTTTCGAAAACTGCCCCCAGATAAGGGCTCTCCAAAAGTTGCTCCAGTGATCCAATTTTGAGCAAGTAGCAGAGCAGCCCCGTGTCGTAAAAATAAAGCTTGGGCGTTTTAGTCAAACGTTTCCTGGCATTTGCATAATAAGGCTGCAGTGAAAACGTCAGGTAGCTCTGCTCCAGGATAGACAACCAGCTTTTAATGGTCGATACGTTCACACCCGTATCTCGAGAAAGCGAAGATATATTAATGAGAGCACCGGCGCTCTGGGCAATTATGGACAGTAACTTATGAAACTCCGCTTTATTGCGCACGTCAAGCAAGCCCACAACATCGCGCTCAACATAGGTATCAATATAGCTGGGGAAATAAACCGAGGACGGCATTCCGGCGGAACGCAGGCGAGGGTATCCCCCTTCGAGCGCAAACAAATCCACTTCCAACTGCCCCTGCTGGCCCCTCTCCGCTTCTCGAAACGAAAATGGCAGCAATTTTAAGATCCCGACTCGCCCGGCAAGAGACTGGCCGATGCTTTTCATCATCAAAAAGTTTTGCGATCCCGTAAGGATGTATTGACCGGCATCTCCCCGCTCATCCGAAACAACCTGGATCATCGAGAACAAATCCGGGGCGTATTGCGCCTCATCGATGATGAGTCCGCCCTTTCGGTTGCGGATAAAACTCACCGGATCCTCCAAGGCCGCGCGCCTCGTTTGGGGGTCCTCAAGCGTGACATAGGAATAGTCGGGAAAGGCATGCCTAACCAGCGTAGACTTTCCGCTCTGCCTAGGCCCCGTCAACGACACAACAGGAAACCAACCCGCCATGCGAATGAGCAACTCATGCAAATCCCTGTTAATGTACTCGGCCATATCAACGCCCCTTATAACGCTGTTACCATAATCGTATAGTATCATTTGCCATAATCTCGCAGTAGCGTTTTCCATAATCTTGTAGTAGTGTTTTCCACAATCTTATAGTAGCCCAGTTCAAAAACGTTATTTATAGAGCCGAAATCTCAGACCCTAAATAACAATAGCCACCACAATGGGAACTGTCCCCATTGCGGTGGCTTGCAGGCGAGTTGACTTATTCGACTATCGCGGGCCGGCCGTGTCCGAGTCTAGAGCGTGGCAAGTCGCTTGGATTCGCGGACGGCGAGGGCGATGGAGATAAGACCAGTGATGGCGTCAGCCGCCACCAAGGCAAACCAGACACCCTGAACGCCCATCATGTTGCCAAGCAGGTACATAAGCGGCACGGAGCAGATCACGTAGCGGAGCAGACCGGTGAACGTGGCGATACCCACCTTCTCAACCGCCTGGAAGTACATCGACATGGTCATGGCAAGATAGCCCAGGGCCACGGCCAGGATAACGATGCGCGTGGCGTTGGCGGCAACCTCGACGAGCGCCGGGTCGCTACCAGCAAAAAAGGCGCAGACCGGCGTTGCGGCCACCCATAGCACAGCAGACACCGCAGCAAGCGTCACGACCTGGTACTTAAGCGTGCAGGAGAGCGTTTCCTTGAGGCGCGCCCACGCCTTGGCGCCGGCGTTGAAGGCGGCAATGGGCTGCAGGCCGTACGAGAAGCACTGGGCGACCATCATGGTAATGTAGAGGATGTAGCCGTTGATCACACCAAAGGCCGCGATGTAGAGCGAACCCATGTCGCCGCCGAGCTGGCCAAGCAACGAGTTGGCAACGGTGTTGAAGATGAACGTGGCAGCTTGCACCAAAAAGAACGGGAAACCAATCTTAATGATCTGGCCGCAGATGGCCATGTCGAGTTTGAGGTCGGCGGCGCTGATCTGGAGCTGCGACTTCTTACCGCCGATGAACCAGAAGATACCGATGGCCCAGATACCGATGGAAAGACCGTAGTACACGCCAGCTCCCATAACGCCAAGCTTGAGCACAAACGTGGAAAGCGCAAGCCAGCAGATAGCGACGATGGCAGACACGGTCATGAGGTTGGCCTGGATCTGAACCTTCTCGTCCACACGCATGACGGCGGTGACCATCTGACCAATGACCGTGAGCGGCAGCAGCACGGAGAAGGTGCGCACGCCGGCAACGGTATCGGTCATGATGTCGGGCGTGGCGCCGAAGAATGCGCAGATGGGCTCGGTAAACACAGCCATCACCACAGCAAGCAGCACACTCACAATCGTGGTAAGCCAAAAACCCTGGCTAAACGCCTTGCTGGCGCCCTTAATGTCGCCGGCACCCAAAAGGTTGCCCACCACGGCGGGCACGCCGGTGCCAAACAGGTTGCCAAAGGCCAGGTTAATGTACTCGACCGACATGATGATCGAAACACAGGCCAGGCCGTGTGCACCCAGGCCCCAACCCATCACGAGGCCCTCAAGGACCACCATGATAATCTGGGCGAGCATACCCTGGCCGGTGATGATGGTGTACTTGCGCACCAGGCCGGGAATCGGCTGCGAGGCAAGCTCACGCTCCTCCTCAACAGCGGCGGTTGTCTCTTCTGCCATTGTTCTCCCCTTTCCATGAGAGATTGATGAATGGATGGATGAATGGATGGATGAATGGATGGGCGGCACGCACAGGCTGTGGCACCGCCCAGCGATGCAGCAGCCCCGCTAGGCCTCGTAGACCACCTTGCCGGCAATCATCGTGAGAGACGCCGTGGCCTCGAGGACCTCAGCCGGTTCGCAGTCAAAGAGGTTGCGGTCGAGCACACAGATATCAGCCTGTTTGCCGCATGCGAGCGTACCGATGCGATCCTCGGCATGCATGGCGTAGGCGCTGCCGTAGGTGTAGGCGCGCAGGGCCTCGGCCATGGTAATGCGCTCCTGGGGGAACCAGCCCTCGGGGTTGGAGCCGTCCTCGAGCATGCGGAAGACCGCGCCGTACACCTCCTCCATGGGCTCCAAGCCCACAACGGGGAAGTCGCTGCCCAAGTGCACCACGGCACCGCTGGCAAGCAGGCTGTGCAGGGGCCACGAAAGCGCTGCACGCTCGGGGCCCACGGCATCGTCCTTGGCAAGGTCAGCCATATCGAGCAGCATGTGCCACGGTTGCATGCCGGGGCATATACCAAGCTCCGCGTAGCGCGGCAGATCCTCGGGCTGAACCGTCTCGTTGTGCTCCATGGAGTGGCGGCAACCCCGCTTACCATGCAAGCGCTCGCCCTCCTCAAAGCAATCAAGCACAAAACGCACCGAGCGATCGCCGATCGTATGGACGCGCGTGTCAACGCCCCATTCCTGCGCCCTGACAATGGCGGCACGGATGCGCTCTGGATCCTCCGCGGGCTCACCGCAGGTATCGGGCGCATTGCTATAGGGTTCAAGCATCCAAGCGGTGTGGTCGGAGCACACGCCATCAAGAAACTGCTTAAAGCCGTGCCACTCGACCTGCGTACCCGAGAAGGCGTATTTCTCCTTGATCTGCTCGAGCGTTAAGGACTCGTTTTCGAACAGATCGGTGTACAGGAACACGCGCAGTGGCAAGTCGCCCTTGGCATTAAGACCTGCCAACACCGCATACGGGTTTTCCATGCTCACAAACGTAGGATTGACCATGCCGACCGTAGTGATTCCCAGGGCATTGGCGCGCCGGGCGGTTTTTGCAAACGACGCGTCAACAACCTCGGGCGCTGGGTCGTAGACCTCGTCCATAAAGAAGACGCCGGCGTTGTTGGAAAACACGCCCGTCAGATTGCCCTCGGCATCCTTAAGGATCTTGCCGCCTGCGGGATCGGGCGTCTGCGAAGTTACTCCCACCTTGTTGATGGCGCAGGTATTGGCACTAAAGGTATGCAGGTCAACCTGCTGCAGAAAGACCGGGCGGTCCGAGATGTACTCATCGATCATCGCGGCTGTGGGCATCTCGGGGACATCCCACTGGAACTGGATAATCTGGCAGCCCAGAATCCACTCGTTATCGGGATGGTCGGCCGCAAACGCCACGACACGTTCCATCGCCATCTCAAAACTGGTGCAGTCGATGAGGTTGACGGCAAAATCGGGGTCGGCCATAAACGCGCCCTGGGCAAAATGCGTGTGCGAGTCGATCAGGCCGGGCATGACGAGCTGGTCGCCAAAGTCGCGCACCTCGGTATCGGGACCGATAAACGGTGCCAGGTGAGCATCGTCACCGCAGGCAACAATCTTATCACCGCGCACGGCAACGCCGCCCTTAAACGGCTCGAGCCCATCGCCGGTAAAGACGGCGTTGCTCTTGATAACTACATCAGCCTTGTCCATGTGAGCCTCCTCAGGCATCTTTGGTTGCAACGCGGACGCACCGCCCGCGTGGGCACTCGGTTGGGAGCGTAGCGCTCCCGCATCGGCGCGTGCCTACAAGCCGTGCTCGGACGTCTGTCCCACGTCCGCGGCTTCGCGCTACACCCATTGATACACAGGGGCAAATCCGTGCCAAGGCCAGGGACCGCAAACGGTCAGTTTAAGCAGGTTTACACGCTTTACCTGCAGGTTTATTGTCTGAGATTATTACCGCGTCATTACGCCCAACGGCGTGCCCGCCCACACGGCAAGACCCGCATGCAAGAAAGAATAGGACTAGGAACGCCAAAAGGCATCTATGAGGTCATCTCGGTTGGAGACGCCGCTTTTAACGTAGATGCGATGCAAGTGTGCCTTGACCGTGCCAGGGCTGATGACCAACTCGCTGGCGATGTTTTGGGCGTCGTTGCCCTTCAGCACCAGCGTGAGCACTTCCTGCTCACGTCGCGACAGCTTGTGGGCATCGGCATAGATCACCACACGCGATGCGAGGTCGTCCCCAGAGCTTGCGCTCTGGGCCGCCACGTCCTCATCGGCACGCGGATGACGGGCATACACACGCAGGATATGGCTAAACTGGCAAAAGAGTTGGACCGCACATACCACGAGCAGCACGTTTTCGGAGATATTGCGCTCGGACAGATACCACAAAAAGAGGCTGATGACGGGGTTTTGAGAGTCGGGGCGGCAGAGCAAAATCATGTAGGTGTCCTCGGCGATTACGCAAAACGCAAGAACGAGTGCCACCTTCCAAAAGAGCTTTGAGCGGTCGAGGTCGAGTTTCTCAACACGCGTGGCCCTGTGCCGGTAATGCCAGGCGGCATAGGCAAGACATCCTACATTGCCCAGGTCACGCGTGAGCCAAAAGAGATACTGCTGCATCTCTCCGGCAGCACCGCTGCGAGGCACCAGCAGCAATTGCAAGATTGAAAACGGCACGATAGCAAGTCCGAGCATGCGCGACGTCGGCCTTTTGCGCAAGCGCGCAAACATCCATAGCACCACGCAGGCATAGATGGCAATACCAAGCACGCAGCGCAGCAAGGGGTGCTGCAGCGGCTCGCTAAAGGTAACGGCGTAGTCGTATTTGAGCCGATTGTACTCGTCAAAAAAGATGACCGACATATCGAGCATATAGAGCAAAAAACCCGCCGCGGCCACGAGGCTGTCGCGACGGCGCGTCATGAGCCAAACCACCAATGCCACGGCACTGGTCACCAGAGCCACACCCATGATAATCGTGGTGTAGATATAGAACGCGAAACTCATGCCCGCCTCCCCTGTCTAGATGCTGTGAGGATGTTGACAGATTCTTTGCCGCAAGATTAGACTCACCGATTAAACGTACTGTATCGTTTAGATAAACAAGCTGTGTCTCACCGATGAAAGGAGATGCCATGGCACCGATCGCTCTGCTCAAGATGCTCGTCGCGCCCGCCGCCAAGGCCATCACCCGACTCGGTTCTTCCATGACCTACGACGATGTCCCCTGCGCCGTTGAGGCGCGTTCGGACAGCTGCCCCTACCTGGGCCACGTCCCCTACTTTGCACCCAAGCTCGCATCTGATCCCGAGCAGCGTGAGCAGTAATCCAAGATGCAACTAGCGCCGCACAACTCGCGGCGCTACTGTTTTGGTGCAAAGCGACCTGTCCCCCTTGCGCCAACGCCGGGATTGTCGATGCTGCGGCCGCGGCGCGATATGAGGCGCGAAACCTCGCCCAGCAACACGCCGATCACCACACCCATGAGGATCGGCAACTTTGACATCTCGGCGGGCGAGCTGTTAAGCGGCACGATTGTCGCAACAATCGAAAGCACGAGCTCTACCACCGGCACCGCAAGCGCTACCGCAAGCACCTTGCCCTCGAAGGGCGCGCGGAACACACGCGGGCGACCGTCGTATTTACGCAGACGCCAAAACGCCGGGAACATCGGGATATAGCTCATGAGCAGAAAGACGACGTTCATCGAGAAGAAAACCCAAAAGACGTCGGAACCTTCGCCCAGCGGAATCTGAAGTAGCAGCACCAAGCTGGCAAAACAACCGTTAATGAGTGCTGAGCCGTTGGGCATGCCGGTCTTCTTGGACACCAGCGCAAAGGGGCGCGGCATGTTGCCGTGGCGCGCGGCATAGCTCGCCACGTTGTTGACGCCAAAACTCCAGCAGATCATGTTGGCGAACAGCGTCACCAAAAAGGCCACGCCCACGACCATCGTCAGCGGGTGAGCGCGCCCCACCATGGCGGCAACCGCGTCCACAATGCCCGAATCGAGTGAAAGCTGCTCGGTGGGAACCGCGGCTCCAATACCGACGCCACAGATAATGTAGATCGCCGCGATGGCAACGCCACCGGCGATAACCGCCTTGGGGATATCGCGCGATGGGTTCTTCATCGTGCTGGCAAAGGTCGCGACCACCTCAAAGCCCATAAAGTTGAATAGGATGATTGAAAGATACGTCAGTGAGTTAGTGTCTCCCAGATCGGGGACAAAGGTCTTAAACGACATATCGTTGGCAAAGCCGTTATTGCAGGCAAACCAGATACCGACGATTCCCACCACGGCGGTAATGAGCACCTTGATGACGGCGCCGCCATCCATGACCCAATCGGCCTCGGCCACCGGCTGCATTGCCATGACCGTGACGCCCCACACAAAGGCAAGCTCGATGGCAATTCGGACCCCAAGCGAAAATTCGATGCCCCATACCGCATTGATGACACTGGGGAACATGCAGGCGATACTTGCCACCCACAGTGGAAAGTTGACCCAATAGCACCAGGAGCAGCGAGCGCCCCAACGGTCGCCCAAGCCCAGGCGAACCCAATCGTACAGACCGCCCTCGGAATCGAACGCCGTACCGAGCTCGGCCACCACCAGGCCATAGGGAAGCAAAAACGTAATGATGAGGAAGATCCACCAGAAGAACTGCACGTTACCCATGGCAGATGCCGGAGCGGCCGCCTCGATGGTAAAGACAACGCAGATAACCGAGAGGATGACCTCGAACAGGGAGAACTTTTTACCTGCCACGGCACGCTCCCCCTACAGCAAAAAGGATGGCATCTGTACCGAAGGCGCAGCCCAAGGTAGGGTTGCAGGCCGCGTCACCGGTGCAGGTGCCATCCCAAAGAGAAGAGAGGATGCAATTGTTGGACCAACGCTCGCGGAACAGGCGCGTGTAGATAACGATACGCTGGTACATAGATACTCCGATCAAAACGGTCGCGCTCGCAACCGGAAACTATCAGCAATTGAATACGCGTCTGACCTGGGAAATTCAAGCGAACAATTGGCCTAACCCGCAATAAATCCCAGATCAGACGCGTACTCAATCAAAGAGGCGGGCACTCCGAAGTGGAGGCAACGGAGTGCCCAAAGAAAAACCCAGCCGACCAAGACATCGAATAAACCGACCATCAATGCCCCGAGATGGTCCGATTCACCGACCGTCCGATTGATCGGCTGGGTTCCCGAAGCATCACGGCTCGGAAAGTCAGACGTTTACTCGGCGTGCTCAGGTGCGCCAGATTGGCGCGAACGAGGAGCGTAGCGTACTGACGCTACGTAAGCGACGAGTGAACGCCAAGGTGGCGTGCCTGAGTTACGCCGAGGGCTCCTGCTGGGTAATGCAGTGGATGTTGCCGCCACCGAAGACGACCTGCTCGGACTGGACGCCGACGCACTTGTAGACGCCCTCGCCCCAGACCTCGTCATAGATCTTCTGGAGCGTGTCGACGGCCAGCTGGTCGTTCTCGTCGCCGTACTGCGGGACGATGACGCCGTGGTTGGTGACCAGGTAGTTCATGTAGGACGCGATCAGCGGCTCGTCGGGGACGCGCGGCTCGGCGTTCTCGTCGGCGTCGATGGTGTCGCAGGAGGCCTGGTCCATGAACAGCGGGTTCACGGGCATGCAGAGCTTGTAGACCTTCATCTTGCGGCCCTTGGCGTCAACGGCGTTGGAGAGGGTCTCGTAGGCAGCGTGGCACTGCTCGTAGAACGGATACTCGGGATCGTCGGTCCAGATGCAGGCCATGACGCCCGGAGCGATGAACGTGGCAACGTCGTCGATATGACCGTTGGTCTCCTCGGGGTCGATGCCCTCCTTGACCCAGATGACCTTCTCGACACCCAGGTAATCCTTGAGGTGCTCGTCCATGTAGGCGCGAAGCTCCTCGCTCCAGGGCTCAAACTTCTTGTGGAACTTGGGCCAGATGGACTCGGGATCCTCTTCCTCCTCCAGAACCGCAGAGCAGGTGCGGCCCGGGGAAAGCAGGCACTGGTCGGTCACGACAAGGGTGCCCTCGCCGTCGACGGTGATGGAGCCGCCCTCGAGGATCATGTCGTCGGGACGATAGCGACGGCAGCCGGAGAGCTCAGCCATCTTGAGGGCGATCTGCTCGTCCTTGTCCCACGGGAAGTACAGGCCGTCGACGAGGCCGCCGTAGGCGTTGAAGTGCCAGTGGTTGGCGCGCTTCTCGCCCTTGCCGTTGATGACGTAGGTGGCGGCGGTGTCGCGGAACCAGGCGTCGTCGGTGGTCATCTCGATAACGGTGACGTTCTCGTCGTTCTCGAAGACGGCCTTGCAGTTGGCATAGTCGACCTGGTTGGCGCACATATAGACCGGGGTGAACTCGGAGATGGCGCGGGCGATGGCGGCATACTGCTTCTGAGCAGGCTTGGCGCCGTGGGCCCAGGTGTCGGTGCGGTGGGGCCAGCCCATCCACACGCGATCCTGCGGAGCGAACTCGGCGGGCATAAAGAAGCCGTCGGCCTTGGGGGTGGACTCGGACTCGGTGATCGTACGCATAAGATTTCCTCCAAATCGAACGATCGTTTGCCGCGGGCGGATTGCCCGCAGCCTAAAACCAAGAGATAGTGGGCGCCCGTCCCCCGGCAAAGGTCGGGGCGCCCGGTGCCGGTTTTCACGGAGCCGCACCGACGAGCGGCAACGTAACCAAGTGCGTGGAGACAAACGCACGAAGGATACGAGAGAGAGGTTGGGGCGGGCGGTGGTTACCGGAGCTATCGCTCGCACCCGCCCCAGGAAATAGTGAGCATATTTGTCGCTTTGGGCACGCCCTCGAAGAGGCTAGAGTGCCTGGAGTCGGGAGCGACAAGCCCGACGAAGCGTACTTTGGTACGCGAGGAGGGTTGGAGCCCCAGAACCGGGTGCTCTAGTTCTCCTCGGCCTCGGCGGCCTCCTCAGCGAGACGCTGAGCTGCCAGCTCGGGAGTGAGGCCCTTGTACTCGGTCTCGCGGCCCTTGGCGCTGACGACGCGGACAACCTCGCCGATGAGCAGAAGCACGATGAAGATAACGATCATCGGGAGCTTGTCGCCAATCTCGGCGGCGGAGAGCGGCACCAGCGTTGCAACGATGGCCAGGATCAGCTCGATGCAAGGGATGGCCAGCATGACCTTCATCATGGCACCCTTAAACGGGAACGTGAAGATGCGCTCGCGGTCGGGGTCGTTCTTGCGAAGGTTGAGGAACGCCGGGAACATCGGGATGTAGGTCAGCAGCAGGAAGACGACGGAGGTGCCGAAGAGCATCCAGAAGACGCCGTTGGAGATGGCGTCGATGGGAACGAGCTGCAGGCACAGCACCAGGGAGGCAACGACGGCGTTGACCAGGTTGGCGCCGTTGGGCATGTCATCATCCGAAATCATCGAGGCGAAGACCTTGGGCATGTTGCCGTGCTCGGCAGCGTAGCGGGCGACGGAGTTGACGCCGAAGGACCAGGCGGCCATGTTGGCGAACAGGGTGATCAGGAAGGCGATGCAGATGACCTTGAAGATCATGGAGTCGCCCACCATGGTCTGGACTGCGACAATCATGCCATAGTCGGGGTCGATGGAATCGGCCGGCACAGCAGCGCCGATGCCAAAGCCAGCGAACAGGTAGATCACGGCGATGGACAGGCCACCGACGATGATAGCCTTGGGGATATCGCGAGCGGGATCGGCCATGTCGTCGGTCATGGTGCAGATGACCTCGAAGCCCATGAAGTTAAAGATGATGATCGACAGGTAGCCGAGAGCGTTGGTGTTGGTAAGCTCGGGCAGGAAGGTGGCAGCGGACATGTCGTTCGCAAAACCGTTCTCCATGGCATACCAAATGCCCAAAGCGCCAACGATAACGGCGACGGCGACCTTGATGATGGCGCCACCGTTAAGGACCCACTCGGAGTCGGCCGCCTTGGAGCGGCCCATGAGGTAGACGATCCACACAAAGGCAAGATCGATACCCATCTTGGCGATCAAGTTGAACTCGACGCCAAAGACCATGCCCAAAATGTCGGGGAACATGGTAGCCAGCGAGGCGATCCACAGCGGGTAGTTGACCCAGTAGTAGTACGAGATGCGGGCGCCCCATTTGTCGCCCAGGCCATCGCGTACCCAGTCGTAAATGCCGCCCTCGCCGTCATAGGTGGTACCGAGCTCGGCGACAACCATGCCGTAGGGAAGCAGGAAGGTCAGGATCAGGAAGATCCACCAGAAGAACTGCTGGTTGCCAATGGCAGCAGCAGGAGCGGCGGCCTCGCAAACGAAGACGACGCAGATGATGGTCGAAATGACCGTCAAGAAGGAAAGCTTTTTCTTTCCGTCGCTCATGATGAGCTCCTTCGCTCAGTCTTGGACAGATCCGAGGCCCTAAGGTATTAAGGCAATTGCTTGGGCCTCGGTGAGCGGGCGACAGGAGACGAGCATCCGCCGCCCGCAAACGTGCTTTTAGAAGCCTTGAGGCTTAGAGCTGCTCGAGAGCCTCGAGAGCGGCGTGGAGCTCAGCCTTGGCGGAGTACTCGACACCCTCGTCGTTGAGCGGGGTGCGCTTGCCCAGGGCGGCAAGGAGAGCACGGATGGAGTGCTTGCGGTTCTCGGCCTCGACCCAGCACAGGGAGCGCTCGGGATCGTCCATGACTTCGTCGACGACCTCCTCGTTGCGGGTGGCCGGCAGGCAGTGCATGAACTTGGAGTTGGGGCCGGCAAAGTTCATCATGTCCATGGTGACCTGATACTTGGGATAGAACACGTCCATGTAGTTCTCGCCCGAGACCTCCTCGTCGTACAGGCCATACCACACGTCGGTGTAGATGAAGTCGGCGCCCTTGATGCACTCGATGTCGTCGGAGATGACGACAGAGCCGCCGGAGACCTTGCAGTTCTCCTCGGCGATGGCCATCATCTGCTTGCCGAACTCGGCGCGCTCCTCGACGGTGCCAACGTGCAGGCCGCCGTCGGGGATCTGGTGGCCCTTAGGTCCAAACTGGACAAACTTCATGCCGACCTTGGAGGCGATGAACATGAGGGAGACGCAGACCTGGGTGGCGTCGCCGATGAAGGCCAGGGTGCAGTCCTCGATCTTCTTGCCCTCGGGGAGGTTCTCGAGCATGGTCATGAGGTCGCCCATCTCCTGCGTGGGATGGTTGAACTCGGACATGCCGTTGATGACGGGCACAGCGGAGCCCTCGGCGAGGCCGACGACGTCCTTGTGACGGTCAACGCGAGCCATCATGATGTCGAGCAGCGAGCCCATAACGCGAGCGGTGTCGCCCAGGGACTCGTGACCGCCGAGCTGGATGGTGCCAGGGCCATAGAACTGAGCATGGCCGCCGAGGTCGGTCATAGCGGTCTCGAAGGAAAGACGAGTGCGGGTGGAGACCTGCTGGAAGATCATGCCAAGGCTCTTGTTGCGGAGCAGGTGCGGATAATAACCGTCAACCTTGATGGCCTTCTTCATTGCTAGGCCAAGATCCTCGATAGCCAGGATCTGCTCTTTGGTAAAGTCGTTGGTGTCGATGAAATCCTTAGGCAGTGCCATGTCGATTTCCTTTCCGCCGGTCTTGCCGACTATTACTATGAGGCGCTCGAACATCACGCCTCGTGTTGACAAGACCATCATTCACCCGTATGCAATTTTTACCTAGTTTATTCGGGATTAAAGACCGTTCACGGAGTTACACCCCCTCTAAACCAATATAAACCCGCAGGTCAAGAGTTTACAGGGGGTTTACCATCTAGAACCGCGAACGGTATACGGCTATGCTGTATCTCGGCGCCTAATCCGCAATGAAACGAAGGGTTGAGACGTCTATATCCCACAAGGTATACAGAACTCGGCCATAGAATAAATGAGATGGGACGGTGACAGATGAACACCCTGATGTTCTTCTATACCCTAGCGATACTCGTGATCTGTATTGTGACGGCGGTGCTCTCGCTTGCCGCCTATGCCTCGTCCCGTCGACGCTTCTTTATCTATGGCAGCGGCGTATTTATCTGCTATGCCATCGAGATGACCGAGATTTTCTTTTTTGAATACACGCTGCAAAACCAGAGTTTTCCAGCCAGCGACTATTACTCAATTACCATGCCTGTGTTGCGGACCTTTGTGGCGACCGCTTCGCAGGCTTTTATTTGGCTCATTGCCATGGATTTGCTCGACAAGCATTCAAAAAAGCAGTTTGTCATTCCCGTCGCAACGTTCTTGCTGAGCGAGCTGCTGATTATCGTCGCTGTCCCCTACGGCCCCATTCATCAATGGCTCTACTACACGATGCGTCAGGTATTCCTTGTTTTCGTGGGGCTATATATCTTTTGGACGGCACGCAAGAGCACACAAGTCGAGCTGAAGGCACGCGTTAACAACCAACGAAAGCACCTGATTATCGGCGCTATTCTGGTCGGTTGCATCGTTGCCGAGGATTTCTACAACATTCTGATTGTCCCCATGAGTCTGGCGCCCTCTTGGCTGCAACTATATCTGTCCGAGCGCAACTTTAGCGAAAACGTCTTTGCCTGCTACTTTGCGATTCTGCTGATCATCTACTCCTACCACGTGCTTTCAATCCGCATGCAGGAGGCGCCCGAGGAAAAGAACGTCAGCGATCTTGATCGACACATCGAAGAGCAGATGCCCTTCTATCGCAACGCCTACAAGCTCTCCAACCGTGAGACCGAAGTTATGCGTCTGGTCGTACTGGGCAAATCGAACCAAGAGATCGCTGACGAGCTATTCCTTGCCGTGGGCACCGTCAAGACCCACATCCACAACATCCTGGTCAAAACCGAACAGCAAAACCGCACGACGCTCATCCTCCACTTTTGGAAGCGATAACCTGCCAAAAAGGGACAGGTTTATTTTGGCAGGTTTTATCTGGGCAAACGCCAAAAACCGCCGCGAGGGAGCTACTTTCCCTCGCGGCGGTTTTCTAGCAGTAAAACCAAGTGAGTAGGCTTTTGGCGGGATGCCGAGCACACCTCAAAACGCCACAGCCCTGACCTGCGATTTTATTGAGCACTTGCCGCGATGTGCTCGGCAGATCCAAAAAAGCCTACTCACTTGCATCTGAGATGCTCTAGATACGCAAAATACCGCCGCGAAGGGAGCTGGACTCCCTTCGCGGCGGTTATTCGCTCTGATTTTGCGACGGTTTTGCCCGCTTGCTACTCGCTGTAGCGGGTGGCGATGGCAGCTTGTACCATGCCGGCGCTCATGAGGTACGTCACCAGGAAGTAGCCACCGTATGCTGCCAGGAAGATTGCACAGGTGAGGCCCACGGTGCCGCCGATGCTCATATTTCCGAAAATGCTCACCAGCTCGATGATCACCTTAAGTGCCACAAAGGAGTGCGCCAGGCCCACTGCCAGCGGGAACAGGAAGAATACCGCTTGCTGCGCCATCACCGAATGGCGGATCTGGCGGTCGTCGCAGCCGATCTGTGCCAGCACACGATAGCTGCGGCTGCCGTCGGCCACATTGGAGAGCTGCTGGATCGACAGTATCGCCGCGCATGCAACGACCAATACAAAGCCGATGTAGATGGCCAGATAGCTAATCATGCCGTTCATCTGCGCTGCTTGCGTGTACATCTCGGAGCGTGTGATGAAGGTTCCCCACACCCCCGGCTCTTTGCCGTCAACGAGCAGATTGTCGAGCAAAGTGTATTTAATGCTCTCGTCTGCCTCGGTCGTATCCATCCCCTGTTTGTAGTTAACGAGCAGGCTACTGGAATACGGCTGCAGATTAAGTTGGGACAACAGTTCGTCGGCAACGACGACGGTACCCGGATTACTGCCCATCGCCGAGTTGGCGATGGCCGCCGTATCTTCGTCCGACTTATCGGTTGCGGGCTTGAGCGTATGCCCGCCCAAGGTAAGGGCATGGCCGTCAGCCATATACTTGGTGTACAGCTCGACCAGCTCGCCGCCCATATCACACGTGAGCAGATACTGGTCGCGGCCAATGCTCACCGGCTCCTCGCCCATCATCTGACGCAGTTTGTTGTACTGGCTCGCCGGCGTCACAAACAGACCCATCGTATCGGCATTGCTACCCCCGAACGCCTTGGGAAGCTTTTCGCCCATGGTCTTGCACATCTCACTTGGGGTCACCGAAGGATTCGAGCCGCCAAATGGGTAACTCAGATACGAATCGATCTGCACATGCTCACCGGCAACATCGGCGATATCGACCTTCTTGCCGGTCTCGTCGTTGTTGTCCGCCGACTTGCCCTTGCCGTGCCATGCAGGGTACAAATCGACCGTTGTATCGGCCAACACCATGCGATCGGCCTCAGACGGATTGACATACCCTTTGTACCCTTTGTAGTAGTCGAGCGTATCGGGCGTGTAATAGACATACGTCTGAGACACGTCAACAGGGTTATAGCGCTCCAGGTTTTCATTCATCACGTTGGCAATTGACATACCGCACGTCACCGAGGTGATGGCCAAAAACAGGAGCATCGCGATGACGCCCATCGAAAAGCACACCGTATTAACCTTCGCCGCAAGCTGGCGCACGGTAAACATGTTGAGGCCGCGCCAATACACGCCGCGCAGGCTCTGCAGCAGCTTGATGAGCATGCCCGAGAGTCCCCAGAACAGGGCAAAGGTGCCCACGGTAACCATAGCGGTCGTAATACCAAACTGGTTCATGGCCTCTTGCAGCTTGCTGTCCGTCGCGGTTAGCGGGAACCCATCACGTAGCAGACGGTAATAGGCCACGCCCACCAGCACCGCGCCCACGACAAAGATGGCAATCGCTATCCAGGGGTTGCGTGTCTTGATGCTCTCGTTGCGACGCTCGGCACCCATAAGCTCGATGAGTTTGGTGCGACGCACGGCGCGAAGGTTCAGCAGTAGCGTGAGCACAAACATTACGAGCATGCAGACAAGGGTCAGATTGAACGCATGCATCGAGAAAAAGAAGTGGAAATTGGCGATCTGTGTCTTAAAGAGCGAGGCCGTAAAGAACGTCATGAGCTGGGAGAGTCCCACACCCAGCACAATGCCGGCGACAAAGGCCACCACCGAGACAATCACCGTCTCGAGCGCCATGATAGTGGCGACGCGCCCGCGCCCCATGCCGAGCACCTGGTACAGGCCAAACTCCTTCTTGCGGCGTTTCATGATGAAGTTATTGGCATACACCATTAAAAAGGCCATGACACCGGCCAAAAAGTACGTCAGGTCGCCGAGCATGCTGCCCATAACCTGCGCCAAGCCCTCTTCATCGATTCCGGCGATGTCGACCTGCATCGAGATGGTGTTAAAAGCATAGAAGACCGTGACGCCCAGGGTGAGCGTCAAAAGGTAGACGAGGTAGTCGCGGCCGGCGCGGCGGACGTTGCCCCAAGCGAGTTTACAGAGCATCGGAGCCCTCACCGCCCATCATGGCAACGACCTCCATAATGCGGTCGAAGAACTCTCGGCGGTCGGTGTCGCCGCGGCGCAGCTCGGTGAAGATCTTGCCGTCGCGAATGAACAGCACACGGCTCGTGTAGCTGGCGGCAAAGCTGTCGTGCGTGACCATGAGCACGGTGGCGCGTAGGCGGCGGTTAAGGGCCTCCAGGCTCTCGAGCAGCAGGCGAGCGCTCTTGGAATCGAGGGCGCCGGTGGGCTCGTCGGCCATGATCATGGTGGGGTCGGTAACGAGCGCGCGAGCCGCGGCAACGCGCTGCTGCTGACCGCCGGACATCTGGTAGGGATACTTGTCGAGCACCTGACTGATAGACAGGCGCGCTGCCACATCCTGCACGCGGGTCGAGATCTCTGCCGAGTTTGTGCGGGCGATGGTGAGCGGCAGAGCGATGTTCTCGCGTGCCGTGAGCGTATCGAGCAGGTTGGAGTCCTGGAAGATAAAGCCCAGCTCCTCGCGGCGGAACTGCGAGAGCTTGGCCTGCTTCATGCGCGTCACGTCCTGCCCGTTGATGCGGATCGTGCCACTTGTGGCGCTATCGATGGTCGACACGCAGTTGAGCAACGTCGACTTGCCCGAGCCCGAAGCGCCCATGATGCCAACGAACTCGCCGCGGTTGACGGTAAAGCTGACGTCGTTGAGCGCGCGGGTCACGTTGCCCAACGCGCCGTATACCTTTTCGAGATGCGCGACCTCCAGTACCGGGGTCGCCATGTGCGTGGTTTGCATACCGAGTCCTTTCTTGCGATTAGTCTACGGTATCTATAGTCGCAAGAAGACGAGTCGGCTACCATCGATATGGCTTACGCTTGCCTTACCGTTGTGTAAGGTACGGGTAGCCAGCCTGCCACGTGTTGATATTGAGAGAGGACTCCTGTTGAAGACTGTTCATGTTGCCGCTGGGATCATTCGCAAGGAAGGATCTGATGAGCTGCTTGCCGTGCAGCGCGGCTATGGCGACATGCAGGGACTTTGGGAATTCCCCGGCGGCAAGCTCATGCGCGGCGAGACGCCCGAGGACGCCGTACGCCGCGAGCTTATGGAGGAGCTGCAGGTAAAAGTCACCAACCTGCGCGATTTCTACACCGTTGAGTATGACTACCCCGATTTTCATCTCTCCATGGAGTGCTACTACTGCTCGCTGGCTAAAGAGTCCGACGAGCCCCAGAAGCACGACCGCCAGCTCGATATCCGCTGGATTCCGCGCACTTCGCTTGCCACGGTGGAATGGATGCCCGCCGATAAGGGGCTTATCGATGCTCTGATTGAGTTGAAGGAAGATCGGCTTGAGGCCAACGGCACTGCCAACGACGCCGAGGCCACCACGACCGACGAGCCCGCCACCAAACCCAAGCGCGCACCGAAGCGCCGCAGCAAAAAGCGTCCCAAGCCCGGCCTGCTAGACGGTATCGACACCTCGGACCTTTCCGCCGACGAACGCGAGCTCGTGCGTCGTCGCGCCGCCATCAAAAAGTCCATGAAGGGCAACAAGCGCGCCAACACCAAGCCTGAGCTGCTCGTACGCCAGCGTCTGCGGGCTGCAGGCCTTACGGGATACCGTCTGGAATGGAAGGTGCCCGGCAAGCCGGATATCGCCTTTCCCGGGCGCAAGATCGCCATCTTCGTCAACGGCTGTTTTTGGCATCGCTGCCCCAAGTGCAATCCCAGCCAGCCCAAGCGTAACGTTGAGTTTTGGGAGGCAAAGTTCCGTCGCAACGTCGAGCGCGACCGAGCCGCCATCGACGCGCTTACCCGAATGGGCTGGACGCCCATCACCGTCTGGGAATGTGAGCTCAAGAAAGACCGCATCGACGCCACGATGGAAAAGGTCATCGAGCAGGTGCGCGCCGCAGAGCCGCGGCGCTAACAGCGAGCATTCACACGCTCCGCACGTCCGCGCCACATCCACGTCACAAACCTTAGAAAGCCCTTAAGCCCAAAACCTTTCAAGAGTGTTACTCGATACCTCTGACCTGCGGTTTCATCGTAACGCCAAACCTCATTAAGTCTTTCTTTAGCGCTTCTTTGCGACGGCCGCGGCATAATACTGCCAACGCACGGGACCTAGCAGCAAACCCCGCGCGCAATCTTTTGGTGGACATCGAGGAGGCCGCATAAGCATGCATTCTTCCAATGACGCAGCACAGCAGCCATCCCTAAAACATGCAAACCTTTTCTCCTTCCCCCCGACACAGAGAAACGGTCTCCTCGACTCCCCCACCACAAAAACCAAGCGCTCAGCCGATCAGAGCCTCAACTTACGAGCTTCCTTCGAAAAGCTCCAAGCATCCCTAGACAAGGCGTTCCCCGAACAGGCAAGAGCAATCTAAGCCCATCGCGCTTTATACTGATGCCATGCGAAACATGGATCACATAGAATTGCACCGCGGAGGACGCGAGGAAGCGTTTCCCGAGACCGCCGAAGACTGGCCCTATATTGCCGAACGCGCAGAATTCGCTCGCTATCCGGGCAATTCCGTCCCCTGGCACTGGCATTCCGAAGTTGAGCTTTTCTACATGGAGCAGGGAGCGATTGACTATCGAACGCACGCGGCTCATGAGCACGTACGCTTTGAGGAAGGGTCCGCCGGCTTTATCAACGGCGGCGTTTTGCACAGCACGCTGCAATCACCCAATTCGGCGCCAGCCATTCAAATGCTGCATATCTTTCAGCCGTCGATGCTCGGCGATCCCGCGGGACGTCTCCAAAAGCGCTACATCAACCCATTGCTTCAATGTCGAGGCGTCGATGTGCTCAAATGGTCGCCCACCAATCCCGACGATATGCCCTTTATCGATTTGCTGAAGAGCTCCTTTAGCCACGACCTTCAACGGCCGCAGAACGAGATGGCGCTTCGAAATAGTTTGTCAGAGCTCTGGATTCAGATTAACGCCAAGGCCGAACCGCTCTTTTCTTCCGACGGCGCCTCTTGGATGACCAGCCGCGACGTACAGTTCAAGGCAATCCTGGACTTTATCCGCGCAAACTATGCAGCCGCTATAGATGTGCCCCAGATGGCATCTGCAGCCGGCGTAAGCGAAAGAGAGTGTTACCGCATTATCGAAGCTTGCGCAGGAACGACCCCGGCGGCATATCTGCGCGCATACCGCGTAAACCGTGCTTGCGAACTTTTGGCACACACCACGCGAACGGTCCAGACAGTCGCGCGCCAATGCGGCTTTGCGACAGCAAGCCATCTTGGCCAGGTATTTAAAGAACAAATGGGATGCACTCCTTCGAGCTATCGAGCAGCGAGGCAGAATCTCGATAGTACCAGGCAGAAATCCCGCTAGCCCTTCTTCTGTCACTGCATCAAACTTGCAGGCAAACAACGGATAGGAGCTACTATATGAAGTACTTTGACTATATCGTGTTTGACGTTGATGGGACATTGGCAGATACAGAAGAAAGCGTGCTGTCATCGCTTGGCCAGATTATCCAAGAAGAAACCGGCAAAACGCTCCCCCGACACGAGCTTGAATTTGCCCTCGGCATACCCGGCAAGAACGCCCTTGAGAAACTTGGGATCTACTCACAGGCAACGCTGAATCGCTGGTGCCAAGTTGCCGCCAGCTTTAAAAGCACCATCAGCGTGTTTCCCGGCTTGCACGAAGTTATCGCAACACTCTCCGACAACGGCTGCAAACTTGGCATCGTCTCCTCACGTGCGCGCGACGAATACGCAGAAGAAATTGCACCCCTTGGCTTCGATAAGTATTTTGAGCACATCATCCTTGTCGAAGACACAACCGAACATAAACCCGCACCCGCTCCCATGCTCGAATATCTCCGGCGTACGGGCGCGAATCCTGGCAACGTCGTCTACGTTGGCGACACCGTCTACGACGAACAATGCGCAACTTCAGCAGGGGTCAGTTTTGCCCGAGCAGCATGGGGATCACACCAAGATATCCCAAACGCCACCTACAACCTCAAAACCCCCAACGACCTACTAACCCTAACAACCAAATAACCCACGCGTCCCACCCTTTCAGCCCCAACACCACAAGGGCGATTGAGCAGGACGGTTTGGGCGGGTCCCCGTACTTAGTTTCCAAAATCATTCCGCAGCGCGAAGGCTTCTTATTATTTTCAGACCTAACGCCACAAGGGCGACGACCTCGAGTAGGTCAACCTGGGAGGGACGAGGGCTTAGTCCCCCAATCTTTCCGCAGGGAGCAAAAAGCCTCGCCGCACGAAGTGCGCAGCGAGGCTTTTTGCATGCCCGAGGACGATTGGGGAACTAAGCCCTCGTCCCTCCCCGGGATATGTAGCGAGTCAGAGTACCCTTGCTGTTACTCTGCCTTGCCCACGGAGTTGAGGTTGGTCATGCGGATCTTAACCAGCTCGGTGATCTCACGCATGCCCTCCTTGGCCGGCTTCTTGGGGTCGAAGCAGGCAGGGTTCTCGGCCATGTAGGCCATGAAGCCCTTGGTGTAGGCCTGACGCAGCTCGGTGGCGTAGTTGACCTTGCAGATGCCGTTCTTCACAGCCTCGGCAACCTGCTCATCGGGCACACCGGAGGTGCCGTGCAGAACCAACGGCACGTCGACGGCGTCGCGAATGGCCTTGACCACGGACTGCTCGATGTGAGGATCGCTCGTGTACACACCGTGGCTGGTGCCAACGCCAATTGCGAGGGAGGTGCAGCCGGTGCGCTCGACGAACTCCTTGGCCTCGGCAGGATCGGTGTAGGGGCTCTCGCCCTCAACCGCGGGACCGTCGTCCTCCTTGCCGCCAACCTTACCGAGCTCGGCCTCGACAGGCACGCCCATGGCGCGGCCAGCGTCGGCGACGGACTTGGTCAGGGCGATGTTGTCCTCGAAGGACTCGTGCGAGCCGTCGATCATGACGGAGGTGTAGCCCGTGCGGAAAGCCTGCATGCAGCGGTCATAGCCATCACCGTGGTCGAGGTGCAGGGCGACGGGCACGGAAGCGCGCTCGGCAGCGGCCTTGACCATGCCGTAGAAGTAATCCAGGCCAGCGGTCTTAATGGTGCCCGGGGTGGTCTGCATGATGACGGGGGACTTGGTCTCCTCGGCAGCGGCCAGAACGGCCATAACAAACTCGAGGTTCTCGACGTTGAACGCGCCGACGGCGTAGTGGCCGGCCTGAGCGTCCTTGAGCATCTTTTCGGTGGTAACAAGTGCCATGAGCGTTTGCTCCTCTCCCTCGCCCGCATCTGGACATCGGGCGTACGTGTCCGCAAGGCGTTTTACCTTGCGTTTTGCTGGGCCCATTGTATGAAAATCACATCTGTCGCATGTACGAGATATCGCCGGCACGCAGGCCAAAACGCTCGTTTTTGAAAAGCAAACGGAAGGGAATCGGACCAAATCCCCCTATCCGATATCCCAGTTTTCGAGCGAATCACCTTTCTTTTGTAGAAAAGATAAGTAATCGAAAGGCGTTTTCTTGCTAGAAAAGAAAATGAACGAAAATGGTTTCAACATAATTCCTGCAAATTTAGGTTGAGGATGGAGCAGCTATGGCCCACGCAACAACACGAGCTTTCGCC
>CAUCNB010000029.1:0-24387 GCA_958444075.1 uncultured Collinsella sp. | reverse complement strand
CAAAGGTCGAGGACATGCTATTCCTCCTCGAGTGTGACCTTGCCGCCCAGCAGGCGGTAGTGGTCGAAGAAATCGGGATAGGACTTGTTGACGGCCTCGGCACCGTGGATCACGACCTCGCCGGTGGCGCGGCTCGCGGCGATAGCGGCCATCATGGCGATGCGATGGTCGTTGTGCGAATCGACCTCGCCGCCGGTAAAGGCGTCGACGCCCTTGATGATGAGGTCGTCGCCGGCAATGCGCACCTGCGCGCCCAGCGCGGTGAGCTCGCGGGTGGTGGTGACCAAGCGGTCGGATTCCTTGATGCGCAGACGGGCACAATCGCGGATAAAGGTGCGGCCCTGTGCCAGCGAGGCCACGGCCGAGATGACGGGCACCAGGTCCGGAATGTCGTGGGCACTCATCTCAAAGCCGGCGAGCTTGTCGGACTGCACGGTGGCGGCGTTGGTGGAGCGCACGATGCGGGCGCCAAAGCGCGAAAGCGCGGCGAGCACGTTACGGTCGCCCTGTGCGGAGCTTAGCGACACGCCCTCGACGGTGATTGGGTCGGTACCGATGGCGCCGGCGCACAGCCAAAAGGCGGCGTTGGACCAGTCGCCCTCGACGGCCACGCTGCCGGGCGTGCGGTACGAGCCACTGCTCACGCGGAAGTTCGTGACCTCGGGCTGGCCGTCCTTGGCCGGAATGCGCTCGACGTTGACCTCGACGCCAAAGGCCTTCATGGCCTGTATCGTCAGGTTGATGTAGGGGCGGCTCTCGATGAGGCCGCATACCTGCACGCAGGAGGGCTGGGCCAGCAGCGGGGCTGCCAGCAGCAGGCCCGAGATGTACTGCGAGCTCACGTTGCCCGGAAGCACAAAGGTGCCCGGGCGCATGCGGCCGCTCGTCTTGAGCGGAAAACCGCCCAGACCCTGTAGGTCGCAGCCGGCGGCGATGATCTCGTCAGAGAGCGGGGAGAGCGGGCGGGCGCCCAAGCGCCCCTGACCCACAAAAGTTGCTTCTGCGCCCAGCGCGCAGGCGACGGGCAACATAAAGCGGAGCGTGGATCCACTTTCACCGCAGTCAAGCGTGCTGCCGGCAAGGGCCTTGAGCAGGCCAAACTCAACACTCTTCATGGTGGGGTGGACCTGGAAGCCGTCCTCGACGGTCTCGATGCGAGCACCCAGGGCCGTAAGGCAGCGCACCGTAGCCTCGATGTCGGCGCAGGTGGTGTTGCAGGTGACGTGTGTCTCGCCGTTGGCAAGCGCAGCGCAGATGATCAGGCGATGCGCCATCGACTTGGACGCGATGGCGGGAACGGTGCCCTTGAGCGGGGACGGGGTGATGCGGGCTAGCATGCGGATGCGTCTCCCTTCTGGCCGAGGCCCTCGGCAATGAGTTCGTGGAAAGTGGAAAGCGGTGTGCGGTCGATGCTGCAGCGGCCAATGCCGTGCGGAATCACTAGATCGATGGTGTCACCCGCGCGCTTCTTGTCGTGGAGCGCCTCGGCAAAGACGGTATCGGCATCTAGGTCGCAGCGGGTCTTGAGGCCATGGCGGGCGCAGAGTTCCTCAATACGATCGGGCAGTGCAGCATCGCAAATGCCGTGCAGGGCCGCGGCGCGCGTGATGATGCCCATGCCGATTGAAACGCAGTTGCCGTGTCCGAGCTCAAAGTGCTCGCAGGCCTCGACGGCGTGCCCGGCGCTGTGTCCAAAATTGAGGAGCTTGCGCTGGTTGGTTTCGCGCTCGTCGGCGACGACCACGGCGCGCTTGATGTCGATGTTGCGGGCGATGATGAGTGCTACGCGGGCCACATCGCGGTTGAGCAGCTCCAGCGTGAGCGGGGTCTTCTCCAGCTCGGCGAAAAGCTCCGGGTCGGCGATCACGGCGTGCTTGACGACCTCGCCGCAGCCGTCGGCGAACTGCTCGGGCGTGAGTGTGGCCAGACACCCCACGTCGGCGATAACCACGCTCGGCTGCCAAAAGGCGCCGGCCAAGTTCTTGCCGGCAGCCAGATCGATGGCGGTCTTGCCTCCCACCGACGAATCCACCATGGCGAGCAGGCTCGTTGGGATCTGCACAAACTTGCAGCCGCGCATGTAGGTGGCGGCCACAAAGCCCGCCACGTCGCCCACGACGCCGCCGCCGAGTGCCACGATCACGTCGGAGCGCGAAAGCTCGTGCTCGGCCACAAACTCCAAAATGGCAACATAGGTTTCGGCGCGCTTATGGGCCTCGCCGGCCTCGAAGGTGCAGATGCTCACCTCGTAGCCTGACGCCTCCAGGCTCTGCTTAACGGGCATCTGGTAGAGCGGGCCCACGTTGGTGTCCGTCACGATGACGGCCTTGGTGCCGCCGGCAGTGGCACGCACGAGCGGTCCCGCCTGCTCCAGCAAAAACGTGCCAACATGCACCTGGTAGGGGCGTGCAGTGTCGATATCGATGGTAATCGCCATAAGCTTCGGTCCTTTCGACCTGGCGTGATGGGTTGTCTAGTGGGAGGCCTCGTCGTCGAGTGCGCGCTTAATGCGGTCGCCCTCGGCAAGGAGATTCTCCAGATAGCGCTGGTCGCGGTCCTTGAGCGCACGGCTGTAGGCGCCAAGCGATTCGATCAGATGGTCGATCTCAAAGGCGAGCGCGTCGGCGTCGTCGATCATGAGCTCGGACCACATTTGCGGGTTGAGGTGCGCCACGCGGGTGAGATCGCGGTAGCTGCCGGCCGAAAAGCCGTGGTGGACCTGAGCGGTCGGGCTCTTAACATAGGCGTTGGAAACGACGTGCGCGAGCTGGCTCGTAAAGGCGATGACGCGGTCGTGCTCGGCGGCGCTGGTCACGCTGAACTTGCCAAAGCCCAAGGGGCGTACCATCTCGCGCACCTGGCCCAAAAGCTCCAGTTTGAGCGCATCGTCCACCGCGGGCGGTACGAGCACGAGCGGGGCGCCCTGGAACAGGTCGGCGCGGGAGTGCGCATAGCCCGAGTACTGCGTGCCCGCCATGGGGTGCGCGCCCACAAAGTAAAAGCCGTGCTCGCGGGCTAGCTCAAAGGCGCGCTCGCACACGATGCCCTTGACGCCCACCGTGTCGATCACCACGGGGCCCATGATGGCCTCGGTGTCGGTGGCGTCGGCGAGCGCCTGGGCGTGCGCCTCGAGCCACTCGATGCATGCCTCGGGATAGCAGGCAAGGACGATGATGTCGCATTCGCCGAGCGTCTTGTCGTTAAGCTCTCCGGCGACAGTGCCCATGCTGGCGGCCGTCATGACATCGTCATCGGGGTCCCAGGCCAGCACGCGGACGCCCGCCTGCGCATAGCCGCGGGCAAAGCTGCCGCCGATGAGGCCCAGGCCGACGATGCCGGCGCACTTGGGGCCGCCCTGGTTAACGCGCGCGTTTCTCACTGTACCCATGGGCTACTCCATGGTCTCATGGCAGACAACCTCGCGAATGGCTCGGATGCGGCGCATGGTGTCGTCGAACTGATCGGGGGTGAGGGCCTGAGCGCCGTCGGACCATGCGCGGCTGGGCTCGTCGTGGACCTCGATCTCTAGGCCGTTGGCACCGCAGGCGGTCGCGGCGAGCGCCATGGGCTCAACGTAGCGGGTGTAGCCGGTGGCGTGGCTGGGGTCGGCGACGACGGGCAGGTGCGACAGGTGGTGCAGCACCGGCACGGCATTGAGGTCGAAGGTGTTGCGGGTGCGGGTCTCGAAGGTGCGGATGCCGCGCTCGCACAGGATGACGTTGTCGTTGCCCTCGCTCATGATGTACTCGGCGGCCATGAGCAGCTCATCGATCGTGCCGGACATGCCGCGCTTAAGCAAGATCGGAGTCTTGGTCTTGCCGACCTCTTTGAGCAGAGGGAAGTTCTGGGCGTTGCGGGCGCCGATCTGCATGACGTCGATCTTCTTGTCCAGGAAGACCTGCACGTCGCGCGGGTCCATGATCTCGGTGACGATCGGCATGTCGAGCTCGGCAGACGCCTCGCACAGCAGGTCCAGACCGGCGGGGCCCATGCCCTGGTAGGCGTACGGGGAAGTGCGGGGCTTGTAGGCGCCGCCGCGCAGCATCGTGGCGCCGGCTGCCTTCACGCGGCGGGCGATGCGGATGAGGTTCTCGCCCTCGACGGAGCACGGGCCGGCGATGACCTGGAACTGGTCGCCGCCGATCTTGACGCCGTGGCCGCAGTCGATGACGGAGTCCTCGGGGTGGAACTTGCGGTTGGCGCGCTTGAACGGCTCGGAGACGCGCTGCACGCGCTCGACGACATCCATGGACTCGAGCAGGAACGGGTCGATCTTGGTCGTATCGCCCACCAGGCCGATGATCGTCTCATTCTCGCCGCGCGAGACATCGGTCTTCAGGCCCTTTTTCTCAATCCAGCTGACGATATGGCTGACGGCCTCGTCGCTGGCGCTCTCTTTTAAAATTGCAATCATGGTGTGCCTCTCACCTCGATGGATAACCCTTGCAAAAACGGCCCGCATCGCGAGCCGTGTACATATGGTGCATGAGAGTTTATACTATCTGACTCGCTTTTGCCTTCTAAAGTGCGCCGTTGAGCCGCGTCTTTCTCGGAATTGCAAAGCTTTTTCTTTTATTTTGATAGCCCGTGGTGCACTTGGGTATAATGCCAAACGTTGGCCCTATTAGCTCAGGGGATTAGAGCGTCTGCCTCCGGAGCAGAAGGCCGTTGGTTCGAATCCAACATGGGGCACCATCGAACGTGAGACCGTCCGAACCTCGCATGGTCCGGGCGGTTTTTCTTATACCGACGCGACGTGATGGGACGTGGTATGGCAGCAACGGATATCGAGCGCGGACTCTCGACCGCCGAGGTCGAGGAGCGCATCGCCGCCGGTAAGATCAACCGCAACATGGAGCTCAAGACCAAGTCGGTCAAAGAGCTCATCATCGAGAACCTCTGCACGCTGTTCAATTTGATCAACGTGATCTTGGCGTTCCTGGTCATTTTGACCGGTTCGTTTAAGAATCTGACGTTCCTGTTCGTGGTGTTCCTCAATACCGCTATTGGCGTCATTCAATCCATGCGTTCCAAGAAGATGGTCGATAAGCTCACGCTGCTGACCTCCAAGAAGGCCATCGCGGTGCGCGACGGCGCCGAGGTGGAGCTCGACCTGGACCAGATCGTGCTCGACGACATCATCCGCCTGGGGCGCGGCGATCAGATTCCCGCTGACGCCGTGGTGGTTTCGGGCGAGGCGCTCGTGAATGAGAGCCTGCTGACGGGCGAGAGCGACCTTATTAAGAAACAGCCCGGTTCCGAGCTCATGAGCGGCAGCTTTATCGACTCGGGCCTGCTGCGCGCCCGCGTGATCCATGTCGGCGCCGACAACTACGTGGCCAAAATTAATAACGAGGCCAAGTACGTTAAAAAGGTCAATTCCGAGATCATGAACGCGCTTAACGCCATCGTGCGCTTTGCGAGCATCATCATGATCCCGCTCGGTTTGGCGTTGTTTGCCTCGAGCGTGAGCGAGCTGTGGGATGCCGCGGGAACCCCGGGCGATAGCGCGCTTTCGTGGTGCTTCTCCGAGCTGTTGGCTGGTCATGTGCCTTCGTCGGCGCTGCTGTCCACAGTGGGCGCCCTGCTGGGCATGATCCCGCAAGGCCTGGTGCTGCTGACCTCGTCGGTGCTCGCCATTGCCACGGTGCGCCTGGCCCGCCGCAAGGTGCTGGCGCAGCAGCTCTACTGCATCGAGACGCTCGCGCGCGTCGACGTGCTGTGTCTGGACAAGACGGGCACCATCACGTCGGGCCGCATGGAGGTCGAGGGTACCTATCCGCTACCGGTCGAGGGTATGGGTGCGGGGGAGGGCGACGCCGCCGTTCCCGTCGATACCACGGTGCTCGATTTTGCGCTGGCTAACGTCGCACGTGCGACCTCGGCCGATGCCAACGAGACCTGTCAGGCGCTGCTCAACTATTACGCCGACCGTCCGGTCGAGGTGTCCGAGCCACTGTCGGTCATTCCGTTCTCGTCTTCCAAAAAGTGGAGCGGCGCGTCGTTTGCACAGGGCTCCTATGTGATGGGTGCGGCGCAGTTTGTGCTCTCTGATCGTGCGTTTGCCCAGGTCGAGAACCGTGTCGCCGAGCTTGCCGATACCTGCCGCGTGCTCGTGGTGGCGCGCGTGGACGGCTTTACGCCCGATGGCGATATGGTGGGCGAGGCCGAGCCCGTGGGCTTTGTGACCATCCGCGACGAGATTCGTACCTCGGCGGCCGAGACCATCGGCTACTTTAACGAGCAGGGCGTGACGCTCAACGTGATCAGTGGCGACGACCCGCGTACGGTGTCGTCGATCGCGCGCGTGGTGGGCGTGCCGGGGGCGGACGCTTATGTGGACGCCACGACGCTCGATACGCCGGCCAAGCTCGATGCCGCAGTGGACCGCTACCATGTCTTTGGTCGTGTGACCCCGCAGCAGAAGCGCGAGCTCGTGCAGGCGCTCAAGCGCCGCGAGCACACCGTGGCCATGACAGGCGACGGCGTCAACGACGTGCTGGCGCTCAAGGAGGCCGACTGCTCCGTGGCCATGGCGGCCGGCTCCGATGCCGCGCGTAACGTGGCCGAGATCGTGCTCGTCGACAACGACTTTGCCTCGATGCCCGCCGTGGTGGCCGAGGGCCGTCGCTCCATCAACAACCTGCAGCGTTCGGCTTCGCTGTTCCTGACTAAGACGCTGTTCTCGATGGGCCTGGCGGCGCTGTGCATCGCGCTGCCGCCGTACCCTTTCGAGCCGATTCAGATGACGCTCATCAACTTCTTCTGCATCGGCGCGCCGGGCTTTGTGTTGGGCCTGGAGCCCAACAATGCTCGCGTGAAGGGGTCGTTCCTGACGAACGTGCTCAAGCGGGCACTGCCGGCGTCGATTGCGGTCATTTTGGCCGCGGCGCTCGATATCTTTGTGGCGCGCGTGTTTGGCTTTAGCCAGCTCACGCTGTCTACGATGTGCCTGCTTACGTCGTGCGCGGCGAGCGTCAGCCTGATCTGGCGCATCTCGCAGCCTCTCACGCCCTTACGTGTGGTGCTCTTCGTGTTTGTTGTCGCCGGCATCCTGGTGGGCGTTATCGGATTCCCGGAGCTGCTGTCTATTGCCAACCTGTCGATGGGCCAGATGGTAATCTTGGCTGTCATCGTGGTCTTTACCTGCTCGGTGTTCTTTAAGCTCGCCACGATGATGGATTCGCTCAAGCCGCGTCGTCGTCATGCCGCAACTGGTTTTGGCCGCGGTGTGCGCGTCCACCTGGGTCGCGGTGGCGGCAAGGTGAGCTCGACGGGTTCGACGGCCGAGCGTTTTGCCAAGCGCGTCGCCGCCGACATGGCGCAGCGCCGCGAAGATCGCACCGCTCGCGAGGCCGAGGCCCGCGCACTCGAGGGCGTGGCCCAGGCCCAGCCCAAGAAAAAGAAGGGTAGCGGAGCCAAGCGCTCTCGCGTAACCAAGTCCGCCCAAGGCATCAAAGTCTCGATGCCGAGCAAAAAGAAGAAGTAACTACGCGCCCTGGCGATGTTGAATTGGTGCCTTGCTCCTGTGGGGCCGTGGCGATGTTATGCTCTAACCTCGATTATTTGAATTGCTTCGAAAAGAGGATGCCGTGATCTGCCCGCATTGCCTTAAGACTATCGAGGACGGCGCCTCGTTCTGCCCCTACTGCAACGCCTATGTGGGTCCGGGCGATGGTCCCGAGCACACCGAGTTCGTGTTCTGTGAGGGCTGCGGTGCTCGTCTTTCTCCGCATGATCGTACGTGCCCCAAATGCGGACGCCCCGCTCCGGGTATCCTCTCCGAGGATGCGGCAGCATCCGACCTGGCAGCGGGCCGCACGGCGGGCTTTCCGCGCCTAACGCAAGAGCAGATCGATACCGAGGTGCCGCATGCGCCGGCCTCTGCCGCTGCGGTGCTTTCGGACGCCGCCGACCCCAATGAGACCTGCGTGCTGCCAGCTTTCGATAAGGATTTCGGTATCCCCAAGGTCGATATTCCCACGCCCGTTTCCCTGCATGACGATGCTCAAAAACCCAAGCGCAAGGTGCACCCCGACGAGGACGCCTATCACAAGCATAAGCGTCATATTCCCAAGCCGCTCATTATCATCGCGGTCCTTGCCGTCGTGTGCGGTGGTGCCTATTGGTTCGTGACGACCGATCCCATGGGTGTTATGCCTGGCTTCTACGACCAGTTTGGCCAAGCTGCACAAACCACCTTCCCCACGCGTCAAAAGGGCGAGGCGACTGAGGACGATACCAAGCAGGGCGATTCTGCCGAGGTGGTTCAGGAAGAAACCGTGCTCACCGATGATCAGCTCTATACCAGGCTCGACGGTCTGTATCAGACCATCGTGTCCTACGCTGACGAGGACCAGATCGGCGAGGTCATCGATTCCTTTAACAACGGTTATCTCCGAACGCCGCTGTCCACCCGTCAGGAGCTGTCGCAGAGTGCCTACGCCCTGCGCGACCAGATCAAAAAGACGCAAGATGAGCTCAACAACCTGAAAGTACAGGACGATACGGTCTATGCGGATGACATCGCCCACTTAAAGCAGCTTGCCGAGTGGATGTATGAGCGCGTCGACGTGATCTGCCAGAGCTGGGATATCTCGCTGGCCATTCCCGATGGCGAGTCGATGAGTTCCCACCAAAGCGAGATCCTGGCGCCCATCGCGCAGGGCGGCAACAGCGCGCTGAACCAGTACGATGCCAATGTGGGTTCCTGGAAGCCGCAGCAGCGTTCCTAAAATTAGTTCGCCATAGTCGGCATAACCTACGTGCGCAATTGATGTAAACCCGTGCTTATTGCTACAATTCGTACAAATATGCTTTAAACGCACGAGGAAGGAACCACATGTTTGGTTTTAAGAAAGAGCTCTACACGCCCGAGTATCAGCTTGTCGGCGACGAGTGCGCCGTAATCGAGACGTCGAAGGGTACCATCAAGGTCAAGTTTGACGGCGAGGGCGCTCCCATTCATGTCGCGAACTTCTGCGAGCTTTCCACGATGGGCTTCTATGATGGCCTTAAGTTCCATCGCTATGTGCCCGGTTTTGTTATCCAGGGCGGCGACCCCAATACCCGCGACATGTCCGGCGCCGACGTCGCTGCCGGTCTTGAAGGCCCCGACGGTATGCCCGGTACCGGTGGCCCCGGCTACTGCATCAAGGGCGAGTTTGCCACCAATCCGCGCAACAGCCATGTCGATGGCGCCCTTGCCATGGCACGCTCCATGGACCCCGATTCCGCGGGTTCGCAGTTCTACTTCTGCCTGGGTGCCCAGCATAACCTCGATTCCGGTTACACCGTCTTTGGTACCACGGTCGAGGGTCTCGATGTGATTTCGCAGCTGCGTGCCGGCGACGAGATCGTCCATGTCGAGATCGTTCACGAGTAAAGGGGACTTCCTTGAATAGCCAGCTGATCCAACAGGGCCGCGCCGCTTACCGCGCGGGTGATTTTTCCGCTGCAGCCCAGATGCTTGGGGCGGCAAAGACTCCCGATGAGATTATGGGCGAGGCCGATCACCTTCGTGGCAACGCCTTGATGCACCTGGGCATGTATGCCGAGGCCGCCGAGGCCTATGCCGCCGCCCTCAACGACGGCACCTACGGCAAGCGCGGCGCGCTGCTCACCAACCGCGGCAAGGCGCTCGCCGCCGTGGGCGACTACACGACGGCCGCTCAGGCTTTCTCTGCCGCTACGCAGGATGCTTCCTATGCCACGCCGTTCAAGGCCTATCTGGGCCTGGGCAATGCGCTGTTCCAGTCGGGCGACTATGCCAACGCGGGAACCGCCTTCCGTCAGGCTGCCATCGACGGCGCCAATCCGGCTCCTGCCGCCGCACTCGGCGAGCTCGGTCGTTGCTTCATTAAGCTCGGCCGTCCGGCGGATGCCGTGGAGACTTACCGCACGGCTATCGACTTTGCCGGCCCCCGCGACGACACGCGTGCGCTCAACGCCGGCATGGGTCAGGCGCTTTCTGCCGCCGGCCGTCCCTCCGACGCACTCGACGCCTTTAACGCCGCTACTGCCGATGGCATCTACCAGCTCACCTCCGAGCAGGCCGATGAGCTTGCCCGCGTGCAGGATTCGCTTGCCGCGCTGTCTGCCCAGACGGCTATGGCCACGGCTCCGGCGCCCGCGATGGACGCTCCTGCCGTCGATCCGCTCGATCCTACGGGTGCGACCGGTCAGTTTATGCCCGATCCCTCGGACACCGGCTTCTTTACGCTGTCCGAGTCCGAGATGGTCCAGCAGGACCGTCAGGATCGTAAGCAGGCCAAGGTCCGTCGTCGCCATCGCCATACGGGTCTCAAAGTCTTCATCGTGCTGCTTCTGCTTATTTTGATCGCCGCGGGCGGTCTGGGCTTTGCCTACACGCGCGGCTTTGGCTTCCCGTCTCAGGAGTCTGTCGTTACCGATCTGTTCCAGGCTGCCGGCGACGGTGACGCCGCAAAGGCCGAGTCTTGCCTGGCCTCGAGCCTGTCCGAGGACGCTAAGTCGATGATCATCTCCTCGATTCCGCAGGGTGCCACCGTGTCCGTCGAGGGCATGGATCAGTCCATGACCGAGACGACCGCTAAGGTGAAGGCATCGCTGTCCAAGGGCGGCGAGCAGGAGTACACCGTCAAATTCGTGCGCTCCGACAACCATATCGGCTGGGCCGTTTCTTCGCTCGATATGGATTTCTCGGCTGCTGACAACCAGTAGTGACCTTATGGGATTTAGCTTTGCCCGGCGCTTCACCGCAAGTGAGGTGCCGGGCTTGCGCTAGTATGATGAGCTAGTAGTTTTCCAGCAATCATCCAACACATCAGGAGTTGCGTTGTTTTCTTTGATGGATATGTTCTTCGGTAGCTATGCGGGCGATCTTGCCATCGACCTCGGCACCGCAAATACGCTTGTCTCCGTGCGCGGTAAGGGCATCGTCATTCGCGAGCCCTCTGTTGTCGCCATCGACAAGAACGACGAGCGCATCTTGGCGGTCGGTATCGAGGCAAAGCGCATGCTCGGCCGTACGCCCGGCAACATCGTGGCCGTTCGTCCCCTGAAGGACGGCGTCATCGCCGACTTCGATGTTACCGAGGCCATGCTTCGCTACTTTATCGATAAGGCGTCCGAGAAGCGCTATCCGTGGACTCCGCGTCCGCGTGTTGTCGTCTGCGTTCCCTCCGGTGTCACGTCGGTTGAGAAGCGCGCTGTCTTTGAGGCCACGATCCAGGCCGGTGCCCGCCAGGCCTATCTGATCGAAGAGCCTATGGCAGCCGCTATCGGCGCCGACCTGCCCGTCGAGGAACCCACCGGCTCCATGGTCATCGACATCGGCGGCGGTACCACCGAGGTCGCCGTTATCGCTATGGGCGGCATCGTCGTCTCGCAGTCCATCCGTATTGCCGGCGACGAGTTCGATCAGGCCATCCTCACGCACGTTCGTGATGCCTACAACCTGGCCATCGGCGAGCGTACGGCAGAGGACATCAAGATCAAGGTCGGTTCCGCCGTGCCGCTCAAGGACGAGCTCGACGTTGAGGTCAACGGCCGCGACGTGATCACCGGTCTGCCCAAGACCGTGCGCATCGAGAGCGAGGAGATTCGTCGCGCGCTCAACAAGCCGCTCGACGAGATGGCCAAGGCCGTCAAGGACGCACTCGACGCTACGCCTCCCGATCTTGCCTCGGACCTTATGTACTACGGCATTTTGCTGACCGGTGGCGGCGCGCTGCTGCGTGGTCTCGACGTGCGCCTGCGCGATGAGACCGGCGTTTCGGTCAACGTCAGCCCCACGGCGCTCGATAACGTTGTTAACGGCTGTGCCCGCGTGCTCGAGGCCAATGCGTTTGATGGCGGCTTCGTCCAGACCAATGCTTAATTTCCAAAAGGTGGATTCCATTTGGCACGATCTTCGGGTTTCTCCACAAATCTGAATACCAAGCGACAATCAACGGGTATGCGCCCGTTGATTGTTTTCAGCCTGATTTCGGTGTTGCTGCTCACGTTTTACATCCGCGAGGGCGAGGCAGGACCGATTCATGCCGTGCGTTCGGGCGTAACGACGATTACCTCGCCGGTGCGCTTTGTGGGTTCGGCTGTGGCGGCTCCCTTCAATGCGATCGGCAACGTGTTCTCTAACCTTACGGCGTCGCAGGACACGCTTGACGAGCTTAAGAAGCAAAACGAGGAACTGACCTCTAAGGTTGCCGAGCTCTCCGAGGCTCAAAAGACCGCCGAGCGTCTGGAGGGGCTGGTCGGCCTGCAGTCGACCTATAACCTCAAATCGACCGCAGCTCGTATCGTCGGCGCATCGGGCGATGCCTGGACCTCGACCGTTACCATCGACAAGGGCTCTGCCGACGGGCTTACCATCAACATGCCCGTGACGAGTTCTGCCGGTGTTATCGGCCAGATTATCGAGGTATCGGCCAAGACCTCTACCGTGCGCCTGATTGGCGACGAGAACTCCGGCGTATCCGCCATGGTGCAGGACACGCGCGCCCAGGGTATGCTGCAGGGTCAGGCTGACGGCACGCTGCGTCTTGAGTACGTGAGCGTCGACTCCGATGTTAAGGTTGGCGACATCATCGTGACCTCGGGCATTGGCGGTGTGTTCCCCAAGGGTCTACCGCTCGGCACCGTCTCGTCGGTTGAGAAATCGGCAAACGATGTGTACTACACCATTGTGGTGCGCGCCCAGACGACGGCCGAGAACAACGAGGAAGTGCTGGTCATTACCTCGCTGACCGACGAACAGTCGGCTTCGGATGAGGACGTGAGCACCGCTAATAGCACGCCGCAGGGAACGTCGCGCGATGCTGCGACCAAGACGAAGGACGAGAGTTCGGATGACAGTTCCGACACGTCCGAGACGACCGATTCCGGCTCGAGCGAATAGGGGGCATGTCCATGGATCTACACGAGCAGGGGATGAGCTCCCGCACGTTTGTGATTGCCGCAATTGTGTGCGTGCTGCTGCAGGCAGGCCTCGCACCGCAGATCTCCATTGCGGGCGGTCGCGTCAACTTTATGATTATTCTTGTGTGCCTGAGTGTGTTCTCGGGCGACCCGACCCGTGCCGTCGTGTGCGGTTTTTGCAGCGGCTTGTTCTATGACCTGTCCGCTGCCGTGCCGGTGGGCGTTATGTCGCTCCTGCTGACCGTGGGTTCTTTTGCCCTGGTGCACAGCGCCGCTGGTCAGACGGGCGGTACCCCGAGTGCGCGCGGCATCACGGTGGGCACCTTCGCGCTCGTCATTAATGTGATTTACAGCATCATCTTGCTGTTTATGGGTTTGGAGACGAGCTTTGTCGTGGCGATCTTCGGTCATGCGCTGCCGTCTTCGATCCTGACGGGTCTGGTTGCCATTCCGTTTTTGATGTCCGGCGTCGTGCCGCAGTCCGGCTATGGATTCTCCGCACGTGGCGGACGCCAGACGGGTATGCGCTTTAAGCCCAAGACCCGCAAGCTCAAATAGGGGAGGCCCGTAGATGTCTTCCCAGTTGACGGTTATTATCGCCGGTATCGTGCTGGTCGTGGCCATCGTGGTCGCGCTGGTCATCATGCGTCGGGGCGATTCCCGTTTTACCTATGATACGCAGCATGGAACGGCCCCGCGCGCCACCGAGGGCGAGGGCAATACCGCGGCGACCGCCTTTAAGGGCCGCTTTTCCATCCTCACCGCGGGTGTGGGCGCGATGTTTGCGGCGCTTGCCGTCAAGCTGTGGGGCATGCAGATGGTCTCGTCGGACTATTACGAGAAGCAGGCTAATAGCAATCAGACTCGCACCGTTACCACACCCGCTGTGCGCGGCCGCATCCTCGACCGCAATGGCGTGGCGCTTGTCCAGAACCGTCCCTCACTTGCTGTCGTGGCCTACCGCGACCTTGCGGAGGATGAGGTTCTGGTTCGCCATCTTGCCAACGTGCTTGGAATGCCTTACGTGGCGGTTCTGCGCAATATTCAGGACAATACAGAGGGCGCCCAGAGCCTGCATACCATCGCGACGGACGTCCGTCGTTCCACGGTTGCCTATATTCAGGAGCATGCCGGCGAGTTCCCGGGCGTCAAGATTGCCGAGCGTACCGAGCGCCAGTATCCATATGGCGAGACGGCATGCCATATCTTGGGCTATACCGGCACCATTACCTCCGAGCAGCTCGAGGCTCAGAATAAGAAAACCTCTGGCGATGATGATGCTTCTGCTGGCAAGATTACGTACCAGTCGGGCGATATCCTGGGCCAGGCGGGCGTTGAGAGCTACTACGAAAACCTGCTGCAGGGTATTCGTGGCGAGCAGACCGTCAAGGTCGATGCCTCGGGCAATGTGACCGGTCAGGCCGGCGCCGTGCCCGCGAAGGCCGGCTCCGACATTAAGCTCACGCTCGACCTTAAGATCCAACAGGCCTGTGAGACGGCGCTGGCGAGCGCCATCGAGCTTGCCAAGACCACTGGCTACAGCAATGCCGGCAACGGCGCTGTGGTGTGCCTCGATCCCAACAATGGCGAGATCCTGGGCATGGCGAGCGAGCCCAAGTTCGATCCGTCCGTCTTTATCGGCGGCGTCTCAAATGACGTGTGGACCGAGCTCAATGATGACAAGGGTTCGCACCCGCTACTCAACCGCGCCATTAGCGGACAGTACATGTCGGCCTCGACCATCAAGCCGCTCTCGGCACTGGCCGGTCTTGAGTTTGGAACCTACACTTCAACGCAGACAACCAACTGCACGGGCTATTGGACGGGCTTGGGCAAGGCTTGGGGCAAGCGCTGCTGGCTGACGTCTGGACACGGCACCATGACGCTGCAGTCGGGTATTGCCAACTCGTGCGACCCCGTCTTCTACGATATGGGCAAGGCGTTCTTTTATGACGAGCAACATTCCGAGGGCCTGCAGGAGGTCTTTCGTCGCTGGGGCCTAGGCAAGACCTGCGGTATCGATTTGCCGAGTGAGGGCGCGGGCCGTATTCCCGATGCCGAGTGGAAAGAGTCGTACTTTACCGACGCCTCTGCCGAGGACCGCAAGTGGAATGCCGGCGATATGACCAACATTGCCATCGGCCAGGGCGACATTTTGGTGACGCCTTTGCAGATGGCATGCGCCTACATGGGCCTTGCCAACGGCGGTAAGCAGTACGTGCCTCACGTGTTTTTGTCTGCCGTGTCGCGCGATGGCGACGGCGATGCCTATAAGTACAACGGCAAAGGCAAGAAGAAGCGCCTGGAGGCCAAGATCAACAGCGATTCGGATTTGGCTCTTGTTCGCAACGGCATGCACGACGTGATTTACACGGCATCGACGTCCCTGGCGGCTCACTTTGGCACCCTGACGCCGCAGGTGTACGGCAAGTCGGGCACGGGCGAGAAAAGCGGCGAGGACGAATACGCGTGGTTCTGCGCCTATGCGCCGGCCGATGATCCCAAGTATGTCATCGCTACTGTCCTGGAGCAGGGCGGCGGTGGCTCAGATACCGCGATGCATGTCGTGCGCGACGTGCTCGGCGCGATTTATGACGAGCCCGATACCTCTTCGGCCTCGGGCGATTCTTCGGTTCGATAGGAGGTTGCGATGGATTTTTCTCCGGCGGATCTGTTCCGTTCAACCAAGACCGGCTCTCGCAGCAGCCTGGACCGCGTCAACAAGCAACTTTCGGCCTCGCGCGGTACGTTTCGCCAAAAGGTGCATATCGGTGTGCTGCTGGCTACCGTCGCGCTCGTTGCCTATGGCGCCATCATTATTTGGTCGGCGTCACAGTTTAAGGCCGACGCCTCATTCTCGCGCCACCTGCTGGGCATTGGCATTGGCGCGGTGCTTGCGGTGCTCGTCTGGCGTACCGATCTGCGCGGCATCTCTAACTTCTCGACGGCGCTGCTCGTCATTGACCTTATTGTGATCTTCTCGCCCAAGATTCCGGGCCTGTCCTATACGGGCGGTCTGGGCATGACGGGCTGGATCAAGATTCCCGGTATCGGCTTGACATTCCAGCCGGTTGAGCTTGCCAAGCTCATCACCATCTTCTTTATCGCCACGCTTGGCTCGCAGTATAACGGCCGCATCGATACCGTTCGCGACTACGTCAAGCTCTGCGGCATGCTGTCCATTCCGTTTTTGGCCGTCGTCGCCATGGGCGACCTGGGCTCGGGCCTGGTCGTGCTGGTCTCGGGCGCCATCGTCATCTGCATGAGCGGTGCACGCCGCGAATGGGTGCTGTCGACCCTGGCCCTGCTCGTGGGCCTGGTGGCCCTCGTCCTGGCGCTCGATTCGGTCTTTGATTCGTTGCTCGGCCACGATGTGCTCATCAAGCAGTATCAGATGAACCGTCTGACGGTCTTTATCGACCCCGATAATGCCGATTCGGACGATGCCTACAACCTGCAGCAGTCGCTTATCGCCGTTGGCTCGGGCGGCTTCTTTGGTAAGGGTTTAGGCCATGCGACGCAGTCGGCCGGCGGCTTTCTGCCTGAGTTCCACACCGACTTCGTCTTCGCCTTCCTGTCCGAGACCTTTGGCTTTTGCGGTTCCTTTTTGCTCCTGTGCCTCTACGTGCTGCTGATCTTTTCGACGATTCGCGTCGCCTTTAAGTGTGAGTCGCTGTTCTTGCGCCTATCGTGTGTGGGCATCGTTGGCATGTGGGCGTTCCAGACCTTCGAAAACATCGGCATGTGCATCGGCATGATGCCGATTACCGGTATTCCGCTACCGTTTATTAGCTTCGGTTCGTCTTCGATGATGATTCAGCTGCTGACGGTGGGTATCGTACAATCCATATGGCGGCATCGTTCGGGCGCCGCGTAACCGCTGGAGGGGTTTGCTATGAAAATTCCCGTAGATAAGCTGACCCGCGCTTTTAAGATGGGCGCGTCCGTTAAGAAGGATTCCGATACGCCGGTGCGCGTCTCGGTCTATTTGGATTCGTCCGCCTCGCGCTTTCTGGCCGAGACGGTGCGTGACGCCTTTGTACCGCAGACGACCTCGGGCATTGTGCGCGTCGAGCGTCTGGGGGAGGAGCGAATTGCTCCAAAGACCGATACCGATGTGGTACTGGTGCTCTCGTGCGGCTCCGACCGCTTGGAGAGTGCCGTGCAGGAGCTCGTGATCGCCGGCGCGCCCGTGTGCGTGCTTGCCGAGTCTGCTGTGGAGGTGCCGTTTATCGAGGAATCCACGCCCATGCTCGGCGTGGTGGCGGCAACCGATAAGACGTATCTGCTCGAGACGCTTGCCCGCTGGATTCTCGATCGCACCGACAAGGAAACGGCTTTTGCGGCGAATTTTGCCTTTATGCGCATCGCGGCAGCTAATCGTATCATCACCTCGTGCGCGCTCACCAATATGGCGACCGGTGCGCTGGTGTTTTTGCCGGGCGCCGATTATCCCGTTATGGCGCTGGCGCAGGTGGGCATGCTCTTTGAGCTCGCTGCCGTCTTTGGACGCGGCATTAAGCCTGAGCGCGGCTACGAGGTCGCGGGCGTGCTTGCCGGCGGTCTTGTGATCCGCGCGGTCACCCGCGCGCTCGTCAAGCAGACGCCGCATATTGGGTTTGCCGTCAAGGCGCTCACTGCTGCCGCGGGCACCTATGGCATGGGCCGTGCGCTCGTTTCGCTCTACGAGCGCGATGTCGACTACAGCCGTGCCAACGAGGTGGTCACTGCCACGTTCTCCCGCGTTCGCGATCTGGTGACCACGGTCGCGGGTGCTACCCGTCCTATGGCGTCCTACCAAGACGCATCCGATCTCGCTGCTTAGGGGTTTTCCGTTGCGCGTTCCGTATCAAGACTGCTTTCATTTAATTGAGCCGCTGCTCGCCAAGGTCGAGAAGCCGAGTCGCTATATCGATCACGAGTGGGGCACGCTTTCCAAGGCCGATGCCGACTACCGTTGCTGCCTGATCTACCCGGATGTGTACGAGGTTGGTCTGCCCAACCAGGGTATCGCCATCCTCTACAACATCCTTAACCAGGCCGAGGGCATCTCCTGCGAGCGTGGCTATGTGCCGTGGCCCGATATGGGTGACGCTATGCGCGAGGCAGGCATTCCGCTGCTGTCGCTCGAAGGTGCTGCCCCCGTCGCTTCGTTTGATATCGTCGGCCTGCATGTGCCGCACGAGATGGCGGTGACGAACTTCCTCGAGGCACTCGACCTCGCTGGCATTCCGCTGTTAGCGGCCGACCGAGGTGAAGACGACCCCATCATCATCGCCGGCGGCCCCTCGGTGTACAACCCCGAGCCGTACGCGGCCTTCTTCGATGCCATCCTCATCGGCGAGGGCGAGGAATCGCTGCTCGAGACCTGCCAGCTGCATCGCCGCCTGCGCGACGAAGGAGCTCCGCGCGCGCAGATTGTTGAGCAGCTTGCATCCATTGCCGGCAACTACGTGCCGTCGCTCTATGAGGTTCGTCACGACGAGCCCTGCTCGCCGCATGGCTACACCGTGCCGCGCGAGGGCAAGGATGCGCCGACCGTGGTCTACAAACGCGTCGTCGAGGATTTCGGCGCCACGAATCCGCTGTCGCAGTCGTGCGTGCCCTATGCGCAGCTGGTTCACGATCGCCTGTCTATCGAGATTCTGCGCGGCTGCGCCCGCGGCTGTCGTTTTTGCCAGGCCGGCATGACGTATCGCCCGGTGCGCGAGCGCTCGGCCGACCAGATCGTCTCGTCGGTGATTCAGGGTCTGGAAAAGACCGGCTATGACGAGGTGTCGCTGACCTCGCTCTCCACGACCGACCACTCCTGCATTCGTGACGTGCTCGGCAGGCTCAACCGTCGCCTGGAGGATACGGGTATTCGCGTGTCTATTCCGTCGCAGCGCCTGGATTCGTTTGGCGTGGATATGGCCGAGTCGGTCGCCGGCGAAAAGAAGGGCGGCCTGACGTTCGCGCCCGAGGCCGGCAGCCAGCGCATGCGCGACATCATTAACAAGAACGTGACCGAGGGGGACCTGGACCGTGCGGCCAAGGCGGCCTTCGAGGCCGGCTGGAACCGCATGAAGCTCTACTTTATGATGGGCCTTCCCGGCGAGCGCGACGAGGACATCGTGGCCATCGCCAATCTGGCCGATCACGTGCTGGAGCTCGGTCGTTCCGTGGTGCCCAAGGCTCGTCGCGGCTCGATCTCGGTGTCCATCTCGGTTTCGGTCTTTATCCCCAAGGCTGCCACGCCGTTCCAGTGGTGCCCGCAGCTCGACTACGACGACGTCAAGCGTCGCCAGAAGCTGCTCATCACGAGCGTTCGCAACCGTGCCGTCCGCGTGCATTACCACGATGCCGAGACCTCGCTCATCGAGGCCGCGCTCTCCCGCGCCGGTCGTGACATGACGCCCGTCATCATCGATGCTTGGCGCTCGGGGTCTCGCTTTGACGCCTGGGTAGAGCATTTCTCGCTCGATAACTGGAAGGAGGCTGCTGCCAAAAACGGCATCGACCTCAATGAGCTTGTGCACCTGCCCTACGAGTTGGACTGGCGTCTGCCGTGGGAGCATGTGAGCCCCGGCTGCACGCGCGGCTTCCTCGAGCGCGAGTACCGTCGCTCGCTCGAGGGTGTCACGACTCCCGACTGCACTCGCACGTCGTGCACCGGCTGCGGAATCTGCCCCACGCTCCACGCCAAGAATGTATTGATGGGTGATCGCGCATGAGTGAGCGCCTGACCGACAACCCCACGCTCTTTAGACTTCGTGTTCGCTATGGCAAGCGCGATCGCCTTAAGTACCTGGGCCATCTCGAAGTAATCCATACCATTGAGCGCATCGTGCGCCGTGCGGGACTTCCCTATGCCGTCACGCAGGGCTTCTCTCCGCACATGCGCGTGGGCTTCTCTTCGGCGCTACCGGTGGGTACGTCGTCGACCTGCGAGTGGTATGACCTGGTTATGACCGAGTTCGTGGCGCTCGACGAGGCGTTTGGGCGCCTGGCTGCGGCCTCTCCGGCCGATCTGGCGCCCATCGAGGCGGCGTACATCGACGTGCGCACGCCGGCGTTGACGGCGCAGCTCACGCGCCTGTCGTATCGCATCGACCTACACTTGGATCCCGAGGCGCCCGTAAGCGCCGACGAGGTGCGTCGTGCGATCGACACGCTGCGCGCGGACCATGGCATCGACTACGCGCGTGGCAAAAAGAGTAAGCGCTTGGATTTGGATCACACGCTCGTGGGCTATGAGCTTACGGCGGGGGAGTGCCTGGACCATTTGGTGCTCATGCTCGACACCCATGCCGACAACGAGGGCTCCATGCGTCCGGAAATTTTGCTTTCCGCTGCTGATGTTTTGTTGCAGGGCTTGACCCCGGGCGTGGATGCACCTATTGTTTCCACCGGTATGCAAGACCTCGTGACCATCTGCTCCTACGATGTCGAGCGTCAGAATCAAGCATGCGAGGACGACGAGGGCCGACTCGTCAGCCCCATACCTGTGCGAACTTGTGGATTTGCTCCACATACTCGTTGACGGGGGTATTTTCGCCTGCTACTATATTCGGCTGTTGCACTAACTGATGCATGAAGGGCAAGTAAACATGTACGCAATCGTTAACACGGGCGGCAAGCAGTACAAGGTCGCCACCGACGATGTCATCACCGTCGAGAAGATCGAGGGCAATGAGGGCGACAAGGTCACCCTGCCGGTTATCTTCCTCAACGATGGTAAGAAGATCGTCACCGATCCCGACAAGCTGGCCAAGGCCAAGGTTACCGCTCAGATCGTTGAGCAGTTCAAGGGCGAGAAGCAGCTGGTCTTCAAGTTCCACAAGCGTAAGCGCTATCGTCGTCTGAAGGGTCACCGTCAGCAGCTCACCAAGCTGAAGATCGTGAAGGTCCAGGCTACGTCCCGCGCCAAGAAGGCTGTCAAGGCAGAGGCCGAGGCTGTTGCCGAGGCTCCCGTCGCCGAGTAGATTACACTCGTAACGAAAGAGTAGGTATACACAATGGCACACAAAAAAGGACTCGGTTCCTCCCGTAATGGCCGTGACTCCCGCGGTCAGCGCCTTGGCACGAAGCGCTATGCCGGCCAGACGGTAACCACGGGCACGATTCTCGTCCGTCAGCACGGCACTCACATCCACCCGGGTGAGAACGTTGGCCGTGGCAAGGACGACACGCTGTTCGCGCTGGTCGACGGTACCGTTGAGTTCCACAAGGGTATCAAGCACAGGGTCAGCGTACGCCCGCTCGCGAACGCGTAATTCACCCTTCATAGAGCACATATGTGGGAGGCACTTGAGTTTTAGGATTCAAGGGTCTCCCTCTTTTTTGTAGGAGGCGATTCTGTTGTCACAGTTCACCGATATCAGCCGCATTAACGTGTGCGGCGGCGACGGCGGAGCCGGATGCATGTCGTTTAGGCGTGAGGCATTTGTCCCCAAGGGCGGCCCCGATGGCGGCGACGGCGGTCGTGGCGGCAATGTCGTCATCCAGGCCGATGCTCAGCTGTCTTCGCTGATCGATTACCGCTTTAAGCATCACTTTCGTGCTGAGCGCGGAACGCATGGCCAGGGTGCTCGCCGCAATGGTAAGAGCGGCGAGGACCTGATTCTCAATGTCCCCATGGGCACCGTAGTTCGCGAGCTCGATCCCGAGACGCAGACCCCGATGTTCGAGATTGCCGACCTGGTACACGACGGCGAGCGCGTCGTCGTGGCGCCCGGTGGTGCCGGCGGCCTGGGCAACACGCACTTTGTGACGTCGGTGCGTCGCGCGCCCGCGTTTGCCCAGCTAGGCGAGCCCGCCGAGGAACACTGGATCGAGCTCGAGATGAAGCTTATGGCCGATGCTGCGCTCGTGGGCTTTCCCTCGGTTGGCAAGTCCTCGCTCATCGCGCGTATGAGTGCCGCCCGCCCCAAGATTGCCGACTACCCGTTTACCACGCTCGTGCCCAATCTGGGCATGGTGCGTGCCGGCGAATATTCTTACGTCGTTGCCGACGTCCCCGGTCTTATCGAAGGCGCGAGCGAGGGCAAGGGCCTGGGTCACCAGTTCCTGCGCCACATTGAGCGCACGGCCCTGATCATGCATGTCGTCGACATGACGGGCGGTTTTGAGGATCGCGATCCGGTCGAGGACTATCGCATCATCAACCGCGAGCTCGAGCAGTATGGCGCCGAGCTCTCGGAGCGCCCGCAGATCGTCGTCGCCAACAAGTGCGATGCGCCGGGCACGGCTGACAAGATTGCCGACCTCAAACGCGCTGCGCTCGACGATGGACATATGTTCTTTGCCGTGTCTGCTGTAACGGGCGCCGGCCTCAACACGCTGATGCTTGCCGTGGGCGAGCAGGTGGCTAAGCTGCGCACCGAGTTGGCTGTCTCCGATGAGCCGGTCGATCTGCGTGACGATGAGTGGGAGCGCCGTCGCCTGCAGCGTGAGAAGCGTTTCCGTATTGTTCAGGAAGAGCCCCACGCCTTCCGCGTGGTCGGTCGCGCCATCGAGCGCATGGTCATCCAGACCGATTGGGAAAACGAGGAGGCCGTCATCTACCTGCAGCATAAGTTTGCGCGCATGGGTGTCGACGATGCGCTCGAGAAGGCCGGCTGCCGTGCGGGCGACGAGGTTCGCATTTGCCAGCGCGCCTTTGACTTTGAGGGCGCTGAGGACTTCTCGGAGTACGAGGAGCTCGAGGACGCTGGCGAGGACGTTGCCGTTGAGGCCCTTGGCGTGACCGATGCCCCGGATGAGGGCGTCGAGGTTGTCGATGCGGCGGATGCCGCGGACGATGCCGAGACCTCGGAGGGCGAGTAAGCCATGTCGCTGCGCGGTGGAATCGGTCTGCCCGAGCTTCCCATAGAGGGCGGCCAGGAGTTTAGGCTCGGCATTATGGGTGGCACCTTTGACCCCATCCATTACGGGCATCTGGTGACCGCCGAGCAGGCGCGTGAGTCCCTCGATTTGGACGCCGTGCTCTTTATGCCGGCCGGCTCGCCTGCCTTTAAACTCGACAAACCGGTGACGCCTGCCGAGGACCGTTATGCCATGACGGTCCTCGCCACCGCTGCGAATCCGGCTTTTTTGGCGAGCCGATTCGAGATCGACCGTCCGGGCGTGACCTATACGGCCGATACGCTTCATGCCCTTCGCGACTTTTACCCGCCTCAGGTAAAGCTCTACTTTATTACGGGCGCTGACGCGATTATAGATATTGTGACCTGGCATGATGCTGACCGAATCGCCGAGCTTGCCACGTTTATTGCGGCGACGCGACCGGGCTTTGATATCGATACGGCGCGTGCCCGAATTAAAGAGTCGGGCCTGCCGTTTGACGTGCGTTATATCCAGATTCCGGCGCTGGCGATCAGCTCGACGAACATTCGCAAGCGAGTTGCCCGTGGCATGAGCGTGCGCTATCTTACGAGCGAGTCCGTGCTCGGCTATATTCGTAAACGCGGGCTGTATACCGATCTGGGTCAAGAAGATTTTGAGTGATGGGGGAGAACGTTGTCGGTAGAAGACCAGTTTGAGGGCGACGAGCGCGCGCTATTGACGCGTATCCACGAGTTGCTCGATGTGCGCATGAAGGATAAACGTAAACGCTACGTTCATTCGCTCGGGGTTGCCGAGACTGCGCTGCACCTAGCCGAGGTATACGGTGTCGACCGCTTTGATGCCGCTGCCGCCGGCCTGATCCATGACTGGGACAAAGTGCTCTCCGACGACGAGCTGGTCACGCGCGCCCTGCATTACGGCATTAAGATTGCCGGCTCTCCGTCTGCCGCGACGCCGCTTTTGCATGGCCCTGTTGCCGCCTATGAGCTTCCGCAGCTATTTCCCGAGCTATCGCCGGCCGTTTTCCAAGCTGTCGACCGTCACACCGTGGGCGCCTGCGACATGACGCCGCTCGATATGGTGGTCTTTGTGGCCGATGCCATCGAGCCCAACCGCCATGGTGATTATGCCCACGCGCTGCGCAAGATGATGGGGGAGTCGACGCTTGACGAGTTGTTCTTCTCCTGTTTTGCGCAGGGTTTGGTCTATGTGATCCAGTCCGGGCGCTATCTTTATCCCACGGCTATTTCGATTTACAACCATTACGCCCAGCTACGCTAGCTCGGGCTGTCTAGAAAGAGGTATTCCATGGCCGACGAGACCATGACCGACGAGCAGATTCTTGAAGGTGTGGAGCACAAGAGCTTCGTTGCCACGTCCGACCGCACCGCTGCCTCGCTGTCCACGAGCGGTGTCGCCGCCGAGGATGTCGCCCGCGCCGCCGCGCAGGCCGCCTACGACAAGAAAGGCGAGGACGTGCAGGTGCTCGATCTGACCGAGCTCTCCGACGTGTGCGATTACTTTGTGCTCGCCACCGGTACCAATAACCGTCAGGTCGATTCGATCGTCGACGAGATCGAGGAGAAGGTCGCCGAGGCTTGCGGCGAGCATCCGTTCTCCATCGAGGGCCGCGAGCAGAAGACCTGGATGCTCATGGAC
>CAUCNB010000028.1:0-24712 GCA_958444075.1 uncultured Collinsella sp. | reverse complement strand
TCGCCGCGGTCGACCGAGAGATTGATGTCGTTGAGGACGTGCAGATCGCCATAGTGCTTATCGACGTGCTTGAGCTCGATCAGCGGCTGATTACCGGTAGAAGAAGTGCTCTGTGCCATGGTGCTCGGCTCCTTATGACTCGAAATGGTAAATCGTTAGCGAATGATGGTCGCGCCGGTCTTGCGCGAAACGTAGACAGCGGCCTTGTTGATTGCGACGTTGATGAGGATATAGATGACCGCGATCACTAGGTAGACCGACACGAGGGCGTCGTAGTTGGTAATGAGCACGCGGGCGTTTTGCATAAGGTCGGGGTAGCTCACCACGTAGGCGACGGTGGTGTCTTTGACGACGACCACAAGCTGCGAAATCAACGACGGAATGATAAACCGAATGGCCTGCGGCAGCACGATTTTAAAGGTGATTTTAGCCTTGGAGAGACCGAGCGCCTGGGCGGCCTCGACCTGGCCGCGCGGCACGGCATTGACGCCGGCACGGAAGATCTCGGCCAGTACGCCGGCCGCAGCGAGCGCGACGGGAAGCGTGAGCATCCAAAACGACGGCAGTGCGATCTTGTACTGGGGCAGCACCAAAAAGAAGAAGTAGATGAACAGAAGGCTCGGCACGCCACGGAAGAAATCGGTGAGCACGCGGCAGACCAGCTGCAGCGGCTTAATGTCGCTGGTGCGGCCGAGCATAAGGGCTAAGCCCAGTACCAGCGCAATGACGCCGGCGGTGAGTGCGACTTTAACGGTGCCCTCAAAACCGGCAAGCAGGAACTTCCAGGTGGTGAGGTGCGTAAAGAAGTACCAGTAATGGACCGAAAGCTGGCCGGTCACGTAAAAGCGCTGCAGTACCAGAGCGATGAGCGCGGCCACGGCAACAAGTGAGATGGCGGTGCCGACGCGAATCTTGGCGCGCATCTTGGGGCCGGGAGCCTCGTAGAGCGCATCGCGCATGGTAAGTGCAGGGGAGGAATGTTTACTCATCGGAGGATCCTCACCTTCTTATCGATGTAGTTGCCAATGTGGCTCACCACAAAGGCCGTGCCCAGGTAGCCAAGCGCCGAGATAAAGAACGCGGCGACGCCGCCGAGCGAGCGCGTGTTGATGTAGCTCACCACGCCGGTGAGCTCCTGCGGTTTAAGCGGTACCTGACTGCCGAGCGCGGTGGTGAGCATGACGGCGATAAAGAGGTTGGTCATGGGCAGCACGCTCGAGCGCAGCGCCTGCGGAATCACGATCTTGGCGAGGATACGGTTGAAGCTCATGCCGAGCGAACGGGCGGCTTCTACCTGACCGACGCCGACGGTGTTGATGCCGCTCATAAAGTTCTCGGAGCCAAAGGCCGAGCCCAGCAACACCGTGGCGACGATGACGCAGGTGCGGTAGGGCAGGACGACCTTGAGCGGGGGCAGCGCATAGACGACGATAATGAGCAGCGCGATGCCGGGGATGTTACGGAAGACCTGGACATACAGGTCGCCAAAGACGCGCAGCGGCTTGAGCGGCGACACGCGCATCACGGTGACGGCGACGGCCAGCACCATGGCGATGGCAAACGACTCAAGCGTCATGCCCCAGGTTGCTAGCAGCGCGTCGATATAGTTCTGGCCATAGAGCGACCAGAGCTCGGAGAGACTCATGCGGACCTCCCGCCGGTAAGGAAAGGGGCTCCCGTGTGTACGGAAGCCCCGACAACTCAGTGAGGAAACAGTTTAGCGCAATAAAGCGCATCGTGCGTTTCCGTATGGTTTCGTAGCGGCCGTTACTAGGCTCGCTGCCTAGGCGCCGATCTCGGGCAGCTCGGGAACATTGGTGTCGCCCGTACGGTCGCCAATGCAGATCTGCCACAGCTCGGTCCAGGTGCCGTCATCCTCGATCTTCTTAAGGAAGTCGTTGACAAAGGCGACACCGTCGGAATCGAGTGGCAGGCCAATGCCATAGGGCTCCTTGCTGCCGAAGGGCTTGCCGGCAATCTTGTACTTACCGGGCTCGCGGACCAGGGCGCTCTGCTGCATGTTGTTGTCGATGACGTAGGCGTCAACGCGGCCCTGCTGAAGTGCCTGGCGGGCCTCCTCGTCGGTCTTGAACTCCTGTTGGCTGGCCTTGGGGGCGAACTCCTCCAGGATGGCGGGGCCGTTGGAGCCGGACTGGACGGCGACGTTCTTGTCGGCCAGGTCGTCGACGCTCTTGATGTCGTCGTTGTCGGCGAGCACCAGGATGGCCTGCTGGGTGTAGTAGTAGGGACCGGCGAAGGAGACGAGCTTCTTGCGCTCGTCAGTGATGGTGTAGGTGGCAAAGACAGCGTCGACCTGGCCGTTCTGCAGGACGGACTCGCGCGTGTCCGAGGTCACCTGGGTGATCTCGACCTTGTTCTCGCCCAGAATGTAGTTGGACAGGAGCTGTGCGATACCGGCGTCGAAGCCGCGGGTCTGACCGTCCTTCTCGTTGAGGAGGGAGAAGAGCGTGGAGGTCTGGACGCCACCGATCGTAAAGACGCCGGCAGCCTTGACGGCCGTAGCCCAGGTGCTGGCGGCGATGGCGTCATCATCGGCCTTGGGGCCGTCGTTGACGAGCTTGTCGAATGCCTTGGCGTCGAGCGTGGCGGAAACCTCGGTATCCTCGGAGCTCTTGGAGGAACCGGCGGAACCCTTGTCGGCCTCGGCACTGGTGTCGGAGCAGCCGGCAAGACCAAGGCCGGCGACGGTTGCGAAGGTGGCGGCAACGAAGCCGCGGCGGTCGAGAACGACCTGCTGGGAGAGGTTCTTGCTCATGGTAGAACACCTTTCTCAATAAAATCCCTAGCGGTTGAGTAGAGTTATACCCTATCGCGCTCAAATGGGTCAACACGAAATAACTCAGAAACATACTTACCTTATGGGTAATTCTTCCTACCAAAAAGGGACAGGCACCTTTGTGGTGGTTCTTGCAGATGTGGTGGCCTGTCTCGCTGCTTTGTCTCAATCTGTAACATCTGCAGCCATTTTTGCCGAGTAACTGTTACAGATTGAGATTTTCTCTTCAGGGGAATTCGAATGTCTCGATCTGTAACAGTTAGACGGACAAAAGCTCCCTTTCTGTTACAGATCGAGACAAAGGTCAGGGGCAAAGATGGTTTGTCTAGATCTGTAACAGTTAGACGGGAATTCGGGCCCTAGATGTTACAGATTGAGATAATCGCGCCGCGAAAATAAAAACCTCCGCAGGGGTGCTTCCCTTGCGGAGGTTTTTTACTCGTTAAGTAGCCTAACGGCTTCGGCGGCCATGTTCTCGGCCGTCATGCCGTTCTGAGCGAGCAACTCGTTGGGGTCGTAGCGGTCGGGGAAGCCCTTGGCGATGCCAAAGGTGCGCGTGCGCACGGGCGTGCAGGCCAAGTAGCACGCGACGCGCTCGCCCCAGCCGCCGTCCAAGATGCCGTCTTCGAGGGTGACGACAACGCGATGCTTGGCGGCAAGGCTGTCGAGGAACTCGCGGTCGAGCTCGGTTGCATAGCGCGGGTTGACGAGCGTGGCCTCGATGCCGTACTCGGCAGTCAGACGGTTTGCCACGCGCTCGCCCAGCTCAAAGAAATCGCCAAGCGCGAGCACGGCCACGTCGCGACCCTGGCACACCACGTTGTAACGAACGGCGCCGTAATCGGCGTCCTCGGCAGGCGCAAGATCGGGGCGGCTTACCAAGCCAATGCCCGGCACGCGAATCGCCACGGGATGCTCGCGGTGGTCGAGCGACCAGCTCAGCATGGATAGGTATTCCTCCATGCAGGAAGGCGCCAGGTAACGCATATTGGGGAGAGCGCCCAGCATAGAAATATCAAAGAACGAAAGATGCGTCTCGGATGTGGTGCCAAAGATCGATGCGCCAAACACCAGGATGGTTGCGGGGACATCGTTGAGGCACAGGTCGTGCCACAGCTCGTCGTAGGCGCGCTGCAAAAACGTGCCGTACACACCAAAGACTGGCTTGGCACCCGAGCGCGCAAGCGCGGTGGCAAAGGTCACGGCGTGCTCCTCGGCAATGCCCACATCGACGAACTGTTTGCCGGCGGCGGCGCGAAGCTCGGGTGTAAAGCCCATGATGTAGGGCGTGGCGGCCGTGATGCCCACGACCTGCGGATCGTGCTCGATGGCGGCGCTGAGCGCCTCGCCCGTAATGTCGGCATAGGTGCGCGGCGCAGGCTCGCTCGGATGGCCCGGGCAGAGCTTGCGCCCAGTCGCCATGTCAAACGGACCCACATGATGCCAGCGCTCGGGGTCGCTCTGGGCTGGCTCAAAGCCCTTGCCCTTTGCGGTGGAGACGTGCAGCACGATGGGATGATCGATATCGCGCAGCTCCTGCAGCGTGTCGACCAGGGCCAACACATCGTTGCCGGTGTCCAGATAGCAGTAGTCGAGCCCCATCGCGCGGAAAACGTTGCGCTCACAGGTGCCGTTGCTGGCGCGTAGCTCGGCCAGATTGCGATACAGGCCACCGTGGTTTTCGGCGATGGACTGGTCGTTATCGTTGACGATGATGATCAGGTTGCTGTCGAGCTCGGCGGCATTGTTAAAGCCCTCAAACGCCAGACCGCCCGAAAGCGAACCGTCGCCAATGATGGTGATGACGTTGTACGCATCGCCCGCCAGGTCACGAGCGTGCGCCAAGCCGCAGCCCAGGCTCACCGACGTGGAGGTGTGGCCCATGGCGAACAGGTCGTGCTCGGACTCGTCAGGATTGGCAAAACCAGAGGCCTCGCCGTAGCGTGCCGGGTCGATATAAGTGTACGCGCGCCCAGTCAGCGCCTTGTGGGCGTAGGTCTGGTGCGAAACATCAAAGACAATCTTGTCGATGGGGGAGTTAAACACGCGATGGAGCGCAACCGTAAGCTCAACGACGCCCAGGTTGGGGGCAACGTGCCCGCCGACGGCGGCGGAGCTTTCGAGGATGGCGTGGCGGATCTCGCCGCAGAGCAGCGGAAGCTCGGCGCGATCGAGAGCCTTGACGTCCTCGGGCGTTGTCGTTTGCGTAAGCAGCATCGTTGTGGGTTACTCCATGCGAATCGTGCGCCGGCACTCCCTCGGCCGGCACAATTGCACAAGACAGTCTCGCACATTTTGGCGTTTGATATGTGACGGCGGCGCGGTAATTCGCCAACTGGTGGGGCAAAACGTTTTGTCCGATGCCATACTGGTAAATTCGATGATGATTTTATTCATTGCGCGCAGGCCGCGGCTTGCCGCCGAGCGCCGCCGGAAGGAGGCCGCATGTCCGATACCGTTCGTGCCGAGAAAATCGCGCGCGAGGTCGACGATGCCGCCCGTCAGCTTGCCCAGGCGGGCCGCTTGGACCTGATGCATGAGTTTATCCAACATGGCGATGTGACGGTCTATACGCATGTGACCTCGGTAGCGCGGGCAAGTCTGTCCTTTGCCGAGCGCCTGGGCCGCGTCGGTATCTCCGTCGACCGCTTATCGCTGCTGCGCGGGGCCCTGCTGCACGATTACTTTCTCTATGACTGGCACGATCCCGACCCAAGCCATCGACTGCATGGCTTTCGTCACCCGTTTTTTGCCTTGGCGCGTGCGGAGGAAGATTTTGAGCTGACGCCGCGCGAGCGGAATATTATCGTACGGCATATGTTTCCGCTGGTACCGGTGCCGCCGACGTGTCGTGAGGCATGGATTGTGTGCCTGGCGGATAAATGGTGCGCACTGCGCGAGACGATTGCCGGCCGTCTGCCGCGCAAAGGCGGCGCGAACGATTTGAACGAGGGCCCGAGTGACGGCTCGAGCAAAGAATCGAACGAAAAGAGGAGTGGGTAGACGGTGGGAACCGCGATCGACATGGCATTTGACGGCGCGACGCTTGCCGCCTGTCCGCTCTCGGCGCTGGTACTCTCGTTTGCCTTCTACGGTTTTTGCGGCTGGGTATGGGAGTCGACAGTCTGCGCCATGCTCAACCACGGACGCTTTGCCAACAGCGGCTTTTTGCTAGGGCCGTGTTGTCCCATCTACGGTGCGGGCGGCATTGCGTGCTGGTTGCTGCTGCGTGGAATCCCAGACGCCTCGAGCCAGTTTGTCGCTGCCGCGCTCGTATGCAGCGTGATCGAATATAGCGTGGGCGTGCTGTTGGAAAAAACGACGGGTGCCCGGTTTTGGGATTACTCGCATCTGCCGTTTAACCTGCACGGACGCATCTGCCTGTACTGGGCCTGCGCGTTTGGCTTGGGTGCGTTGTGTATTTGCCGTTTAGTGGAGCCGGCATTGCTGGGGCTGCTTGGCCATCTGCCGGTGCTAATCGTGCGCTTGGCCGCCTTTATCGTCGCGGTCGCGATGATGGTCGATGCGGTGTGCTCGTTGGCGAGCTGGCGGCGTCTGTCCGATCAGCTTGAGCGTGTGCGTGCCGACCTTGCCGACCGCATCAATGAGTCGCTTGCCGACGTCTCCGACTCTATGCTCGAACGTATTCCCGATTCGGCGATTGACTCGGTGGCGCAGACGCATATCCGCGGTCGCGCCGTTAACGCTTGGCTGGCCGAGCTGGGCGACGCGGCGCTCGATGCCCTGCGCGAGAAGACTTCGATGCCGACGTTTATCTCGGATGGTGCTCGCGGCCTGGCGCTCGCTGCCCGCCGCGTGGCCGATGCCGCGCCGAGTATGCCGCGTCCGTCGCTCGGTCGTCGCCTTGCCGGCAAGCGCATGAGCCGCCCGGTACCGAGCGTGTCACTCAGCCGCCGCGACCTACGCTTCTTTAACGCCTTCCCGCGTCTGCGCATCAATCGTTACGAGGGTGTCATTCGAGCTACCGACCTCCGCGACCGAGCCCGCGAGCTGTTCCGGCGCTAGCCAGAGCGGAGCCAAGCGCGCCCTTCTCGTTCGCACGTTTCCCGTTCGTTTCGCGTCCGTTGCCGCGCCGTTTCCAAGATTGCGGTGCCGTTTCCATTCGACAACGCAGCGTTTAACAACGCCGTATCTGGTCTACACCAGTTGCCCCTCGGCCGCATCATGAGCGCCGACAACGTTCATGCGACCAAGGGGGAGCGAATGTACGATACGGGATCGACAACGTTTATGCTCATCTGCACCATGCTCGTGTTTTTAATGACACCGGGTCTGGCGTTTTTCTATGGCGGCCTGTCCAGGCGCAAAAATGTCATCAACACCATGCTTATGTGCTTTGGCGCCATTGGCCTGGTTGGTGTGCTGTGGATTGTTGCCGGCTGGTCGCTGGCCTACGGTGGCGACGGTTCTAGCCCGTTTATTGGCGGCTTTGACCAGTTGCTGTGCCTGCCGGTGCTCAACCAGGTGCTGCAGGCGGCCGAGGGCAATGCTGCGGATGGTGCCGTCTACCCTCAGATCATCAACATCGCCTTCCAGATGGCGTTTGCCATGATCACCGCCGCTATCGTTACGGGCAGTCTGGCAGGCCGCGTTAAGTTTGGTGCCATGACGGCCTTCCTGGGCATTTGGCTGCTCGTGGTCTATGCGCCGCTCGCCCACATGGTTTGGGGCGGCGATGGTTCCTTTATCGGCGACATCATCGGCGCGCTCGACTTTGCCGGCGGCGACGTGGTACACATTTCGTCCGGTCTCACGGGCCTGATTCTCTGCTTAATGCTCGGCCGTCGTCGCGGCTTTGGCATGGTGAGCTACCGTCCGCATAACGTGCCGTTTGTGGCGCTGGGCGCCGGTCTACTTTGGTTTGGTTGGTTTGGCTTTAACGGCGGCAGCGAGTTTAAGGCCGACGCCGTGGCGGCACTCGCCATCCTCAACACCGTGACGGCCAGCGCGGCGGGCATGGTCTCGTGGCTTGTCGTCGAGCGCGTGCACACCGGTCGTCCCACGCTGGTGGGTGCTAGCACCGGTTTGGTTGCGGGCCTTGTGGTGGTTACGCCGGGTGCGGGCTTTGTCGAGCCGTGGGCGGCGCTGGTCATGGGCCTGATCGTATCGCCCGTCTGCTATCTGGCCATCAGCCATCTTAAGACCAAGTTCGGCTACGACGATGCGCTCGACGCGTTCGGTTGCCACGGTATCGGCGGCATCTTGGGCGGTGTGCTCACGGGCCTGTTCTGCGTGCCGGAGCTCTCGTGGACCGGTAAGGGCGGCCTGTTCTACACGGGCGACGTGTCGCTGCTTGTCTCGCAGGTTCTGGGCATTGTGGTGACGGTCGTTATTGTGCTGATGCTCGACTTGGTGATCGCCGCGGTGGTCAAGGCGCTGTTCCACGGTAGCCTGCGCGTGGACGAGGCCGACGAGGCACTGGGCCTGGATGCGAGTCAGCACGGCGAGAGCGCGTACCCCTCGTTCTCCGGACTCGATTAGCAGCGCGGCTTTCCCAAGCACCCGACCTTGCCCCTCAAACCGTCGCTTGCGTACCGAAGTACGCGGCGCTCCTCTTTCGGGGCAATCTCGGGCACTTGGAAAACCCGCGTTATTGAATGGCAATTCATTTCTTTACTAAAGAGAGGAATTCACTATGAAGAAGATCACGGCGATCGTCCGTCAGGAAAAACTTGAGGTTCTCAAAGACGCGCTGTTTGCTGCCGATGTTCGCGGCATGACCATCAACCAGGTGCAGGGCTGCGGCGCGCAGCATGGCTGGAAGGAATACGTGCGCGGCAACGAGTTGCTTGTCAACACGATCCCTAAGGTGCAGTTCACCCTCATCTGCGCCGATGAACATGTCGACGGAATTGTCGACATCATCTGCAATGCCGCCCGCACCGGCGCCGTCGGCGACGGCAAGATCTGGGTCGAGCCGGTCGAGGAAGTCATCCGCATTCGCACCGGCGAACATGGCCCCGCCGCGGTGTAGAATCGACCGTCTGCCATCCGCAACGTTAAAATGCTGCAATGAGGCACAAGGCTTGCGTTGCGGATGGGCGGATTATGGGTCGCAATAAATATCCCGAGGAGACGGTCGCGAAGATTCTCGACGCGGCACTGGAGCTATTCTGCGCACAGGGTTATGAGGGGACGAGTATTCAAGATATCGTTGACCGTCTCGACGGCATGACCAAGGGCGCTGTCTATCATCACTTCAAGAGCAAAGAAGAGATTTTCAACGCCGCGTTTGATCGGGCGATGACTCCGATTGTTGAGCACCGCCGCTCGATGCTTGGCGTCGGTAATATGACCGGAGCCCAAAAGCTCAAGCGACTGTACGCTCCCGAGTCCGTTGTTCCACAAATTGAGCTATGGGCACGTATGCGTCCTGCAGCAGATCCGGTAAAAAGCTCGCGCCTACTGGCGATGCAGTACCAGGGCTCATTTGACGAGTCGGCCGATGGCTGTCTCTTGCCAGTGATCGAGGAGGGCATCGCCGACGGCTCCATTGCGTGCGAATGCCCGCGCGAAGCGGCGGAGGCCGTATCGTTGTTGGCGAATCTTTGGCTGCTGCCATTGTTCCGTCCGCTCGAGCCCAAGGAGCGAATGCTCGCTCGCGCACAATGTTTGGCGCAGATGGCTGCCGCGGTGGGGCTCGATTTGGGTAATGAAGTGCTTCAGACAACGGCGCAGATTTGGGGCGTATGGGACCGCGCCGGGTGGTAATATAGATACCAACGGTATGTAATTGATTTGTGAGGGTAGCCACGGCTGCCCTTTTCAAGTCATTAAATACATACTAGTGGTATGTATAGGGGGTGGGCTTATGGCTGGGCTGAGAGACGTCGGTGTCTCGTTGAAATCAAAAACAGTGCGGTCAATCAGGCTCGCGGAACTTCTGGTTGCGCAGCTGTGCACGTATTCGATGCTGTCGGCGCTGTGCTTTGCGTATCCACTTTACTTGTTCGATCGCAGTGGATCGTCAACGTTATATGGCGTCGTCGCGGCGATAGCGTTCATACCCGGCGTACTTGCAACTCCGGTTGGCGGAATCTTGGCGGATAGGGGAAGACATCGCGAGGTCCTCGTGTCCCTCGGCATTGCTCTGATGACTGCATCACTGCTGTCTATCCCCATGAAGCGCTCATTGCCTCTTGCGGTCGTCGTAGTAGCGATACTTTGTGTTCAATATGGTGTTCAATCGCTGCTGAAGCCAATGCTCCAAATTGAGACGGTGCGCATGGCGGGTGAAGAGAAGGTTGAGCGGGCCACTGCATTGGTTTCGCAGATGACCATGGTGAGCAATATCTTGGGCCCTGCGGTCGGGACGGCAGTCTATGGGTGCTTTGGCATCGATACTCTTTGCACAACCGCGTCGGTGGCGTTTGCGATTTCAGCTTTCTTGTTTGGGGTCGCACTCAAGCAAAATGCCTCATCTGAAACAATGGGAGACGGCGTGACTCGCACGACATGCCGAAACGATTTTCGGGAGTCGATTCGGTATCTGTTGCAAAATGCATCATTGGCCGCTGTGATTTTGCTTGCGGCCGTTTTGAACCTTGCGTTGGTTGGGCTAACGATTGGCGCTCCCATTATTGTTACAAAGCATCTCGGCATGCAATCGTCCTGCGTTGGGATAGTTGAGGTTGCTATGGGCCTGGGTGGTCTTGCCGGCAGTGGCTTGGTCGGCATTTGGCCGCATCGCTTTTCTCTCAATGGCATATGTCGATATGTTGCGATGATCTGTTTTGGAGTCGTACCGATTATTGTTACGCTACTGTTCGGCGCAGATGTATGCGTGTTCACCGTGTTTGCGGTTGGTTCGGCATGGGTCATGGTGTGGGCAGCCATTGCGTCGGTTGAAATCATCGCGTTTGTTCAGCGGGCAGCGCCGACTGAGCTCTGCGGAAAAGTGCTTTCGGTCGTTTACACGGTTCTTTCCTGCGCAACGCCTATTGGCCAATTGGTTTACGGGCTCGCATACGATCGATGGACTCCGGCGATTGTATTCGCAGGCATGCTGGCGGTGCTGACGTTGACGACGGCGCTGTTTTATCGGCTGAAAAGTCGCTTGTGGCGATTGATTTAACGCGCTGGGGCACTGTGGCTTTGCGGGAGCGAATGTCCCGGCGCGTTGGAGCGCCCTTGCATGGGCGCGCTCATTCTCGTCTAAAATATCGTGCAGACGAAAGAGAGGCATGCCCATGATCAAGATGTTCGCGAGTGACTTAGACGGAACGTTGCTGAACGCCCTGCACGAGGCGGACGGGACTATCCGCCGTGCCATTCGCGAGCTGACTGAGGCTGGCCTGCACGTGGTTCCCGCGACTGGACGCTCGACGTTGCCGATCGGCGAGCATGGCTTTACGGGCTTGGCGCTTGACGCCTGCTGCTCCAATGGATCCATCGTGCGCGACAGCCATGGCGAGGTGCTCAAGACTTGGACCATCGATCCGCAGGTCACTGAGGAACTGCTCAAGGCGTTCCCGGACATTTGCTTTGATTGTTCCACGCCCGATGGCATGTACTCGAGCGGTTCGTTCGAGATGCATCAGGCGGGCTTTAAAAAGGACAGTCCCATCAAGCGCATCGTGATGCGCGGCATGCGTGCGCGCGGCGGGTATCACGAGGAGCAGTATTTCGACCAGTCGATCGGTGACATCCTGCGCCACGATGTATGCAAGATCAATTGTCGCGTGACCTCGCCCGAGCTGGAGCGCGACCTTACGGCGTATCTTGCCGAGCGCTCGGACCGTGTGGTCAACGCGCCGTTCGATCCGGTGATGTTCGAGATCACGGACGTGGCGTGTAACAAGGGCGAGAGTGTGGCCTGGCTGGCGGGCTACTACGGCATTGCCGAGGACGAGGTCGCGGTTTATGGCGACGGCGGAAACGACATCGCCATGCTCAAGCGTTTCCGCCACAGCTACGCGACCAAAAACGCTAGCGATGCAGCCAAGGTCGCCGCGAGCGCAACTATCGGCAGCTGCATGGTCCACGCCGTCCCCAAACACATGCTCGCCACCATGCATAAGCAGAGCTCCCGCACCATCATCGAATAATGTGACAAAGGGACTGCCCCCTCGTCACATTCCAAATATTGCCTTTACGTGTTGATGCACACGGTGTGCAATAATACTCGCACTGTGCAATAGCGCACAGGCTGAGTAACAAGGAGGACGCTTGTCCCAGCTCGAGAAATGCGATCGCCGGTCCCTTCGCTCGCAGCGTGCCCTTCGCCAGGCACTTGCCAGCGAGCTTGCCGAAAGCGGCGACCTTTCGCGCATTAATGTCGCGTCGCTCACCGAGCGCGCCGGCCTTACACGCCGCACGTTCTATTCGCACTACCGCGATATCCCCGACTTCATCAATCAAATCGAGGACGGCTTGCTGGCCGAGATCCGTGAACGCATTGAGCTCATCACCGCAGCTCAGCTGCCCGATCTCTACCACAACATCGATGAACTCGAGCCGGCGCCCGGTTCGGTTGAACTGCTGCGCTATCTTGCGGCCAACCGCGACTTAATCGGTGCGCTGCTGGGTCCGGGCGGCGACCAGGCCTTCATTAAAAGGATCATCGACACCGCGCGTGAGGCTGTGGTGCCGCGTGCGCAGACGGGCATTTTGGGCCTGGCGCTGGGCACGTTCTTTGACTACTACGTCACCTACGTCGTGAGCGCCGAGGTCGGCATGATTCAGCGCTGGTTTGAGCGTGGGCTCACCGAATCGCCCGAGGCCATGGCGCGCATTATGACGGTGCTCGCTTTTGTGCGCCCTGGTGACCTGTATGGTCAACCCATCGATATCAACGTGCCGGAATACGGCATGAAGCTATTGAACTTGCAGCTCGAGGACGCGGCCGACACCGCCGCAACCGTCGAGTCCAACAACTAAGAGGAGAGACAATGAGCAAACTCGTCGAGGGCATCAAGGACCGCATGGTTGCTGCCGCACGCGAGGCCGCGCCCGCCGTGGTGGACGCTGCGCAGAGGGCTGCGACCGCGGCTGCCGAGATAGTCACTGAGAAAGTCGCCGAGGCTAAGAACGTGGCAGGGGAGACGCTCACCGCCGACGCAGCCACGCCCAACGTTGCCGAGTCCGTAACCGCCACCGCCGCCCACGCCCCCGAAGGCGCGATCTTCAACCCCGAGGCCGCCCGCGGCAACCTGCACCTGGGCATCGACGTGGGCTCCACCACCGTCAAGCTTGCCGTGCTCAACGATGACAACCAGATCGTCTACGCCAAGTACCAGCGCCACCACACCGACGTCCGTGCCTGCGCCCGCGATCTGTTCGAGGGCGCCGCGACTGTGCTGCCGACGGCCCAGATGACCTGCGCCATCACCGGCTCGGGCGGTCTGCTGCTGTCCCAGTGGCTCGACTTGGAGTTTGTCCAGGAGGTCATCGCCAGCAAACGCGCCGTCGAGACCCTTATCCCGGCCACCGATGTCGCCATCGAGCTGGGCGGTGAGGACGCCAAGATCATCTACTTTGACAACGGCATCGAGCAGCGCATGAACGGCACCTGCGCCGGCGGCACGGGCGCGTTCATCGATCAGATGGCCACTCTGCTGCATACCGACGCGAGCGGCCTCAACGAGCTCGCGGCCAACGCCACCACCATCTATCCCATCGCCAGCCGTTGCGGCGTCTTTGCCAAGACCGACGTGCAGCCGCTCCTCAACGAGGGCGCCCGCCCCGAGGACGTCGCCGCTTCCATCTTCCAGGCCGTCGTGACCCAGACCATCTCGGGCCTGGCGTGCGGCCGTCCCATTCGCGGTAACGTCGCCTTCCTGGGCGGCCCGCTGCAGTATCTCTCCGAGTTGCGCCACCGCTTCTACCTCACGCTCAACCTGGACGAGGAGCACCGCATTGTGCCCCAAAACGCCCACCTGTTTGTGGCGAGCGGCGCTGCCATGGCGCACGAGTCCAACAAGCTCAGCACGTTCCCGCAGCTTATCGAGGCCATCGACAGCCTGGGTGACACGCAGGGTGCCGAGGTCGAGCGCCTGGATCCGCTCTTTGCCACCGACGAGGACTTTGCCGAGTTCAAGAACCGCCACGACCAGGAAGTCGTCCCCAAGGGTAAGCTCGACGGCTACACCGGCCGCGTGTTCATCGGCATCGACGCCGGCTCCACCACCATGAAGGCCGCGCTCGTGGGCGAGGACGGCCAGCTGTTGCACACCTGGTACGGCAACAACAACGGCGACATCCTGGGCACGGCCAAGGTCATCATGGCCGATTTCTACAATCACATCCCTGCCGGCTGCACCATCGGCCACGTGACCACCACGGGCTACGGCGAGGCGCTGCTCATCGAGGCCCTCAAGGCCGATTCCGGCGAGATCGAGACCGTCGCGCACCTGCGCGGCGCCAAGGCATTCCTGCCCGGTGTCGAGTTTATCCTGGACATCGGCGGCCAGGACATGAAGTGCCTGCGCGTGAAGGACGGCGTCATCGAGCACATTATGCTCAACGAGGCCTGCTCATCGGGCTGCGGCAGCTTTATCGAGAGCTTCGCCGTGTCCATGAACATGGACGTGCGCGCGTTCGCCGATGCCGCCATCCATGCCAAGGCCCCGGTCGATTTGGGCAGCCGCTGCACGGTCTTTATGAACTCGCGCGTCAAGCAGGCGCAAAAGGAAGGTGCCACGGTGGGCGACATCGCGGCCGGCCTGTCCTATTCCGTCATCAAGAATGCCCTGTTCAAGGTCATTAAGCTGCGCGACCCCAAGGAGATCGGCAGCCAGGTGATCGTTCAGGGTGGCACCTTTATGTCCGATGCCACGCTGCGCGCATTTGAGCAGCTCACCGGCGTGCACGCCGTGCGTCCCGACATCGCCGGCTGCATGGGTGCTTACGGTGCGGCCCTGCTCGCCCGCGACCGCGCCGGCGCCGACGGCACCTCGACCATCCTTTCTGCCGAGGACATCGCGCACCTCACCGTGACGCAAAAACACGTCCGCTGCGGCCGTTGCTCCAACAACTGCCAGCTCACCGTCAACGATTTTGGCGGCGGCAGGCGTTTCATTACCGGTAACCGCTGCGAGAAGGGTGCCGGCCACAAAAAGCAAAAAACCGAGGCTCCTAACCTCTTTAAAAAGAAAAACGAGCTGCTCTTTAACCGCGAGGTGCTGAGCCCCGACGAGGCCCCGCGCGGCACCGTGGGTATCCCGCGCGCACTCAATATGTACGAGAACTACCCCTTCTGGCATGCGTTCTTTACGCGCCTGGGCTTTAGCGTGCAGCTGTCCGACCAGTCGAGCAAGAAGACCTACCAGGCGGGCATCGAGTCCATGCCGTCCGAGAGCGTGTGCTATCCGGCAAAGATGAGCCACGGCCATGTGATGAACCTTATCGACCGCGATGTCGACTTCATCTGGATGCCGTGCGTGCGCTGGGAGCGCAAGGAGGATCCGACGGCTGGCAACTGCTATAACTGCCCCATCGTCATGAGCTACCCCACGGCGTTGGCACTCAACATCGACGAGATCCGCGAGCAGAACATCGAGTTCCTATACCCGTTTGTGCCGTATCACGACAAGACCGAGCTCAAGCGCCGTCTGTACCAGGTGCTCGCCGTCGACCGTGTGGCCGATGCGCAAGCTGGTCGCGGTCGCGTGCGTGGGCCCAAGATCACGCGCTCCGAGGTCGATGCCGCTGTCAACGCTGCCTTTGAGGCCGATGCGCGTTTCCATGAGGACATCCAGACCATGGGCGAGGAGGCTCTTAAGTGGGTCGAGGACCACGGTGGCCACGGCATTGTGCTCGCCGGCCGCCCCTACCATAACGACCCCGAGATCAACCATGCCCTGCCCGAGCTTATCTCGAGCTTTGGCTTTGCGGTCTTTACCGATGATTCGCTCGCGCACCTGGTAAAGCCTGAGCGTCCGATTCGCGTCGTCGACCAGTGGATGTACCACAGCCGCCTGTATGCCGTCGCCCGTTTTGTGACGATGCGCAACGACCTGGATCTGATCCAGCTCAATTCCTTCGGCTGTGGCCTGGACGCTCTGACCACCGACCAGGTGCAGGAAATCCTTGAGGCCAGCGGCAAGATCTACACCGTGCTCAAGATCGACGAGGTGTCCAACCTGGGCGCTGCGCGCATCCGCATCCGCTCGCTCATGGCGGCGCTCAAGGACCAGGAGGCCGAGCGCTTGGCCGAGGCTACGGCAGCGGGCGAGGCCTACGAGCAGGGCGACGCCGCGCCGGTGGCACCCTCCATGGATGCTCCCGCATTCGCGAGCCGCAAGTACACGTTCGAGGCGCAGCGTGAGAGCGCCTCGACCGCATGGCCCAAGGTGCCCTTTACCGAGCAGATGCGCGAGGAGGGTTACACCATCCTGTGCCCGCAGATGGCGCCGATCCACTTTGACCTGGTCAAAGAGGTGTTCCGCGGTGCCGGCTACAACCTGGAGCTGCTGCCCTCGACCGACCACGATGCCGTCGAGGCCGGTCTGCGCTATGTGAACAACGACATCTGCTATCCGTCGATCCTGGTGACGGGTCAGATCATGGAGGCCATCGAGAGCGGTCGGTACGACCTGTCCAAGACAGCCGTGGTCATCAGCCAGACCGGCGGTGGCTGCCGTGCCACCAACTACATCGCGCTTATCCGCAAGGCCCTGCGCGAGAGCGGCCACCCCGAGATTCCGGTGATCTCGCTTTCGGCCGTGGCGCTGGGCGAGGACAACCCCGGCTTTAAGATTACGCCGGCGATGCTTAAGCAGGCAGTCTACGCGGTGCTCTTTGGCGACGTGATGATGCAGATGCTCTATCGTTGCCGCCCGTACGAGGCAACGCCCGGTGCGGCGAACGCACTCTACGAGGAGTACATGGCGCGCGCCCGCAAGCTGGCGCCCAAGTTCAACAGGCATAACTACACCAAGCTGTGCCGCGAGGCCATCCGCGCGTTCGACTCCATGCCGCTCGTGGGCGAGGGCACCAAGCCGCGCGTGGGCGTGGTCGGCGAGATCTTGGTCAAGTTCCATCCCACGGCCAACAACCACGTGGTCGACGTTATCGAGCGCGAGGGCTGCGAGGCCGTGGTGCCGGGCCTGCTCGACTTCTTCCTGTACTCCATGAGCAACGCCGAGCTGCAGAAGGACGAGCTGGGAAGCTCTCCCACTACGCGCGCGGGCATGCAGGCGCTCATCAAGCTGGTGGACTGGATGCGCACGCCGGTGGAGGAGATGCTCGAGAAGTCCCGCCGCTTTGAGGCGCCCGAGCGCATCGGCACCATGGCCGACAAGGCCCGCACAGTGCTTTCGGTGTGCAACAACATGGGCGAGGGCTGGCTGCTCACGGCCGAGATGCTCGACCTGATCGATCACGGTGCGCCCAACATCATCTGCACGCAGCCCTTCGCGTGCCTGCCCAATCACGTGGTGGGCAAGGCCGTAATCAAGGAGCTGCGCCGCCAACATCCCGAGAGCAACATCGTCGCGGTGGACTACGACCCCGGCGCGTCCGAGGTCAACCAGCTCAACCGTATTAAGCTCATGATCAGCGTGGCCAAGGAGAACATGCGCGCCGGTAAGGGCTTTAAGCTCGAGAAGGTGGCGCCGCTCGCGATGGACGAGGTCACCGGCCAGATGCGTGCTCATGACGGCTGTGTGAGCTGCGGGCCGGCCAGCGAGGAGGCCGTGGCATCGGTCGCCGAGCGCCTGGGACGCGGCATTAAGAAGTAACTGGCCTGCTATGGGCTAGATATGGGACAAACGGGTGGCAGCCGTACCGGTTACCACCCGTTTTTACTGGACATCTGTTGCGTAAACGGTCCAACTATCACCCCCTGCGAACTTGGATTTCGGAAGTATGCGGCAAAATTTGAATAGGCCGAGCACACTGGATATGCCCAAGCTTTGTACCTGCGGTTTTATTGGTGAAAAACCGGGGTGTGCTCGAGGGCTCCGGAATTTGCCGCATACTTCCGAAAACAACGTCTCGGTGGCACCAAAAATTGCCTCCAGAACCCTGAGATAATGAACATATTGTAGCCGTTCGCCGCAAATTATCGTCCGTTCATGGAACCTATCTCCAACGAGTTGTAACCATATGGTTTGATGTTGAAAACATATGATTGCCGGCAGGCCATAGGTGACGTTCCCCCTGATATCGGAGGTTCCAGGTTTGTTTCGCGCTCCGTTTAATAACTATCGGTTGGGCTAACATGGGTCGCCGTGCTATTTCGATAACCCTTGCAGTGGTCTGCCTGGCTGTGCTCTTAGGCGCTACGGGGCTGTTTGCTATAAGTCGAGAAACATCCTATATGCAGGAATGTGCTTCCGAAGGCTTTGTCATTGATGGTTACTATCGGGATGACAAAACGAGTCGGGAAACCCTGGCTTTTCTTGAGGAGGACAACTGTCGATGGCAGCTGGTCGACCAAGACGGAATCTGCACAGACGGGCAGTTTAAGCGTACGGATGACCCCAACATCCTGATATTAAAGAAGGAAAACGGTGAAGAATTCGGTACGGTCCACGTGGCGTACTTGTCACGCCGACGCGATCAGGGCTTGCTCTACCTATTTAGAGATACCAGGGTGACCCGTTTTTATCTGGTGAGTACCGGTCCGGCGTTTACGGTGGAGTCTGGCGATGTCGATGCGGACAGTTGATTCACGGCAATAAAACAGCGAGCGGGGCACGGACATGAATCGCGCCCCGCTTTTTTGCTCGCGGCCTGCGTCGCGTCTGCGCCTCGTTCCGACTCGCGCCCGTGCGCGCATCCATCTCACATCCCGCATCACTTCACATCGAACTCCACGCGATCGAGTTCGGGCACGTTGAGGTCGATGAGCTTGCGGGCAACGCGGCGGTCGTGCGCCCCAAGCGTCTCGCTTGTCGTCACATGGGCGACAATCTCGCGCTCGACGATACCCTCCTCCTCGCCTTCGGTGGTCGAGGTCTCGACGGCGACGGTGTAATCCTTAAAGCCTGGCAGCACCGCCGCAAGCTCGCGCGTGGTTTCGGTGACGCCGTAGCCGTCCTGCACGCCGGCTTGCGCCGAGCCAATAGACCCCGTCGTCATAACGATGCAGGGGATGGCAAAGACTACCGTGCCCACAATGATGCGGCGGCGCACCTTGCGCGATAGCTCGTCGACCTCGGCGTTTTCTTCAGCAGTCACAATACCGTCGCCGTTCAGGTCGCGCTTGAGCGGCACGCGCAAAAGAAGCAGAACGGCTTCGGCCGCCAGCGCGATAAAGACAACGTTGATGCCAAACTCATAAAGCGCCGAGAGAAACAGTGGCCCGCTTGCGATGGCGATGCCATAGCCCGCCGCGCACAGGGGCGGCATGAGCGCGGTCGCCACGGCCACGCCGGCGATGAGCGTGGCGGGTTCCTGGTCGCGCGAGTTGCCCAGGCCACCCGCAAAGCCGCCCGCGAGCGCGACGGCAAGGTCCCACACAGTCGGTGTCGAATTGTCGATGATGGCGGCCGTGGTGGTGCCAAGGGGCGAGAGCTTAAAGTACAACGTAGACGTGACCAGGCAAAAGGCCATCTGTAGAGCCAAGCCCGCGACGGCCTCGACGGTAATCTCGCGGTCGAGCGTAGCGATGCCGTATGCCATGGCAAGAACCGAGCCCATGAGCGGGCAGATGAGCATGGCGCCCACGATGGCGATGTCCGAGTCGATATCGAGGCCGATGCTTGCGATGAGCATGGCGATGATGAGGATGCACAGGTGCGAGCCGGTCAGGCGCGCCCCGTTTACAAAGCGTTTGCGGATCACGTGATAGGGTGCGCGACCCTCGCGAATGTTGAACGCCCGCTTTAGGAAGCGATGCGCCTGTTCAGCCGCTTCGCTGTGGGCGGGGCGGATGCCATGGCGCCGATGATGGCGCTCGCGCAGCCGCTTGATCTGTTGTTTGTCGAGTTCCATATCCACCTCGTATTGCCGCGGGAGCGCGGGTGTGTTCGCAGCATGTACTCTACACCGTGAGGGGCGGCGCGGTCATCTTGGCGTGGAACTTAAGCGAGTGGGAAAACGGGTGCGTAGCAAATGCGTTGCGGCCGAGGGTTTCGGCAGATACAAAAAAGCGCGGGATCGGATTGGATCCGACCCCGCGCTCTGCGCTGGTGCGTTGTTGTTCGGCCTATCCCAGCAGGCTTAAGCCCACGGAGACAAACGCCAGGATAACGCCGACGATTGACTCGCCGCCGAGCAGGCCGCTGGCGACAACCAAGCCCTGTTCCTGGAAGGCGGCGTCCTTGGCAGCCCTTTCCTCGTCAGAAAGACCAGCGGTGGCGTCGCGGTGGGCGGACCACTTGTCGTAGGCGAGTTTGACGCAGGAGCCCAGGAATGCCGTGAGTGACATGTAGAACGGCAGGTACACGCCCAGGCCAATCATCATGGCCGGAATGCCGAGCCAGTACATGACGATGCCGGCGATAAAGCCGCCAACGAACCACGGCACGCTCGGGATGCCCGAGACCATGGTAGCGACCACACTTGCCTGCGCGGCCACAAAGCTCTTGTCGGGACCAAAGGCGTCCGGACCATAGGCGGTGACAAGCGCGACCATGACGGCGGCGGCGACCAGGGCGCCCACGATGCCGCCAATGGCTTGGCCGATCCACTGCGCACGCGGGTTGGTGCCCAGCACGGCGCCGGCCTTAAAGTCGTTCATGACGTCGCCCGCAAGGCCGCACGCCACGGCCACGATGCCGGCGATAAAGAACAGTTTGACCTGAGCGATCTGTGCGAAGGCAGCCACGATGAGCATGACGATGAGGCCAAAGATCTCCATGGGGTCGATGCCCGTCTGGCCGCAGCTCTGTGCGCTCATAATGGTAGTGACAAAGGTGAACAGCGTCACGATGACGGCCGGGACGGGACCAAGGTCGAGCGCGATGGCGACGATCACGGCGATGGCGGCAGCGCCCAGGCCGATGATGCCGGCGTCGAGCTTAAGGGAGCCCGAGATGAGCGACTGCTCGTCGGTGTCGGTGGAGCTGTCGGCGGCAAGACCGCGGACGATACCGGCGACCTGCGGCAGGATGTCCTTGAGGACGACGGCGACGCCAAAGCCCATCATGAGACCCATGCCGAGCGATTTGACGATGCCCTGCGCAGTCGCAACGTCGAATAGACCGGCAGCGGTGCCGCCCACGATGATGCCAAAGTTACCTAGCAGCGCGCCGGCAAACCAGAAAGCGACCGGGGCGAAGCCCACCAAAAAGCCGATGGAGAGCAACATGGGCGAGTTGTAGATGGCAAAGGTCACGCCGGGGATATTGAGCGTGCACAGCATGCTGGGCACCACGCCCAGGGCGTCGCGAAGCACGCTGTAGATGCCGGCGATGGCCATGGAGCCAAAGAGCTGCTTGCCGGTCTTGCCGCCTGCCTCGGTGGCGCGCAGAGTCTGAGCTGCGGCGTTGCCGGTGGGGAACTCCAGCGCGGCGTCCACGATAAAGTGGCGGTGGATGAGCGCCGTTGCCAGCAGGCCCAAGATGGTGCCGGCGAGCGCCACGATAAACATGTCGAGCCAGCTGATCTGGTCGGCATAGCCCAGCATCCAGGCGCCCGGGATGGTAAACGCCAGGCCGCCGGCGACCATGGCGCCCGCGGACATGATGGTGTGGGTGACGTTGGCCTCGTTGAGGCTGGCGTTGCCCATGAGCTTCAGGAAGAACAGCGAGATGACGGCAGCGAAAATAATCGGCCAGGGGAGTGCACCCATCTTGAGGGCCGTGTAGGCCGAGCTTGCCGTGATGATCACGCAGCCAAGGACGCCGATGACGACGCCGCGCAGCGTGAGTTGACCGCGCATCGAGGCGCGGTTCGAGGGATTGCTCATATAGAACTCCTTTGCGTATATCCGCTTCCCCCGCAAGCGCCGCTACGGATACGGCGCGGGAAGTCGGGTTACCAAGGGCCGCCGCGTGAGCTCGCGTACGACCGCGCATCAGTATAGCCGCAACCTAGCCATTTTGGGATGACTGGTTTAGGTAGGCGATATACTGCTGGGCAGACGAAAGGAGCGCCGACGATGCTTAATGGGTGCGCATATATATTGACGGTCGACGTGGGCAACACGTTCATTCGCTTTGGCCTGTTTGCAGAGGATTCGGCCGCGGCGCAGGAATGTCCGCTTGCGACATGCGAGATCACGACGCCGTCGAGCATTACGGCCGACGAGGCACGCATGCGACTTGTACAGGTCATGGGCGCGCTCGCCGCCGATGCAGGTGTGCCCGGGGTGCTTGCACCCGCCGCGGCCGTGCTGAGCTGTGTAGTCCCGGCGCTCGAGCGCCCTTGGAAGACGGCGCTTTCCCGCACCTGCACGGGGCGCGTGCTCACCGTGGGGCCGGGTCTCAAGACCGGCATGCCTGTGCACTACGATGACCCGGCCGAGATCGGTCCCGACCGCATCGCCGATGCCGTGGCGGCCCGCGCCGTCTACGGCTCGCCGTGCATCGTGATTGACCTGGGCACGACGACCAATATCGAGGTCATCGACGCGCACGGTACCTTTGTGGGCGGCGTTATCGCGCCAGGCCTGGCCCTCGGCGCCCGTTCGCTTTCGGCGGCAGCAGCGCGCCTACCCCAGGTTGAGCCCTCGGCGCCAACGCACGTCATCGGACGCAACACGCGCGAGGCCATGCGCTCGGGTGTGGTTTTGGGCGAGGTAGCCCGCATCGACGGAATGCTCGACATGGTGCTTGCCGAGATGCGCGCGACCAAGGCCGCGGGGGAGGGCGATGTGCCCATCGTCATTACCGGCGACGATGCCGAGGCACTTGCGGCGCTGGTCGGCCATAGCCTGACGGTAGACGACGCGCTGACGTTGCGGGGTCTCGCCGAGCTCTACCGCATCAACCAAAAGCCCCGCCGCGCGTAGGGCGAGGGGCTGGTGGGATAAGCGCCCCTACCTTTCACCTGCTACAATGGGCCAAACTATTGCGATTGCGGAGGTGTCTGCCATGTCGGACGATCTTCATCAAACCGCGTCGGGCAAGCGCCGCGACGTTATTAGCTGGGACGAGTTCTTTATGAGCGTGGCCATCGCCGCGCAGCGCCGCAGCAAGGACCCCAACACGCAGGTGGGAGCGTGCATCGCCAGCACCAACCACCGCATCCTTTCGGTGGGTTACAACGGCACGCCCTCGGCGCTCAACGACGACTTTTTCCCGTGGGGTACGAGCGATGACCCGCTGCGGGACAAGCACAACTACGTGGTCCATGCCGAGGCCAACGCCGTGCTCAACTACCGTGGCTCGCTCAAGGACCTCGAGGGTTCCACGGTTTACGTCACGCTGTTCCCGTGCCACGACTGCGCCAAGATCCTGGCGCAGGTGGGCGTGGGCGAGGTCGTCTACCTGGACAATAAGTATGCCGACACCGATGACGGCCGTATCAGCCGCCGCATTCTCGACTCCTGCGGCATCAGCTACCGCCAGGTCATCGTCGATGTCCAGATTGGTACCGGGGGACAGGCTCGGCAGTAGCGCGTGCCAACGCCAGCTGGCGGCAAAACAGCCAAAAGAGCCCCGTCCCAAATTGACTGCTCGTGAAAGTCGTGTCCGCACGCATGGCTGGCGCCTAAGCGGGTACATGGCTGTAGTAACATAGCCCCTGTCCGCGGGCGTGCCCGCGTTATTGTGAGAAAGGAGCCCCTGTGGCTGTTAACGAAGAGCTGCTTAAGAAGGTTCTTGAAGAGATTCGCCCCAACCTGCAGGCCGATGGCGGCGATATGGAGTATGTGGGCGTCGACGACGAGGGTGTTGTCAAGCTGGAGCTGCAGGGCGCCTGCGCCGGCTGCCCCATGAGCTCGCTAACCCTTTCTATGGGTATCGAGCGCATCCTGAAGGAGCATGTGCCCGGCGTTACCCGTGTCGAGCAGGTCAATGCCTCCGGCGAGACCGACGACCTGTACGACGAGTACGCGCCGTTCTAAGATGCGAAAGCTGCGGACGGCATACTCCGCATAGACGTTACGCCCAAATATGCGGCTGCGAGCGCAAGGCCCGCGGCCGCATTTGTATGTAGGGAGTAGGAGGGTCGACATGCTCAACGACTTCTACCATATGCTTGATCCTGTCGCGATCTCGGCGGGCCCCATCACTATCTACTGGTACGGCCTAGCCTACGTGGTCGGCGCTCTGCTCACGGCGGTCGTCATGTACCGCACACAGCGTCGCTGGGGCTTTAACATCACGATTGACGACCTGACGAGTGTCGTGGTCGGCGTGGTCTTTGGCCTCATTATCGGTGCGCGCCTGTTCTACGTCGTCTTTTACGGTGATGGCTACTACTGGGCGCACCCGCTCGAGATCTTTGCCACCAACGAAGGCGGCATGAGCTTTCATGGCGGCTTGGTGGGCGGCATTATCGGCGGCATCATCGTGTGCCGCATGTATAAGCTCGACGCCTGGACCATTGCCGACCTTGCCGTCATCGGCGCGCCGCTGGCCTTGTGCCTGGGCCGTTGTGCCAACTTTGTCAACGGTGAGCTGTGGGGCAAGCCGACCGATCTGCCATGGGGCGTGGTCTTTGGCGGGACTGCGGGCGAGATGCCGCGTCACCCCTCCCAACTCTACGAGGCATTTCTTGAGGGCATCGTGCTCTTTTGCATTCTGCAGGTGCTCAGCCGCAAAAAGCCACTGCTGCCCCAGGGTACGTTTATGGGCGTCTTTGTGATGGGCTACGGCATCGTTCGCTTTTTGATTGAGTTTGTGCGCGTGCCCGATGCGCAGCTGGGCTATCTGCTGGGCGGCGTCATCACCATGGGTCAGCTGCTGAGCCTGCCGCTCGTAATCGCGGGTCTGGCGCTCATCATCTTCGCCCGACACCGCAACCGTCCCCAGCGCGTCTACCTGGACGCCTAACCAAGACCACCACAAAGGGGACAGGCGCCTTTGTGGTGGTCTTGGTTAGGCGTCCAGGTAGACG